>JBBSPO010000096.1:0-12664 GCA_038258695.1 Gemmatimonadales bacterium | reverse complement strand
TGGGTGTCATCAATGGCAAGACACGTATGTCCGTCCCGCGGTGCGCGACACACCAGCGCAATGACCAATCGCAGATCGGCGTTTGTACTGTTCACCAACCCTGACAGACAGAGCGCCAGCTCGACATCTACATCTTCCAGCACTCCCGCTGAGCGCAACTGCTCCAGGCGTGGGTCGGATAGCAGTTCGAGCGTACTCACTGCACTTCTCCCGTGCGAAACAGCGCGTCAAGCGATTCGATGCGTGCCTTGGGTGGGCGATCAACGAAAACGCCGCTGCCGGCACTGCGCTGGTCCATGCCTCGAACAAACAGGTACGCGGCGCCCAACACATGTTGATCGTAGTCATAGGCTGGTAAGCGCAATCGCAGATACCGATGCAACGCTACCAGATACAAATGATACTGCAGGATGTAGTGATGTGACTGCATCGCGTGCGTGAGTGACGACGCGTTGTAGTCGCTCAAGAAGTCTCCCAGATAGTTGGACTTGTAGTCAACAATCACCCACTGACCATCAACGCTCGCCACAAGGTCAATTGCACCAGTGAGCATCCCGCGCAACGGTACAAAATCAAGCGCCGCAATCATGGCTGCGTAGTCGTGAGTCACAGTACCGCCCGGATGATCGGCAAACACCCGGGCGAGCGCGCCTGACGATACACTCCCGGGTTGCGATCCATCGTCCCGGTTCCTTCCCGGCAACACCGCAAAGTCAAAGGTGAGTTCAGGGAACGTCTGCCCCTGTGCCAGCTTGCGCAGTGTTGGTGCCGGTTCGTTCAATCCGAACAGCGGTACGTCAAGCGCCAGCGACAACGCCTCCCTGAGCGTGTCGCCAAAGCGCGATGTATCAAGTCCGTGTCGCGTGAGCGCACCGGGCACCAATAATCCCAAGCCCTCGATGGCAACATCAGCGTGCAGCGCCCGCTCCAACACTTCGTGCATCGCGTTACCCGCTGCCCGACCACGCGGAAACGACGCCAGGCGGCTGCGCACGTCTGCAGTGCTGCCGGACAGAGTCTGCTCTACCGCCAACGACACAGGTTTGCGCAACGCCGTAAAGTCTTCCCCTTCGTCAGCGGCCGGATCGTGCACGCCGTCTACACGTCGTTCTTCTTCGGACAGCGCATTGACTGATTGCTGCAACTGCGCATCAAGCAGCAAATCACCGCTACGTTCCGCTGCGTGCTCCGCTACCGCTACACCGACAGTATCAAGCGCCAATGCACGCACACTGCCTCGGCCACTCGTAAGCGCCGTAAAACTGCCACGCCGCCACAGAGTATCGAGCGCCGTACCACGCGTCCACTCAGCCGCACGCAAGCGACCCTCGGACGCGGCCGTTACCGCTGACGCTGGCGCCGCACCGCTATTCACCTGCAGCATTTCAGCTCGAATCCCATTCGCAGTATCTGCGGCCAGTGACTCCACCCGGTTCCACGCTGTTTTCACATCATCGCCAAGTAGCCGTATAAGCGGCGAGTTGCCAGCACGTGTATGTTCGCCCACGTACACCGTGCAACCATTGCGCGCTCGTGTGAGCGCCACGTACAACAACCGCTGCTGCTCCAGCCGCAGCGCCTCGTGTTCAGCCACTACCACCGGATTGTTTGAGCGTTTACCATCGCCAACGGGCACCACGCCTTCAATGTCTTCATGTTCGGCGTTGTAGCGGCGTACCAGTGGCTGATGCACCGTGGGGCTTCGTGCAGCGCGCGACACCCACGCAAACGGTACCCACACCAGCGGGAACTCCAACCCCTTGCTCGCGTGTGTTGTCAGCACGCGAACCGCCTCTTCGTCTGATTCGAGGCGTTCTTCCAACTCATCGGCCATGGTTTGATCGGGCCGCTGTTCCTGCATGCGTTCCTGCAGCCATCGCAGCACCTGCGGCGGCGCCGACTGTGTGCGCGATTCGTGCGTTGCCAGCAACTCAAGCAGGTGCCGCACGTCGGTCAGTCGTCGCTCAGCGTCTGGAGTACTGGCTATCATGCGCGAGAGGCCGAGCTCACGGTCAATCGTAATCCACGCGTCCATCACACCGCGCGTGCGCCAGCGTGGATTGGCACGTCGCACGGCGTCGTGCAACTTGCGCCCGGGTTCACCATCCAGCGCTTCCAGCATGGCCTGCGGCGGAGACGACAGCGTGAGGCCCAAGGCCGGACGCACCAATGCCGAAAGCGCAGACGCACGCAGCAGCGCGCGATCATCAGGCGATTCTATCGCGCGCAACAGTGCGCTCACATCATGCGCCGACGCGGACTGCGTCACTGGATCCCGTGTGGCGGCGACAGCGTGCACACCAGCCGCACGCAAAGCCGACACGATCTGACGGGCCTGATGGTTTGATGTCACGAGCACAGCACAATCCCGGGCTTTCACGCGCTCTGCGTCCTGACCGTGGCGCGTGAGGTACAATGCGTCTGCGTCTGGCGCGCTGAGAATTGTCGCGATGCGACGCGCGACATCGTGCGCCACTTCGTCGCGCACCGCCTGAATGCCGCTGCCATCACTGACAACGTCTGCTGGTACACGCACAAAACACAATGGCTCGGTCAGCTGTGCCACATCGCGGCCTGTGTCTCGCCTGCGTACCATCACTCCACTGTGCAGCTCTGGTTGCGTGCGGTGCGCCAACACCGGAGTAAAATCCACGTCGTCACCAAACACGTCCGGCGCCGATGCATACACGGCATTTACCGCCTGCACCAGCGCCGGATCACTTCGATAGTTGGTATTGAGTGAGTGCGGCGCAGTTGATGCCGCGGCACGCGCGGCCAGATACACGGCCACTTCGGCGTTTCTGAATCGGTAAATCGATTGCTTGGGGTCGCCTACCAGCACGAGTCGTTTCCGATGTGACGCACCGTGGAACAGCGTGGAGAAAATGCGCCACTGCATGGGATCGGTGTCTTGCGATTCGTCAATCAGGATCAGATCTGCACTGCGCCGCACGCGCTCCGCCACCAGTGGATCACGCAGCAGACCGCTGGCAACCAATCGCAGCAGATCGTCAAAGTCCTGCGCCTGAGCAGGCAACGCGTCGGTGACAGCGTTGACAAAGTGACGCAGCGGGACGGAAAGCGTGGCCGCAAACTCAGGCAGCAGCTCACACAGCTGTTCGACCTGATCGCTGAACGCTCCCAGCGAAAATGGCGGCTGGCCCTTGGCCGCACACAGCGCGAGTTCAGCAGTGCCAAAACGCACCAGCTGGCTTATGGCCTTGTCGTCGGCGCCAAGCAGTTCCGGAAAGCCCGAGAGCAGCGTGTTCACGGTGCGGGCGCGTGATTCGATCCAGGCCTCGCGCCAGTTCTTGATCTGTTTGGCACTGGTAGCGGCGCGCAGCATTTGAACGTAGCGGTCACCGTTTTCTGCCCAATCGTCGCTCAGACTGTCAAAGAGCGACATCACACGTGTGCTCACACTCTCAAAGCGCGCGGCCAAAGCCGCTTCATCGAGCACGGTGCCATCGGCTCCCACCACACGCACCCGCGAGACACCGGCCAGTATCGCGGCCGCGACCTGATGCAGTCCGTCAGCCGACGCGGCCCGGGTGGCAAAGCCTTGCCAGAGCGCATCGTTGACTTTCATGGATGCGATCAGCGCGCCGCGTTCGGTCAACTGCGCCACCGGAGGCGTTGCCACCGAGCGGTCGTCGTCTGCCGTGTCGAGGCCGAGCAGATCACCGTATTGTCCAAGCAGCGTGGCGCACCAACCGTGCATGGTGTCCACACCAATTGCGTCTGATTCAGCGAGGGCGTGCACAAGTCTGCTTTGCAACACTTCGCGTGCAGATGCGCCGCCCGCGTGCGCAATCAATGCCAGCGCAACTGGGTCGTGTGTGTGCTCATTGGCCAGCTCGCTGGCCAATTCAGCGATGCGTTCGCGCACGCGTACCCGCAACTCAGCGGTTGCCGCACGTGTAAATGTCACGGTGAGAATGCGCGACGGTGCCACAGCACCAAGTGCCAGGGACGCAGCCACCAGACTCGTAATAGTCCACGTTTTACCCGTGCCCGCACTCGCTTCAATGACATGCGTGCCGGGATCGAGTGTCTCGAGCAGGCGCTCCAGTGTGTCTTCGCTCATGGTGTCACGATGGACGCCAGCATGGGCTCGTACACTGCGCGAGCCACGGTGGCAAACGACACACGCTGCGTTGGTGAGATGTGATGCAACAGGGCATTACCATGATCTTCGCATTCACCGCGTGCATCTGCGCTTAAGGGAGCCCACACCTGTTCGGCTTTGAATAGCGCCTCCGATTCGTCGACCGTCTGTACCATCGTCGCAAACGTGAGTGATGTGCGAGGCGCATACGGTGGTACATCGCGATCAGCGTCGAGATACAGTTGGACATACTCACTGAGTACGGCCAGCGGGTTTGAAGGCGCCTGCAGTTCGGTACGGCCCTCCGCATCTACAACGACAGCCCGCGTAACCGGTGCACCACCGGCCACGGCAAAGGCCAGCGTCACAAAGGGCTTCAGGAGGTGCACGTCAGCATTCTTGCCATCACGCAGGAAGAGCAGGGTGTTGCCATAGCGCATGTGAATAGCGCCGGTTAGGATCACCTGGTCCACCGTCACGCGGTACACCTCCGGCGCTGCCAGCGCAGTCACGCCCACTGCATCGCGTGCGAGGTCCACCAGAAACTTCGCGCGGCGTTCAGCCTGTTTGAGCCACACATCACCCAGACGCGCCGGTGGCATGACATCACGGTGTTTGAGCGCCGCTTTTGTATGCGCAACATTGCGCGCGTGCAGCTGTGCTTCGGCCAGCTCTACCACCGCACGCGACTCTGTTTGCCGATCGAGAGTAATCGGCAGTACGTCGTCAATCTGTACATCGTCATAGTCGCTCCACACACCCAGTCGCGACAGAATCTCAGCGGCCGGCGCGCGCAGGAAGCGCAGCAGGGTTGCCAGTGGAAGAATCCTTATGCTGCGCGAGGCAGACGTCGTGTATGCCTCTTCAGTGGACACCGGCGAAGGCATTACCGGTTGCGTGGTGCGCAAACCGTTAGCCGTCTCCGCCGACATCACATCGTACGACGACTCTCCACCTGCTGACGCGCCGGCAAACGCACGCGCACTGAAGGGTTGCAGCGGCATGTCGCGCTGCACCAACTGCGTCCACACCGATTCCCGGTCCTCAAGCGGAACCGCCGACTGCAACAGATCTTCGAGCGCACCAACCGGTACACTGGGCGGCAAGCGCATGGTCCCGGCGCGATTCCATCCGGTATACGTAATGATCAGCTGGTCAGACGCTTTGAGCAGTGCATCAAAGACCGTCTGTAACTGCTCACCGCGTTCATCGGGATCACCGACCTCTGCCTGTTCGGCCATCTGGTCAAACCACGGCGTACTGCCGCGCCCTGGAAACCGGTCGTCGTCCAGTCCCAGCAGTACAATCACACGGGCTGGATACACCCACCCTGTGGCCAGCGGTGCCACCGTGATGGCCCCCAGCTGGCCCGGTGTGGCAACGGGTTCGTCCATACGATGTGCCAGCAGCTGCGCTAATCCTGACGCCGAAAGCAGGCGGGATGTGTTCGACAAGTTCGCGTCATGTACCAGCGTGCCTATCAGGTCGCGCAGTCGTGTAGCGCTGCTGGCCGTATCGCCGCTGTCGCTTGTCAGCAGCGCCAGCGCGTGTTGCACAAACTGCTGCCAGTCTTGAATGTCGCGAGGCGTGGCGGCCGATTGTACGAGCTCCAGCACTGTACGCACGGCACGGATTGCCCGACCGGCCAGCAGCGCGCGTTCACCCTCAAGTCCGGGTACTGGTGCATGTCCATGCACATGGACGCTAGTCCCGTCATCGGTTGTGACGTTGTCCAGCACAGCGACGCCAAGCAGCATGCGAGTCAGTCCGCGGCGCCACGTGCCCTCGTCGGCCAGTCCGAGTCCTTCGCGCTGTGCATCGGTATCATCAATGCCCCATCGGACACCAGCGTCCCGTACCAATGCGCGAATGGTTGGTGCATCGGCTGGTGTGAGCGCAAATCGCTCCGCGATCGGGCCGCGCTCGATTAACGCGAGTACGCTGCTTGCCGCAACACGCTCGTTTGCCAGAGCGAGCAGGCGAAGCAGTACGTCGGCCACTGGATTAGTGGTGCGCGGTGTGCGCCCCTGCACGTGCAGTGACAACCCGGGAGCGCGTGTTTGATTTTGCGGATCACCTGCTAACGGGAAGACCGCGTTCAGCAACGGGACGTAACGCGTTGGGTCAGGCGTCAGAATGAGTATGTCGCGCGGCTGTAGTGTGCGGTCGTGATTGAGTGCGTGCAGCAGCGCGTCCTTTACAACTTCCACCTGCCGCAGTGCACCGTGACAGGAAAAGACGCGCCACGAACTGTCGGTCTGTTCACCCCGCTCCACCACATCGTACATGGGCGCCGGTTCCAGCACCGATGCGCGCGCGTGCTGTTGTACCGATTCCAGCAATGATGTTGCGACAGGCCACGCTGCATCGGGCGCCGCGTGCACAACAAGCCGCGTAGCCGGTCTACCCCTGACCTGATGCGCAGGCTGCGAGGCGTCATATAACATGCGCTGCAGCAACACCACACCATCGGTACGCACCCGGTCCAGACGGTTCGTGACTTCATGCTGTTGTGCAATCAGCTGTTCACGCAACGCGTCGAGCGATTGCCCGTTCCGCGCAACAGTAGCGGGATCAACAGCGCTCAAACGCATGAGCGGCTGCGTGACCGCGTGTATGAGCAGGTGCACCTCCCGATGTGCAGCCAGTGCTGTGAGCAACTTCAGGTGCGCAGGAGACAATCGGCCCTGATGCAACACGGTCCAACGTGGCGGGAGCCCCGGCGTATTGGCCTCATGCAGCCGATCAGTTGTCTGGGTGAGCACATTGGCCGACGGGAATCCATGCTTTACCACGGCGCGCCATAATCGCGCCTGCCAGTTGCCGGCACTTGCACCCGTATCGCCCTGAGCCTCCCACAACTGCAACCAGTCGGGGCGATAGAGGCTGTACTGCTCGTAGGTACGCGCCATGCGCGAGGCCCACGACAACAACAACGGACCGGCCGCCGCGTGATCACCTGCCACCCGCTCATTCAGGTGCTGCAACTCCGTTGGCAACAGCGACGCATCGTGCGACACAGCCGACAGCACGGCCAGTGTCAGGCGGGACGCACCGCCCCCCGTACCAGATACCGCCCATCGCTGCAGATCACTCACCAATCGGGAGGGCGACCAGAGCTGCACATTGGTCAGGATGTCCAGTCGTTGCACCAATGCGCGACGCAGCCACTGCTCCACGCCTCGTCCACCAACCACCAGTACGTCCGGCGCAAACGGATCGGCGCTGGACGGCGACGTGCGCAAGATCGCCGCGGCCTGGTCGGCCACCGCATTCAGATCAGACAACCAGTATGTGTGCAGGGTCATGTCAGCCTGCAATATCGCGTCGGGGGGTGACAATCGCAGGATCCAGGCGGCACCCGGCGTGAGAGTAGGAAACGCGCGGCCCGTGCCTTAGCCTTCGCGCACCCATGTTCACACTCTTCATCATCGTTTTTCTGGACCTGATTGGCTTCGGAATGATCATTCCGGTGTTCCCGTTTTACGCGGAACGCACCGGCGTGGACCCGGCCTCGGTCATCTTCTTTCTCGGGCTCTACTCGCTCGGCCAACTCGTCGGGTCACCAATCTGGGGGTCACTCTCCGATCGCATTGGCCGACGTCCGGTGTTGCTCATCACCCTGCTCGGCAACGCGGCCGCCTCGGTGATGCTGGCGTTTGCTGACTCCGGTTTCACGCTCGGGCTCTCGCGTGTGGCCGCCGGCCTGGCCGCCGGCAACGTGGCCACCGCCTACGCGTACGCCACCGACGTCACCACCGACGCCACGCGCCCCAAGGCGCTTGGACTGCTGGGCTCAGCATTTGGACTTGGGTTCATCGCCGGTCCGGCACTGGGCGGACTGCTCGCCGGCAACGACGCTGCGGGCGACGGCCTCGTGCGTGTGGCCTGGGGCGCCGCAGTCATGTCGCTGTTTGCATTTGTACTGACACTCATCCGACTGCCCGAATCACTTTCGCCCGAAACGCGACAGACATCGCGCACTCGTCCGCGCCCCAAGCTGGCCGAATACTTCACGCGCGACGGACTGCGACAGGTCCTCGTGACCACAATCGTGGTGATTGCGGCCGTGGCCATGTTGCAGAGCACGCTCGCACTCTGGGCAGCTGAAGATCTCGGCATGGGACCACGCACGCTCGGCTGGGTCTACATGTTTGTTGGCATTGTCAGCGTGATCGTGCAGGTGTGGCTCACGGGGCCACTCACCAAACGCTTTGGCGCGTACACACTGGCGCAGGCGGGCATTGTGCTGGCGGGTGTAGGCATGTTCGCGGTACCCTTTTCGACGACGCTCGCGCCACTGCTCGTCGCGCTCGGCGTCTTTGGCGTTGGATCGGCGATTCTCAACCCCACCTTTGGAAATCTCGTTGCCGGCCTGGCCGGCCCACACGAGCGTGGGGCGGCCCTGGGCGCCTATCAGAGTGCGGCGTCGCTGGGTCGCGTAATTGGTCCCTTTACCGCCAGTGGCATTGCGCTGGTGTCCAACTTGTCGTGGCCGTTCTGGATTGGTGCCGGCGTCTCGCTGGGTGGAATCGGACTGGTACGGAGCGCAGGCCAGCAGGCCGAATCAAAGCGCGTGCGAGACGCTGGCGGGATCACTGAATCTGCCCCGCCACCGTAAACCTTTGCCTGCACGCTGCGCTTATTTCATGCCGCCCCGTGCATGCGCTGACTTGCCACCAAACCACGCCGCGACAATCGGGATCAGTAAACCGGCCAGAATGATCAGCACGGGCTGCGCGCTGGACACCACGTTCCAGAGCACCAGCACCAGCGCGATCTGACCGACGACCAACGCCGGCATGAGGCCACGCCGCGGGGCCATTTTCGTGGCCGCGAAACCGCCAGCAAAGGCGCCCACTGCGTACGCCACCAACAAAAGCACCGGGTTCATCGGCGTGATCAGTGACTGCACGCCAAATACCAGTGCTGCATTCACCACAACACCAACAAAAATCGCCAGTAGCAACTGACCCATACAAACTCCCGCAAAGAATGGACGCACCCGGCGACTCACGATGAGCCATCCGGTTCCGGCACCTAAAACCCGATTTGCGATGTCGCCTCGCGAATAATCCGTGCACTCTGCGACATCTGTTCCAGCTCTGACGTATTCATATCCGGCTCAAGCGTGTGCGTGACGCCCGCCCGTCCCACCACGCGCTGCAGTGACAGCGCAACATCGGTGAACCCCGCCACCTTGGGCGTACGTGCGCTCACCGTCAGCACCACACGTTCATCATCGCGGATCGCATCGACAATACGTGCGATTCCCGCCGCCACACCAAACGACGTGAATCCCTTTCCCTCGAGAATGCGGTAGCCGGCCTGTCGCACATTCTGATCAATGCGTTCGCGCACTTCTTTGGTCAGTGGACGCGACAGCTGTTCCGACACTTCACTCAGCGGCAACCCGCCTATGCGAGCGCTCGACCACGCCAGCACTTCGCTGTCGCCGTGCTCGCCCAACACGTAGGCTTGCACCGACGACGCAGCAATGCCGAGATGTGCACTGAGCTGCGCGCGAAACCGCAGCGTATCCAGCAGCGTGCCGGAACCAATAACTCGCTCGGCAGGCAGACCTGATACCATGGTGGTTACGTGCGTCATCACATCCACCGGATTGCTTGCTACAATCAGAATTGCATTGGGCGCCACTTCCATCACCTGCGGCACCACTTTCTTGAAAATGTCCGTGCTCTTCTGGAGAATGGACAGTCGATTCTGCCCCGGGGCGATACTGGGGCCGCACGCCAGCACCACAATGTTGAAGTCGCGCATGTCGGCGATTTCGCCACCGGTGACGCGTACCGGAAACGCCACCGGCACCGCGTGCGCCACATCTTCGGCCTGCGCGGCCGCGCGTGCGGCGTTCACATCGGAGAGCACGATCTCTGTCGCACTGCCCCGCATGGTGAGTGCGTACGCCGTGGTGCTGCCCACATGTCCTGCGCCAACAATACCAACTTTCATAATCTCACATTGGTCCGTTACAGAGTCGTACCACGGCCTTCGCCGAGGCGTGCGCCGCGTCGCTGAGTCATTGAGAACCTAACCCGTTCACTGTCACGATTCTTGACGTCGTCCCGTCCCACGCCACAAGTTGACAGCGTAGTCGAGATTGTCTTTCTCGCCATACCACACACTTTGTGCGTCGCAGCGACACTCCCAGGTCGGCGCTCCTTCCCGCACTCTCCCTCCCGTGCACACCTCTCGTTCAGTTTTGGCCAACACGCCGCCTGCGTCACGTTGGCGCGACCGCTTGCCGCGCACAGTGCTCAGTACGGCATCGTTGCTGGCGGCCGTTCTCGTGACGGGATGCAGCAGCGGGATCCGTCCCACCAGCACACCGACACCGTCAGCCGCCGATTCGGCTGCACTGGCGGCAGAACGATCCACCGGCGTACTCAACCGTCAGGCGCTGGGCGTGCCACCGTTCGCGGTGAGCGGCACCGACTCCAAACTCACGCCGCTCAGCTACGCGCTGGCTGACCTCATCACCACGGATCTGGCCCGCAGCGGCCAGCTCACCCTCGTGGAACGCACCCGACTGGGCGATGTGCTGCGCGAACTCGATCTGGCAGCATCGGGACGCGTCGATGCGGCCACAGCCCCTCGGGTTGGTCGGCTGGTGAGCGCACGCCGCCTCGTGATTGGTGCGCTCGACGAGCTGCCAAACGATGGCGGACTGCGACTTGGTGTGCGACTCGCCGACGTGGAGCTCGGCACGGTGGAGCAGGCGATCGATGCCACGGCACCACTGGCCGACATTCTCGATGCGGAAAAGGCGCTGGTCTTTCGCATCCTCACCTCGTTGGGCGTGACGCTTACGCCCGCCGAACGTGCGGCGATTGAACAACGCCCCACCAACAACATCACCGCGCTGCTGGCGTACGGTGAGGGCATTCAGGCCGAGTATGCGGGTGACTATCGCACGGCCGCGTCCGAGTTTCGGCGTGCGCAGCGCCTCGATGCCTCGTTTGTGCAGGCAGGTGCCCGGGCGCAGGAGGTGCGGGCCCGATCCGAAACCGGCACCAACCTGCCGATCGCGATTCCCGGACTGCGCTCACGTGAGGCCGCCGTGGGCAACGCACTCGACGGCATCAATCGCCCACTCAGCCAGATCACCACGGCGTTGCGCAACACCGGCGGCGCTGCTGACCCCGGATTCCCCACCACGGCAGCGATCGTGCTTATCACGGTGACACGTCCATGAGCGCCCGCCGATATTTGCTCGCGGGCGCCGCCGCGCTGTGCGTGGCAGGCAACGCCTCGGCGCAGGACCGACTGGTCGGACTGCGCGCCCTCAGTGGCGGCGGCGTCTTTGAGCGCATTGAGTTTGGCGACGGCGGACTGCTCCAGTCGCCGCTTGTCGGGCAGGATTCATTGCGCATTACTTCGGCCACACAGATCTCGTTCCCCGTAGCCGCCTCCATGCCGCTGGGACGTAGTTGGACAATGGACATTACCACCGTCTACTCCTCAGGCGAAGTTGGCTATACGTCAGGCGCCTCGAACGTGTCCAGCACGGCCACCCTGTCAGGATTGAGTGATGTTCGGGTACGAACGACCGGACGCTTTTTCGACGACGGGCTCATTTTCACCGTCGGCCTCAACGCGCCTACCGGCAAGACTGAGCTGAGCGCGCTCGAACTCACGGCGGTACGCGTGCTATCGGCGCCGGCACTCGCACTCGGCGCGTCGCCTATTGGAGCCGGACCGAGTGGTACGGTGGGTCTGCTTTCAGCGCAATCGGTTGGACCGTGGGCTGTGGCGGCTGGTGTGGCGTACGAACATCGCGGCAGCTACCAACCGGTGGCTGCACTGATTGCCGGAGCACCCAGCGCCGATTTCCAACCCGGTGGCGTGATTCGCGCGTCACTGGGTCTCGACCGGCTCATTGGCGACAACCGCCTCTCTATTACCGCCGCCGGCGACTTCTTCCAGACCGACGAGCTGCGCGCCCCGTCCGGTACGGTGCCCATTGCACAGGTGCGGCTCGGACCGGTGTTTTCGGCCGACGCCCAGCTGGCGCTTGGATTGCCACGCGTGCGTGACTTCGTGCTCTGGACGGCCGCTCGCTATCGCTCCAACTTTTCGCGGGACGACATCACCGTCGACAACTCCAGCGGCGCCTATTTTGACGGCGGCGTGCGAACGACGGTGCCCATCGCCCGCAGTACCGACGTGATTTTTGCGGCCGACGGACGCTATCACACTGGACTGGAAGTCGACGAAGGACTGCCAACGTCGGGAGTCACCAGCGGTTCGGCCACACTCGGCTTTTCACAGCGCATTGGCATGCTCGCCTTTCAGCCATTTGCCCGCGGTACGCTCGGATCGGTGAACGCCAGAGGAAACGCACGAGACAGCCAGCAGGCCAACTTCACTGGCTTCTCCCTCGGTCTCGTCATCATCTCCCGCTTCTGAGGCCGACCAACATGCGCTCAACACATACTTTGCTGCGGCGACTCGCCGCAGCCTCGGCCTTGATGCTGCTCGCCGGATGCGGGTCGATTGGTGACATGCTCTCACCCGGCAAACCTGCCGGTGACG
>JBBSPO010000095.1:0-12730 GCA_038258695.1 Gemmatimonadales bacterium | reverse complement strand
GGAGCATGATGTGGGGGGACGGGCCAGCGCGCTCTCTTGGCGTGTGGATGTTCTGGAGCTATAAGCGGCCATGGGTACGACGGGGAGCGCAACGGGTGGCGCACTACGAAAGATTGCCACCGAACTCCGCACGCTCGGACAGGATGTGCGCGCGTTCCGTACCGTCGAAGGGGACGAGATGCTTTCTCCGTCGCGGTCTGGTTCGCTCGGGCCATGGCTTGCTCGCGTTGTACGCTACGGACGCCCGCTGTTGCCACGCGGCAGTACACTCGCCGGTGAACTGCCCGACGTCGAGTCCGACGCCTCCATGTCGTCGGCGCATGCGCAAACGCTCATGTTCATTGTCCTGGCGATGCTGCAACACATCGCGTCCGTTTACAGCGAGCTGCGTCCCAACGTACGTATAGACGTACAGGTTGAGCGCGCGCAGGCTGTGGTCGCTTTGCATGTTGCGGCAGCAAGCGAGTCGATGCCGCTACCGGGAGACGCGGCAGGCGAGTGGTGGCAGTGGGCGCTGACGCGCGCCAGTACGAGTGGCATTACGATGGACGTGGACGTCGGTGTCGCGCGTTTGATGATGCCGCTGCTGCCTGGACGGTAACCTGCGTTTGATGATGCCGCTGCTGCCTGGACGGTAGCCTGCGTTTGATGATGCCGACACTGCCCGGACGCGAACGCGCGTCCGGACAGTGTTTTGCAGCCTCACGCGTCCACCTCGTCCGGCGCTACCATCGCGCCCGGCGCGGCCACGAGATCCGGCACTACCAACGCACGTTCAGATCGTAGCGCGCGGCACCACCACTGCGGTCCTCAACGCGCACAATCGCGGTGTAGCCGTTCTGACGTGATGGCTGCTGCACAACCCTAACATTGCCGCGGCCGTCGGCACGCGCGATTTGCACGGTCACCGGCTGGCTGGGAAGTACGCCGTCAAAGGTGCTGCGCACATCACGTGTACGGCCGCCGCTTCGCTCGACCACCTCCACTCGGCGTCCCTGAATGCGCAAATCGACCACGTCATCAATCACGCCGGTGAAACGCACGCCCTGGTTGTATCGACTGTCCGGGTTGCGGTCGTTGTCGCGCCCAGCTCCGCCATTCAGAACGCCCCAGATACCACCGCGATCGGTCGTGCCACTACGGCTGCGGTCGTCATCATTGTCTCGACCCCAGCCCCAGTCGTCGTCGCGATCACCGCGGTTGTCGCGGCCACGATCATCGCCGCGTCCCTGCGCGCCGCGTGCGTCGGGCTCCCAGCTGGCGGAGATCCGATATCGATCGTCGCCACCCTGCGGGTCACGTACACGCACAATGGTGGTGTAGTTGTTTCGCGCGCTGGGCTGCTGCAGGACAACAACCTGACCGCGTCCATCGAGCACCCGTACGCGAACGTCGCCATCGGTGCGCGGCAACGCACCGGTGGTGCGGGGCCGGTCAGCGCGGGATGCAAATACGCCACGCTCACCGCGCACCTGCAAATCGCGGCCGCGCATGACGAGTGTCACTTCACGGTCTACCACACCAGACCAGCTGAACAGATTTCTGCCCGACTCCCGGCCTCGTTTGTCTGATCGGTCGTCGCGGCGATCGTCATCGCGGTCATTACTGCGGCCGTTGCCCCGATCGTTGCCGCGACCATTACCTCGGCCGGGCTGCGCGAGCAATGTGTCGGTTACACCGACGGTGGACACGAGGAACATCGCCAAAACAGTCACACGATTAAGGCGCATGGTGCACTCCTGACTCTGACGCGGTGTTGCCTCGGACTGACCGGGCGTCAATCGTCAATCCGGGCTGCGGGCGCCGAACATGATCGTTCGGCGCGTCAGATGTTCAGGGTGCATAAGCTGTGCCCGCATCAGGTGCAGGCGCAGCCATGACAGTTAAGTCACTGCGCCGGCGCGTGTTGCATGCGCCATGCTGCGCTACGGATCAAACGGGACTGTCACTTGCCGAGGACGATGCGTGACGCGTTGTGTGTGACGATGTGGCCGCGTGTACGCTTACTCACGCCCCGTTGGCCACACCGTTCCCTGATCGCGTTTGGTGACCGGGCGCACACCTTTGTACACAAAGCGCTGAACGCGTTTGCCCTCGTATGTCTCGGTGGTAAAGATGTTGCCCTTGGAGTCGGTCGCGATGCTGTGTACGGCAAAGAACTGACCAGGTTGACGGCCACCATCACCAAACGACGTCAACACTTCAAGCGACTGCCGGTCCATGATGTGCACGCGCATGTTCTTGCCGTCGGCGAGATACAGGTATTTCTGCGCCGCGTCGCCGGAAAACGAGATGTCCCACGTGGAGCCATCACCGAGTGTGCGCGGCAACACTTGCACTTCTTTCACATACGTGCCGTTCTTCCGGAACACCTGAATGCGATTGTTGGGACGGTCGCACACGTACACCAGGCCATCGTTCGTGGGTTCGGCGCAGTGCACCGGATTGCGGAACTGTTGCACCAGCGGTGCATCCGGGTTGTACGGTCCAAGGTTGCTGTCACTTGGCACGTTGCCGTACGCGCCCCAGTAGCGCTTGATGGCGCCCGTGCTCATGTCAATGACCGCGACACGTTTGTTGCCGTAGCCATCGGAGATGTAGGCTTCATTGGCCGCGTTATCAAACGAGATCTTGGCCACCCGGCCGAACGCATCCATCGCTTTGCTGTTGGCCGCGCGTCCGGGCTCACCATACTGCGCGAGAAACTTGCCGTCGCGCGTGAACTTGAGGATGTGCGAGTCGTTGGCCCCGTTGCCACCAATCCAGATGTTGTCGTTGGCGTCAATGGAAATGCCGTGATTGGACTGGGGCCATGTATACCCTTCGCCTTCACCGCCCCACGAGTTGACCAGATTGCCTTCGGGATCGTACTCCAGCACCGGCGGCGCACCGGCGCAGCATTCACCGCTGGGCGGATCGGACACCAAACCCGCTTCGGTGCGCGCGTTCAGCGTGGCGTTGCCGCGGTGGATAATGAACACGTGATCGCGTGAGTCAACGCCAACGCCAATGGCCGAACCAAGCACCCAGTGATTGGGCAACGGTTTGGGCCAGAATGGGTCAACTTCGAACGCTGGCGCCTGCGCCTGCGTGGCAATGGCTTCGTCCACGGCCGATTGACCAACGGCCAAGGCAGCAATGAGCGCCGCCAGCGAACCGGCCAGCACCGGTTTGGAAAACAATCGCATGCGAGGGACTCCAAAAGTGGGTGGCCAACCGTGTGCCGATCGGCGCGACGTGATAAGTTCGACGGGTAGGATACGACGTGCCACAGCTTGCGACTTCGTCATGGTTGCAATCTGCGATCAGAGCTAACTAACGCCATCCGACGCGCTTCGTCCAGAGCGAAGCGCGCATCTCCTCTCCGATAGTCCATGATCCGGCGACATCTCCGGTTTCCGATGCTGCTGCTCGCGCTGCTGACACCGCTGCTGCTGTTGAGCGCAGTGCGGAGTGGCCAGGCACACGAAATTCCGCAGCGCGTGGCCATCAACATGTTTGTCCGGCCGTCAGATTCCACGCTGCAGCTGCTGGTGCGGGTACCGCTGGAGGCGCTGCGCGACGTGGAGTTTCCGTTGCTGCGCGATGGCAGTCTCGATCTCACGCGCGTGACTCCGTTGCTGCGTGAAGGCATTGCGGTGTGGCTGCAGCCGGGCCTCCGGGTGTTTGAGAATGGCCGCGAGCTGCCGGTGGGTAGCGTGCAGGCGTTTCGTCTGGCATCGCCGTCAGACCAAAGCTTTTCCGCTGCCAACACGGCGTTTTCGGCCGTGACGGAGGCGCATCGCACCCAGGCGCCGGTTAATGCGCTCAACTGGATCACGCGGGAGCAGGCGCTACTCGATGTCATACTCCAGTACCCCATCAGCGACGCGACATCACACTTTGCCGTTGAGCCCGAGCTTGCGCATCTGGGCATTCGCACCCTCAGCACCGTGCGGCTGATGCTCCCCGACGGTGGCGAGCGTGCATTTCAGTACGCCGGCGACCCAGGCCGGATTGAACTTGATCCGCGCTGGTATCAGGCCGCCGGGACATTTCTCTCTCTGGGCTTCACGCATATCCTCGGCGGGATTGACCATCTTTTGTTCGTGCTGTGTTTGGTGATCCCGGTGCGCAGATGGCGTCCGCTGGTGGCGATTGTGTCGGCGTTCACTGTCGCGCATTCACTCACGCTGGCGACGGCCGCGTTTGGCTTTACGCCTGAGGCGTTGTGGTTTCCGCCGCTGGTTGAGACGCTCATCGCCGCGTCAATCGTGTTCATGGCAATCGAAAACATGCTCCGGCCAGCCGAAGTGCTGGAGCGTCGATGGCCGGTGGCCTTTGCGTTTGGGCTGATTCATGGGTTCGGGTTTTCGTTTGCCCTGGGCGAGTCGTTGCAGTTCGCCGGCGGACATCTGCTGATGTCACTGGCCGCCTTCAACGTGGGCGTCGAGCTCGGACAACTGGCTGTGCTGGCGGTCGTCGTACCGGTGTTGCTGGCGGTTGCGACTCGTGTCTCGCGTCCCATGGCGCTCACGGTGGTGCTCTCGGCGTTCGTGGCCCATTCGTCGTGGCATTGGATGACCGAGCGCGGCGCTGAGCTGCTGGCGCACGATTTAACGATTGCCGGGTCGTCATCGGTGCTGTGGCTGGGCCTGTTGCGGGTGGCGCTGTTGCTGGCTGTCGCCACGGCCGTGGCGTGGGGATTGTCGGGGGTGTTCGACCGGCTGTCCGGACGCGGAAGGGCGGCGGCGAGCGCGCCGATTGCGTAACGTTCAGCGGTCAGCGTGGTCCGGGTGCCTTGCGGCGGGTTGCTGTGGGGTGTTGCGTGTGACTCTGGGCGCTGGCCTCTTCGTGATTCACAGCGCACATTCCACAGAAGCGTTTGTCTATCGGTCCTCCGGCGCGGCGCCACGTCTCTCGTGTGTCGGCCAGCATCATCGGTTCTTTAATTCCATTTGCGCATGATGGGTTTGATCAAGTCACAATTTTCCAGCACCTCCGTGCGCTCCGTTATCGCGGTGGCGAGCTTGGGCCTGCTGTCGGCGTTGACCACGCCAGCGGCGGCCTTTGCGCAGCCGGGTTCGGCGCGGCCGTCGGCTGTGGCTACCACCGATGGCGTGTACACATCCATGCAGGCCCGGGAAGGCGGCGACGTGTACGCCGGCCTTTGTCAATCGTGTCACAGCGCGGAATCGCACACTGGTGCACCGTTTCGCACCAACTGGGTGGGCAAGCCGCTGAGCGCGCTCTACGCGTACATCAGCAGCGAGATGCCCAAGACGGAACCGGGTTCGCTCACCGAAAAAGAGTACACGCTGGTGCTGGCGTATATTCTCCGCATGAATGGCATGCCCGCTGGCCGCAAAGCGCTGACGGCCGACACCGCGGTTCTGGACGCCATCACCATTGTGCTGCCTGCGACCTCCGTGAAGCAGTAGTCTGCATGTTGCCTGATCACATCGGCCGAAAGGTTGGTGTGCTGCTTTCTCCCTCCGCATTTCCCCCTCCCGTTCGAGAGTACGTGCTATGACATCACGACGTCCATTTGTTCGTTCGGCCATTCCGCTGGTGCTCGGAGCCGTGGCACTCGGTAGTCTGGTCATCTGGCGCACGCAGACTGGTGACGCGGCGCTTCCCCAGGCAGAACAGGTCACCAAGGTGCGCGGCAATGTGCCGGGTGAATGGCGGTATTGGGGAGGGGACGCATGGAGCACGCGCTACTCTTCGCTCGATCAGATCAACGCGCAAAACTTCAACTCGCTGGAGCAGGTCTGGCAGTGGAACGCCGGCACCTTTGGCCCCGACGAGTACTATCGCACCACGCCGCTGTACGCGAACGGTCGCTTGTTTACCGTCGCCTCAACACGTCGCGTCGCCACGGCCATCAATCCGGAGAACGGCGAAACGTTGTGGATGTGGCGCCTTGACGAAGGCATTCGCTGGCAGAAGGCCGCGCGTCAGTTTGCCGGACGTGGACTGGCGTACTGGAACGAGGGTGCAACCGAACGCGTGATTGTGGTAACGCCCGGCTATCACATGGCGTCGCTCGATGCAAAAACCGGATTGCCCGATCCTGCCTTTGGCAAGAACGGCGTGGTGGATTTGATGGAAGGACTCGATTTGCCCATTGTGCCACTGGCCGTCGATGATTCAGGCCCGCTCATTATTTCCGACGCCGCACCGGCGCGTCGCGCACGTCCGGGTGAGACGTGGGATCCGGTTACCAAGACGGGCGCTGACGGCACGGTTGGTATTGATCCTGAACTCGGACAGATCGCCAACAGCTCGCCGGCCATCATTGTGGGCGATGTGATCATTGTTGGCAGTTCGTCCATTCATGGCTACTACCCCATTCGCATTCGCAACATCCCAGGCTACATCCGCGGATTTGATGTGCGCACCGGCAAGCAGCTCTGGCGCTTCAATCTCATACCGCAGCCCGGTGAATACGGTGCGGATACCTGGAAGAACGGATCAAAGGTCGGCGATGAAGGCGTTGGTAAAAACGACGCATGGTCCACGTACTCGGCCGATCCCGAGCTCGGCCTCGTGTACATCCCCGTTGGCATGCCGCTCATGGACGAATACGGCGGACATCGGCCGGGCGACAACCTGTTTGGCAACAGTCTGGTGGCGATCGATGTGAAGACCGGGCAGCGCAAGTGGCATTTCCAGATGGTGCATCACGACATCTGGGATTACGACACACCCATGGCACCCAATCTCATGGACGTCACCATTGACGGCCGTGCGCGCAAGATCATTGCGCAGCCCACCAAGCAGGGTTGGTTGTATGTGTTTGATCGCGCGACGGGTGAACCCATCTGGCCGATTGAAGAACAGCCGGTCCTGCAAAGCGATATTCCGGGTGAGCAGACGGCGCCCACGCAGCCCATTCCCACCAAACCTGCACCGTATGTGCAGCAGGGATTGGAAGCCGACGATCTCATTGATTACACACCGGCCATTCGCGATTCGGCGCTCAAGCTCGCCCAGCGCTGTCGCATGGGCAAATACTACATTCCGGCCGTGCTCACCGACGGCTCATCGCCCACCGGTGTGTCGTGCTCGTGGTATGCACCGGGTGCGGCGGGTGGCGTGAACATCGATGGCGGTGCGTCCATCGATCCGGAAACGGGCATGTTGTATGTGGCCTCGCAGAGCACGCTCAGCACGATCGCGCTGCAAAAAGATCCGTGCTCAGAGTTCAACTACAGCTCACCGCGTGACAACTGTGGATTGGCCGGTGCGCTTGCTCCACCGCAGGGCTACGTCGCGGGCGGAACGCGTGGCGGTGGCTTTGAAGGTCGAGCCGGTGCGTCGCAGCTCGGCGGTGTGTCCATCATGAAGCCGCGCGAGCTGGGTGGCGTGACGGCGTACGACATGAAGAGCGGTGACAAAGCGTGGTGGATTCCCAACGGCGGATTTATTCCAACCACCAGCCGCGATCCGATCTTTGCCGGTGTCACGCTGCCACCGCGTTCGTCTACAGGGCAGGCGCAGGTGATTACCACCAAGTCGCTGGTCATTTACGGCACCGGTCGCAGTGGTGGCGTGCCGGGGCAACCGCCACAGCTGTTTGCGGTCGACAAGGCTACGGGCGAGCAGGTTGGCGCGGTTGATATTCCGTCCAAGACAACTGCGGTGCCGATGACGTTTTTGCATAAGGGGCAGCAGTACATCGTGTTTGCCACGGGTGCGGGGTCGAGCCCGTCGTTGGTGGCGCTGCGGTTGCCGAGGCGGTAGCCGGCTGGGTGCGCTGGCGCTGCGTGCTTGCGCGGTTGCCAGCGGCACCGCCGCGTGCTAGCGCAGCAGCCAGCGCTGCCGCCGGCAGGGACGGGTGGTGCTCGTGGCCGTTGTACGGCTTAAACGAAGCTTTAAGGCCACAAGGCCCCACGGCACATATTGGCCGCAGCGACGAATCAGGACAGCAACTGCGTTGACGGTGGCCGACGCCGAACGGTGCCCGCGCGGTGTGTGCTGAGTCGTCGCTACGGCTACAAAGTGCCCTGAGGCCCTATGGCCTTAGAGCCTCGCACGTTTCGTAGGCCGCACAGAGCAGCAACCGCGCGTTGGCTGGTGCTGAGAATGGCCGTTGGTGCGGCTGCGCTGTTGAGGGCGAATGGTGCTCATGGCCGTTTTACGGCTTAAACGAAGCTTTAAGGCCACAAGGCCTCACGGCACATATTGGCCGCAGCGACGACTCAGGACAGCAACTGCGTTGACGGTGGCCGACGCCGAACGGTGCCCGCGCGGTGTGGGCTGAGTCGTCGCTACGGCTACAAAGTGCCCTGAGGCCCTATGGCCTTAAAGCCTCGCACGTTTCGCACGCCGAACACAACACCAACGGTGCCCGCACGTCGTGCACTCAATCCAACCAGCACCAACCCTATCGCTTCACGTACCGCTTGAACGCCCGTGGCCCTACCTCCGCACCGTACACATTCCCGCGCGCATCCACCGCCACCCCTTCGGCCGCACTGGTGTTACGCGTCTGCTCAATCGGATCCGGAATAAACCACCACACCTCGCCGCTCTTCGCGCTGCCCACGCGAATCCCGCGCTTCCATTCCGGCCGGCTGGGTTCAATCGATCCCGACTCCGAATCGGCCGCATAGAGTGTATCGCCGGGCGCAATCCAGATCCCGCTGTTGCGCGAGAACTGATACCAGGTGTCGAGCCGTTTGCCATTCTGATCAAAAATCACAATGCGGTCGTTGCCGCGATCGGCCACAAACAGGCGCCCCTGTGAGTCCATGGCCAGCGCGTGCGGCTGATCGAACTGATCGGCGCCGGTGCCCCATGAGCCCCACGTGGTGAGCAGCTTTCCAGTGCGGTCAAACTTGAGCACCCGCGCGTTGGACGACGAGTTGCTGGAGTGCCCTTCCACCACAAAGATCGTACCCTCGCGCGTGACGTACACCGCGTTGGGCTGCCAGAAAAACAAGCTGCCGTCGCGCGAGCCACCTTTCGCGCCCAGCGACAGCAGCAGTTCACCATCGGGCGAGAACTTGTGCACCTGATGTCCCATGACCTGCGCCGGCGCTGCTGGCGCCGTGGTGCTGCCGGCCGTGCGCGGCGGCGTGTTATCGCGACCGTCCACCACCCAGATGTTGTTGTCAAAGTCCACGTACAACCCGTGCGGCCAGTTGATGAGCCCTCGGCCAAACGATTTCACCAGCGTGCCGGTGCTGTCAAACTTGAGAATCGGATCGAGGTCGCTGCCCACACAACTGTTCTGTGCGCAGCGTTCGGCCACCCAGATGCTCACGCCGTCGCGATCGACACCTACGGCGCTGGTAGAGCCCCAGGTGCGGCCGGCGGGCAGTTTGGCCCACCCTTCGACGGTGCGGTAGGGATTGGGCAGATCGTTGACCGGTGTGCTGGCCGAGGCCGGGCGTACCGGCGTCTGCTGCGCGTAGAGCGTCTGTGGCGTGGGAATCCCGGCATTTGACACTGCTGCCCCAACCGCGCCCAAAAGTGGCGCAGCGGCCACGCTGAGGGCACTCACGAGCACGATACGCCGCGCGTGCAGCGTGGGTGATGTGGTCATTCTTCTTCCTCGGCACCCGAGGTGCCCGATGGAGAGTACGAATCGGTGGGCATGGCAAACGCCTTGGCCAGCTCCGGATCACCTTCGTCTCCCAGTACACGCTGCGCGACATACTGTGCGGCAATGGGGGCAAACTTGAAGCCTTCGGCCTGACCCAATCCAGCCACCCAGGCGTTCTGCGCACCAGGAATGCGATCAATGATAAAGTTACGATTGATGCTGCTCTCGTAGTGACAGGTGCGGATTTCCAGCAGCGGCGCTTCCGCCAGCAGCGGGAAGCGCTGCTGCAGCAGCCGGCGCGAACCTTCGAGCCGTTCGGGGCCCACCCAACGCACGCTCAAATCGGGATCCTGATTGTTGGGATCGGCCGGCGCGGGGCGGGCCGGCTCGGGCAGTTTTTCCTTGATCGGATTCGGTGGCGTGGGCAGCGGTGCCGCACCTCCACGCACACGGAAACCACGATTGTCTACCGGCAACGCCGGCCAGCCCGTCACGCCGGGGAAGTTCCAGCTGGGCATGTTGGGAAAGCTGAATCGGTTGTCGCCCGGCGGCGTGCCGTAGTAACAGGCCGTACCCATGGGAATGCGAATGCGGTTGCCCAGCAGTTCGGGAAACACTTTGCCCAACCAGGGTCCGCACGAAAAGACAAAGGCGTCGCCGCCGATACGTGTCCCGTCGTCGAGCGTGACGTACTCCATGCGTCCACCTGTGGTGGGACCAGGCGTGGCGCGACCGGTGATAAACGTGGCACCCATCCGCGCCGCGATTGCGGCGGTGGCTTGCGTGGCGTGACGCGCCCGGGCGACACCGGCGTCTGGCTCGTAGACACCCACCGTGATGCCGTCAGGGTTGATGAGCGGCCAGCGCTTGCGCACTTCGTCCTGATCGAGCGTATCAAAAGACACACCCTGCTTGGTCCAGACCTCGCGCGTTTTCTGCAAAAACGATTCATCGCGGGTGCGCAGGATAATGTCACCCGTGGTCATGAAAAACCGCGTATTGAAATCCTTGGCGTACTGCTCGTCAAACTCTCGCCAGTGTGTGATTGCACGACGGGCCCACTCGGTCCACAGCTCGCTGCTGGTACCGCGGTCGCCGTATGACGAGCGAATACCACGCGTCTCGTCGCCGCTGGTAGCTCGCGAGTTGCCTGGGCCGTAAATGTCAATCACCGTCACACGCTCGCCGCGCTTGCACAGCTCGAGCGCGGTGGAGCTGCCCCAGATACCGGCGCCGATAATCACGGTGTGGCCGGCATCGGAGCGTGTTTTTACGTACGGCGTGGACGACGCGGCGTGGGCCGTGGCCACAAACGGGCTGGGCAGCGCCCCGCCGATCATTGCACCGGCGCCGAGGCCAGCGATACGAAGAAAATCTCGACGCGGTAACAGCGACTCGCTGTCGTTCGCGCCTGGCAAGGGCTTGAGGCCGTCGTCGGATACCGTCACGCTCAACATACTCCGGGAAAAGGCGGTAGGATTAGCGAAGTTGGTGTGGTGATTCCCCGAGCGCAATCGGCGCCGAGGGATTGCCAGCTCATCTGCTACGGGTCAAGGTTAACGCACAGCGTTTCCCCCTCCTTCTTTCTCACTCCCCGAGGCCATCAATGCGCTGCACCATCGCGCTCGCGCTCACCCTTGTTCTGTCGTCGTCCGCATCGGCACAGATTACCCCCCGCACGCCCGTCATTCCCGAAGGCCAGCGGGCGTCGGCCACGCTCACGCCCGGTATCCGCTATGGCGACGTGATTTACGCATCGGGTCAGCTGGGCACGAGCCGTGACAACCCCAACGCCACCATACAGGACGAAACACGTCTTGCACTCGAGAGCACCAAGCGCGTGTTTGAAGCTGCCGGTACCACCATGGCGCAAACCATCAAGTGCACGGTGTTTTTGGTGAACGTGGCCGACTTTCGCGGCATGAACGAGGTCTACAGTTCGTTCTTCCCCGATTCGCCGCCGGCCCGCTCGACGGTTGTGATTGCCGCGTTGGTGGTGCCCAATGCCAAGGTTGAGATTGAATGCATGGCGGCGATTCCGCCCAAATAATCGCGCGGGCCAGTGTGTAAACGGTGGGTCAGGGAATACGTGTGATGCCAATGTCATCCACGTGCACCTGACCCACGCGTGTTTTGTCGAACACCAATCTTATTTCTTTGAGCGAGGCCGGATTGAACGCGCTGTTGACGCGTGTGAAATCGCCAAGCGGCATCACGTATGTTTGCAACACCTGTTCATAGCGCGCCGAAAAGCGTTGCGCGTCTCGACCGGCGCGACGGTAAATGAATGACTCAATGGGTCGGCGCACCGGTCCAAAGCTGGACAGCGGCACACGTGCCGTGTTACCGGCGGCATCCGTCAGTTCCACCGATAAATCGGGTGGCGTGGTGTCTTTGGCTGGCTTGGGCTTCTTCGCCGCAGCCGGTGGCTTGGGGGCCGCGGCACGCGTACTGTCACGCGCGCTATCACGCGCACTGCTGTCGCGGTCCGATTTCCGGGCGCCCGGTGTCTGGTCGGTGTAGAACATGGACAGCGTGACGGCGCTGCTGCCGGTGAGTTGGAGGGCACCCGACAGGGAGTCGGAGAGCGCGACCGTAAAGCGTGCGGGCCATCGCGGAGTGCTGTCCTTCCCAGCCGGCGAGTTGTTCCAGCCAAGTCGCAGCGCAGTGTTTTGTTGTGAGCCGCCGCTTGAACGATAGGGCATATCAAACTCCCGCCACACAGAGAGCGAGTCACCGCGCAGTGTCACGCCCGACACGCTGCCTGTGGTCAGGTCAATGTCGTCTTCAAAGGTGGCGAGTGAACGCTGTTGCGCGTCGGCGTAGCGCGTGCTGTACATGGTGGGCGGCAGCCAATCGCCGGCGCTGCGATGATCACGAAACAGGGCACGGTACTCCTGTCGGCCGAGCAGAGTGGCGTCGAGAAAACCGCCAATCACGAGGCGACCGAACTCTCGTTGCTCTTCGCCACTGATGAGTGATTCAAGGGCCAGCCGGCGACCCGACAGCTTCCCGTTGTCCCGTTCATTCCACCCCGTGTTCCACTGCCCGTGATTGGCGCGGTACATGAGCATGGCACTCTTGAAATAGTCCGTGCCCGGCGTGAACGACACGCGGTTGTACTGCGACAAGCCATTGAATGTGCTGACGTCGCCGTCGTGCGTTCCGTGAATCACGAGGTAGTTCACATCATGT
>JBBSPO010000094.1:0-12884 GCA_038258695.1 Gemmatimonadales bacterium | reverse complement strand
AGTACCATGGACGGTGCAAGCAGGCCGTCTCCTGTCTGCAGTCGCGCGTTGGTCAGCACGCTGGTACTGTAGCGCAGCGGCTGATCCCACGTGATGTCGGCATCCTTGATCGCCTCATTGAGCGACACATATGACGTGGTCACCGTCGACACACCACCACTGGTATTCACCGCGGCAATGCGGCGCAGCGCCACACCGGGCACCAGCAGAATGCGTCCAGGCTGTAGTGTCACGTTCGCGGCCGAAAGCACGTCGGATGAGAAGCGGTAAACGTGCGCTGCGCTGTCTACAGATACAAGCGCTTGCGACGCCACCGCATCGGGGAGGCGGATTGTGCTTGGGGAGTATGTGATTTCGTAGCCACCGCCTGTTTCGGGCGGCGTAACGGTGGGTGGGTCGGTGACGGCATCGCTGCCTGACGAACAGGCCGACATAGCAATCAGTACTGTCACGAACACACCATTTATTGGATCCCGACGCATCACATCTCCTGAAAGAGCTTAAAATTCCGGTTTGCAACCGGACCGATCCTTCAGGCGTAGAGATGGGTCGCGGTCCGCCACCTTGGGTATCTTTCAGGGACTGTCGGTCAGAGAACTCGTCCACACTTGCAAGCCCTGGAGGTTGTCATGCAGACCGTTCTGTTGCGCGCATACCGGTTTCGCTACGAAGGCGATATCGACCGGGCAGTTCTTGACGCGGCCGGTATCGATTGCGTGCTGGTAGGCGACGATGCTGGCGGACTGGGGCCGCACATCATGTCGGTGAACCCGATCCGTTTGCTGGTTGCCGAAGAGCAGGCAGCGGCGGCCCATGAGGCGCTCACCGCCTACCAGAATCAATCGGTCGAGGACATCACTCCTTAGTGCGGCAAGTACCGTTGCACGAGCCCGTAGCTCCATGTACCCGCCATTGCCGCGAGCAGTCCTGCAGCCATTACACCAAGGCCGCTGCCAATCAGTGCAAACATGGGACCTGGGCACGCACCAATGAGTGCCCAGCCGAGTCCGAACACTGAACCACCCATCCAGTAGCGGGCGCCGCGCACTTTCCCTGTGCCCCATTCCTTGGACGTGAGCTGAATTGGCTCACCGTGCAGCGTGCGCACTTTCAGGCGCTGGATAACCAGTAGCGACAGACCAGCGACCACCACCGCGCTTCCGATTATGCCATACATGTGCAGGCTCTGGAAACGGAACATCTCCTGAATGCGAAACCACGACGCCACTTCGCTGCGCACAAACAACACGCCAAGCAGCACACGAGCCGCGAAGTAGGCGAGCATAGCCGGCCCGGTGCTCGCACCTTCAAGCGCACTGTCGCGCAGCGATGGTGGGACCTGTTCGCTGTCGACGCACTCGTAGTCCATCACCTCGGACGCGCTGCTCATGAGCCACCGCCCAGCATCGCCGGCAAGAGCACCGGATAGAACCAATGTGTGACCAGCAGTCCGCCTACAAAAAAGCCGACCACCGCCACCAGACTGGGCACCTGAAGCGCCGCGAGACCGGAAATAGCATGACCACTCGTGCACCCGCCGGCCCATCGTGCCCCAAAGCCCACCAGAAAGCCGCCCACCACAACAATGAGCAGCCCAACGGGTGAGCTCAGGCTCTGCCACGAGAAGAGATCAGTGGGCGCGTAGCCACTTAAGGAAGTGATGCCGAGTGCTGACAAATCCGCGCGTGTCGCTTCACTGATGTGCGCGCCAACATCGGGTACACCCAGTGTGGCCGAGGCCAGCCATCCTCCCACGACAATCCCCACGGCGAACACCAGATTCCAGCCGCCCACACGAAGCCAGTCGTAGCGCAGGAACGATGGTTTGGCGACATCGGGCACCGGCACAGCGGCACACATGTGCCGGAGGTTGGATGAGATCCCGAACACCTTGCCACCAACAATCAGTAGCAACGGGACAATGAGGCCTATAAGCGGACCGGCCACATACCATGGCCAGGTACCAGACAGCAGTGTGTGCATAGTGAGTGAGAAATGGGTAAGACTCTATCTCACTAAAGCTATCGCCTCGCGGCAAGGGTCCCGGACCAGACGACTACCTGTCAAGCGAGAACCGAAACGGCTGTTGCACAAGTTGCCGCACACGCTTGCCCTCAACTTCAGCAGGCAGGTACTTCGCACTTTGCAATGCTTCTTTCACGGCCGCGGTGAACAGCGCGTGATCAGATTTGAGCACCTTGAACGTACCCATTTCCACCTGGCCGTTGGTATCAACCACGAAGCTGGCCAGCACCGTGCCTTCAACTCTGGCTGACCGCAGCTCGGGCGGGTACACCATCCCGAACCCGCCCGAGCTCATCGCCGCTGGCTTCTCAACTTGATATTCGAAGTACGGCAGGCTGGGATCTGATGGCTTCTTGGGAAGCTGGCTTTGTTGCGCTTCAAAAGCTGCGACTTCGCGCTCCCTAGCTGCGACTTCGCGCTCCCTCGCAGCCCTTTTTCTCTCCAACTCTTTGGCCGTCGCGCTCCTGGATTTATCCAGACTGAACACAAACGGCTGCTCCACCAACTGCTTCACCCGCTTCCCGCCAACCTCGGCCGCCGAGTACGTGAACTGCGACAGCGCCAGTCGCACCGAGTTGGAGAACAGTTCGTGGTCGGAGCGCAGCACCTTGAACGTGCTCGTATCAACAACGCCTTGTTCGTCTACCACAAAGCTTGCCAACACCGTGCCTTCGACCTGAGCAGCTTTCAGCATTTCCGGGTACGCAAGCGACCCGCTGGTTGTCAGCGCGACAGGCTTTTGCACCTGAAACTCAAAGTACGGATTGCCGATGGTCGAATCACTGCCAAGCGCTGCGCTGGCAGTTGCGCTGTCGGTGGGTGACTGAGTTGCAGTTGCGGTTTGGTTTTCCGCTGAGTCGGGCGCCACCGCATTGCCCGGGATGCGCGAACCGCACGCGGCGGCGATCAGGATTACTGCCAATCCGCCTACGGCCAGGCGTACGGTGCGCGCGGTTGTTAATGGATGCTCTTGCATGGCCACAATTCTCCTGCTGAGATGGGAACGGGAGGCGGCCAGCGAGCTCGCCAACCGAAGATGCGACGCGGGCGCCGCGTGTTGCTGCGTCATGAACAGCAGCAGCTTGGCATAGACCAGCGGATCACCGCCGAGTCTGAGCGTGCGTACATCGCAATCGAGCTCAAGCGCGAGGCGCAAGCGACGTGCCAACCACCACACGCCGGGGTTCCAGGGCATGAGCGCCGTAGCGAGCGCCGCACCCCACACAAATCGCGGATCACCTGATGCGCAGTGCTCACGTTCGTGCTGCAACACCAGTGCACGCAGCGGTGCATCGAGGGCGAGCACCCACTGTGGCAGCACAATGCGAGGCTGGCGCACACCAACGGTGGCCGGTCCGAATGTATCGGCCAGCAACACCTCCTGCTGATCAACCGTAGCGCGGATGGCTCGGCGCGTCATCGCGCGCAGGCGACGGGTGGCGAGTAGCAACCGCAACAGCAGCGCCGTGCTGAGCAAAGCCCAGGTCGAAAGCAATAGTGTGCCCAACCACGGAACAGCATTGCCCCAGGCGTTGACCGATCGCTCTACGGCAATCGGTGACGCGCTGATTGTGTGTACCAGCTGTTCCAGCCACGACAGTGCTGGAGCGCTGGTTGCAGTCGCGATCACGGGCGTAGCTGTTGATCCCGTGTCAACGGGCATCGCAGTCGTTGCCGACGCTGCAAGCATCAGCGGGCGCAGAACAGGAACAGCCAACGGCCATATCACGGCCACGCCGAGCGCTACCGCCCATACACTGCGCGTGGCGCGCCGGTGTGACCGCAGCAGCTCACTGATGGCGTGCGCCGCCGCGCCGACGCAGAGCGTGAATACACTCGCGATCAACATCCAGGTGAGTAACATCACTCTCCCCCGTCTTTGTAGGGCGACGGCGGCGACGGCGTTTTGTGCCCAGGCTTCGCACGGTTCAACTTTCGTGCGAGTTGCGCCAGCTCATGCGGTGATACGTCATGCTGCTCAACGAGCCGTGCAATGAGCGCTTCCGGGGAGCCATCGAACAGCTCACTGAGCAGCTTCGACAGTGCGTTCTGCTGAGCGGCCTTTTGCGCCACGCTGGGATAGTACCGGTGCGCACGCCCTTCCTCCTCACGCGTGACGTAGCGCTTGGTTTCGAGATTGCGCAGTATGGTGAGCACGGTAGTGTACGCCAGCGGCATGCCCAGATGCTCCAGCACTTCGGTGACTGTTCCGGAACCGAGCTCCCAGAGTACCGACATCACATCGAGTTCGCGTTCGCCGAGCGGGGTAAGGTCTGCGGTCATGTGCACCAACGCGTTTGGGAAGGATACCACGTTTATACTACGCACATAGTATATAAGCCAATTGTGCAGCAGTTGTCAACTATGTACGTAGTAACTGCAATCATACACCCGCGGTGGTGAACCACGAACTGGACTTCAGGGTATCGTCTTCAGATGCGTGCGTGATCGATGGAGACATCGCCGTCACACCGGTCCGGGCGCAAAAACACGACAGGAGCGCTGAATGCATCCCTACCGGACTTTCATCCTCATGATCACCGTATCCGCCACGCTGATGTTTGGGCTGATGTATCTGAATACCTATGAAATCAGCCACGTGTGGTTCAGCCAGACACGCCTGTTCATGACGTTGATCATGGCAGGTTCCATGACCTTGGTCATGCTGTATTTCATGCGGCACATGTATACCAACAGGCGCGCCAATGTGGCGATTGTTGTCGGGGGCGTAGCGCTCATGCTGACTGGGCTGTTTCTGGTTCGCAGTCAGACAACGGTTGGCGATGTTGCCTGGATGAAGGCAATGATTCCACACCACTCGATTGCCATTCTGACGAGCGGACGTGCAAATATTGCTGACCCTCGTGTCAGGCAGCTGGCCGATCAAATCATCGAAGCGCAGCGACGTGAGATCGGGGAAATGGAAGCGCTGATCGAAGACCTCCGTCAACCGTAATCAACATCGCGGAGACGATCATGCGCAGACTCATCTACAGCACACTTGCCTTGTCGCTCACCGGGCAACAGACGCAACAACTGCAGGCACTTTCGCAGGCACAGCGCGTTGCGGCACAGACGTCTCCCGCCAACCTCATGCGTCTTCGTGCTGATCTGATCGACGCGCGATCGGGTGATACGAATCTGACGGCAGTACGCGCCTCGCTGGACAAGATCAGCGCGCTATAGAACGATCGCGTCGTTGCATCACTGCTTGCACGACAGGAGGCGCTGGCCGTACTGACTCCGGAACAGCGTGAGCAAATGCAAAGCGCCCGCAACGCAGGTACCCGGGACCGTCGCAGTGCGGTTGGTGCACGACGAGGGGACGTACGTGGTGCACGTGGTGCACGTGGTGTAAGCGGCCCTCAGCGACCCGCTGGGCGCCGCTAGCCCGGCAATCACTGGTTGTGCGCTTCACGTGTCCCATGTGGTACATTCGGTCTCGTGGAGCCGCTCAACAACTTTCTGAATAGCACGCTCGGCCTGCCATCATGGGTCGCCTCGCTGATTGGGATCGCCATCGCTACGGCGCTGGTGAACCAGCTGGCCCAGTTTGCGCTGCGACATGCGCGGCGCGCGGCCACCCACACATCGGTTGCGTGGGACGATGCGCTCATTACCAGCGCCAGCCGACCGCTGTTGGTCGCGCTGTGGGTGATTGGTGCCGGATTCATGGCCCGTGTGGTACAGGGTCGCCTCAGCCAATCGTTTCTGGATCAGGCATTGGCGCTGCAGGAGGTCCTGCTCATTGCCTGTGCCGCGTGGTTTGCGCTGCGCTTCATCAGCCGCGTACAGCAGAACGTCGTTGAACAGCGAGCCGCACAACCCGATGGGCTGGACCGCACTACGGTAGACGCACTGGGCAAGCTCGCCAAGCTGCTGCTCATCATTGTGACGCTGCTGGTGATTGCGCAGACCGTAGGCATCGAGATTGGTGGACTGCTCGCACTCGGCGGTGTAGGCGGACTCGCCGTCGGACTGGCCGCCAAGGATTTGCTGGCCAACTTCTTTGGTGGGCTCACCATTTATCTGGATCGCCCGTTCAGTGTCGGTGAATGGATTCGCAGCCCGGACAAAAGCATTGAAGGCACGGTGGAATACATCAGCTGGCGACACACGAGGATTCGAGGGTTCAACAAGAATCCGATTTATGTACCGAACGCAGTGTTCACCACCATTGTGGTGGAAAACCCGTCACGCATGAGTCATCGGCGCATCAAGGAAGCGATCGGCTTGCGGTACGATGATTTTGCCGTGGTCGCGCCAATCTGCGACGACATTCGCACCATGCTGCAGCAGCACGAAGGTATTGATGCAACACAAACACTGATTGTGAACTTCAACGTATTCGGCGCGACGTCACTCGACCTCTTGATCTATACTTTCACCAAGACGTCCGTCTGGATTGAGTTTCACCATGTGAAACAGGATGTGCTCATCCAGATCGGCAACATCATCCAGCGCCATGGTGCGGAGATCGCGTTCCCCACGCAGACGTTGCACCTGGCCAGCGTGCCGGACCTGCTGGCCGCGCGCGGCGTGGAAGCACCCACAGGCGCAGCTGGAGGTCCGGCGGCGTAGGTTCAAATCCCCACGCGACACTGCGGTGCCTGATCTTCGTTGCTGCACGATACCACACGCACGCATCACCAATGTGATAAGGCTCCATGCCCTGCCGCGTGCCCGGCAGTTGCGCTTTCCCTCTCAGTTGCGGAGTGATGGTCGATCGCGCTAAGGTTGCGTCATGCAGCCCTACTGTGTCCGTCAATCACAGCACGCCCGCGGCTTGCGTCGCCGCAAGCCATGACCAGTTCAGCACTGTTCATTGGTGGCGTGATTTTGGCGGGTCTGGGATTCGCGTGGCTTGTGTTCCGTCAGCGCAAACAAGACCTGCTCGCGTCCATCCGGGCAGCGTGGGGTGAGATCAGACCCATACAGTCGTTGGATGACAGCTGGACCGCCGAGGCGTGGAGGGCAACCGAGGCCGGCGAGCAGGCGGCGACAGCAGCGACAGCAGCGACAGCGGCACCAGCTGCAACCGGTTTAACCGTTGCAGCTGGTGCGACTGGTGCGACTGGTGCAATGCGCGGCGCCGGAGCAACGCAGCACTCACGTTCGCATGCGCTCGACGAACGCACGTGGACCGATCTGGACATGGACCGCGTGGTTGCCACACTTGACCGCACGCATTCTGGACTTGGCAGGCAACGGCTCTATCAACGATTGCGAGACGGCGTCGCATGGAGTCACACGCCATGGATGGAGACACTGGCCGTCGAGAGCGCCAGCAACAGCTTGCTGCGCGAATCACTCTGTTTGATTCTGGCCCGCGCCGGCCGAACACTGGGGCCGGGACTGTGGACGCTCACCGTTCCCGGGGCGATCGTTGTGCGCCGATGGTACTGGTGCTTTCCGCTGCTCACCACGGCCATGATAGCCAGCCTTGGCGCCATCGCGGTTTTCCCACGCGCGATTCTGGCCGTGGCGTTGCTTGCGCTTGTCAACATGACACTGCGAGCTATTGCGAGTTGGCAGGTGCCTGGACTGCTGGAGCCGCTGCGACAAGTCACACCGCTGCTCACCACCGCTCGCAGGCTCGAAACTCTTCCGGAGATAACGTCGAGCGCTCGTGTGGGCATCGCAGAAAAGGTTGAGCGTTTGCGATCGCTTGAGCGCATGGGTCAGTGGGTGTCCCGGGACCCGCACTCGTCGGGGGAGCTGGTGGCGAGTCTGTGGGAGTATCTCAACGTACTCCTGCTGCTCGACGCGAACGCACTGTTGTTTGCCGAACGCGTACTCAAGCGCGACGCACACACGCTGCGCGTCGTTGCCGAGTGGGTTGGTGATGTGGATTGTGCGATAGCGGTTGCGTGTTTGCGCAGCGAGCCGCGTACCTGGGCGCGCGTAGCTGATGGTTCAGCTGGTTCAGCTGCTTCAGAGCGCAGTACCACCATCCGGCAGCTGTGGCATCCACTGGTTGAGCAGCCGGTGGCCAACGACGCTGACCTTGAGCCTGCACACGGACTGGTTCTCACGGGAGCCAATATGACAGGTAAGAGCACCTACCTGCGTGCGGTCGGCATTGCCGTGGTGCTGGCACGCACGCTCAATACCTGTCCGGCCGCAGAGTACAACGGTCACACGTGGCGTGTACGAAGTCTTATTGGCCGGAGCGATGACCTGTCTACCGGCACGAGTTACTACTTCGCCGAGGCCAGACGTATAGTGGAGTTGCTGAACGATGCAGAGCATCAGCCTGCTACCGTGTTCCTGCTCGACGAACTGCTGCGTGGCACCAACACGATTGAACGACTGGCCGCTGGCGAGGCGGTGCTGCGAGGATTGATTGCGCCATCGTTGGCGCACTCAGTGCTTGTCGCAACGCACGATGGCGAACTCGTGGCACGACTCGCCGACTGCTACAGCGCGTGGCACTTCCGCGAATCGACAGAGAACGGTAGGCTTCGTTTTGACTTCCAGCGACGCAGCGGACCGTCAACTACGCGCACCGCTATTGCCTTGCTGGCCATGTCGGGTGCACCTGAAAGCGTGGTGGCCCGCGCGCACGAACTGGTTGAAGCAGCACATCGCACGGCACATCTTCCCGACACCAGTACGTAGGCTTCACCCAAACCCCTACAATGAACCTCACCCCCATCGCCGACCTTGCAGTAGCGGCCCTGGCCGGCCTGGCGGTGGGTGTGGAACGCGAGTGGTCGGGGCACACCCGTGGGCCCGACGCACGGTTTGCCGGCGCACGTACGTTCTTTATGCTCGGTGGACTGGGCGGCATTGCCGGAAAATTTCTGGCCAGCGGCGATACCGGCGTGGCGGTGGCGCTGATCGCGGGAGCGGCCGCGCTGGTAGTCGCGGCTTACGTGCTCGCGGTGCGCCGGCCCGATGCCACGCCAGATGGCACCACCGAAACAGCCGCACTCATGGTGCTGGCACTCGGGGTGCTGGCTGGTCTTGGCAATCGAACACTGGTCAGTGGCATTACGGCACTCGTTGTGTTGGCACTGGCCGAAAAATCGCGTGTGCAAAGCTGGCTCACGCGTGTTGACGAACGCGAGATGCGCGCGGCACTGCTGTTTGCGGTGCTTGCGTTGGTGGTATTACCGCTGTTGCCCGACGGTCAGTACGGCCCGTACAACAGTATCCGTCCGCGCGAACTGTGGATTGTTGTCCTGCTGTTTTCCGGGCTCAACTTTGCGGGTTACGTCGCGCGGCAGGTCGTTGGCACAGAGCGCGGTTACGGTGTCACCGGACTGCTCGGCGGTCTCGTATCCAGCACTGCGGTCACGCTGCACTTCAGTCGCAAAAGCAAACACGAGCCCCGATATGCCGGGCCGTTGGGACTGGGCGTCGTGGCGGCGTGCACGGTACTGGTGCCTCGTGTGATCGTGGTGTCGTCGCTGCTTGAACCCAGTGTCGGTGCCCGGGCCAGCCTGTTGCTGGCGCCGCCGTTTCTGGTTGGCGCAGGATTCGTGGCGCTGGTGCTGTGGCGAGCTCGCCGCAAGGAAAACGCGCCATCAATCGCGGTCGATGATCACACCGCTGTTCCCGAAGCGGGAACCAATCCGCTCGGGCTGGGACAGGCGGTGCAAATGGCGCTGGCGTTTCAGCTGGTGCTGCTGGCCATCGCCTGGGTGCAAACCTCCGTGGGCACCGCTGGCGTGCTGGTCACCGCTGCAGTGCTGGGACTCACCGACGTGGACGCACTCACACTGTCCATGAGCCGCCTGGGCGCTGACGCCGCGCTGCAACAGTTGGCCGCGACGGCCATCGCTGTGGGCGTTTTAGCCAACACCCTGCTCAAACTCACCCTCACCCTCGTGCTTGGTTCTCGCCAGTTTCAGCGACGTGCAAGCCTTGGGTTGCTGGCTCTGGCGCTGGCCAGTGGCGCCGGTTTGGCGCTCGGTGCATGGATTGTGGCGCGCTAGCACAGCATCTTGTTGTGTATGACTGCCGCCGCGCAACAACCACACGCTTGCCAGTCGGCGCCTTCACTGCCGCACGACTGCCTCATGACCGCTTCATGACTGCCTCATGATCGCTTCATGACGGCGCCGACGAAACCATCCGCGCTCGCGCGACTCGGCGCGTGGGCGCGCTCCTCACTCGAAGCCGTTGGACGGGCGGCGCGATTCGTGCGCGAAACCGCGCGTGCCGTACCTGATACCGCCACGTGGTGGCCACATGCCTCCATGCACGCCCGCGTGCTCGGCGTGGACTCTATCCCTATTGGCATTTTTATTGCCTTGTTTACTGGCATCGTGCTGGCCATGCTGGCCGACTATTCTGTTGGTGATCTGGTCCCACCGTATTTTGTGGGAACGCTTGTCCAGAAGACCATCACGATGGAGTTGGCACCGGTGCTCACCGGACTGGCGCTCGCCGGTCGTGTGGGAGCCAACATCGCGGCGGAAATCGGGACCATGAAAGTCACCGAACAGGTCGACGCGCTCGAAACTCTGGCCTACGACCCGTACGCGTATCTGGTGGTGCCACGCGTGCTGGCGGGCACACTCATGTTTCCTGTCGTTGTTGGAGCGGCCATGGTTGTAGGTGTAATGTCTGGCTGGCTGGCTGCATATTTTCTGGTTGACGTGAGTACAGTGCAGTTCTTCAAGGGTGTGCGTCTGTTCTTTACAGAGTTTGACGTGCGCTACGGGCTCGTGAAATCGGCCAGCTTTGGTACCGCCGTTTCGTTGATTGGCTGTTACGCTGGTCTCAATGCGCGCGGCGGCGCACAAGGCGTTGGTGGCGCGGCCACACGCGCGGTGGTCATTTCGGCCGTAATGATTCTTGTACTTGACGCATTCTGGGCGTTGGTCTGGCTGACCGGGAGAACCCTCCAGTGACTGGCAAGCAACGCGTAAACGATGCCGTGGTCGGACTGGCCGTGCTCACTGTTACGGTGGTGGTAGTCGCCGCCGTACTCTGGCTCAATCAGGCGTCCATTGGTGACGACTCCAACAAACTCTACACACGCCTCCGCGATGTGGGTGGTGTGGGCGTCGGCAATCAGGTGGTCATTCGCGGCGTGAAGAGCGGGCGTGTTGACCAGATCTCGCTCGGTGACTCGGGGTGGGTGGTCGTTCGACTGGCACTCAACGAAGACGCGCCGATCCCGGCCGATCCGGTGGTGCTTTTCGCATCGTCGAGTCTGTTTGGTGAATGGCAGGTCACGGTGCTGTCTGCCGACGGTTTGCCCATCGACCGCGAACTTCGTGAGGCCGTCGAGAACGCGCGTGGTGCCGGCGACACGCTACCGGGCGCCTTGCTGCCCGACATCGCGCAACTGACCGCGGTCGCCGGCCGCATTGCCGGTGATGTGGCCGACGTGGCCGACCGGTTCGGCGTGGCCTTTGACGACGATGCGGCCAGAGAAATGCGCAGTACCATTCGCAGCCTGGCCGATCTTTCCAGTGAGTTGCAAACCACCGTAAGCAAACAGTCGCGTAATCTCGATGTGGTGGGTGCCGACGTGCAGCGCGGGATCAAGGATTTGTCGCAGGCGGCGGCGCTGATTGACAGTGTGGCGCGCCGAGTGGACGCCAGCACAGGCAAGGGGGAGATTGGTGTGATTGTCTCCACGGTACAGGCAGCGTCGCAGGAGTTGCTGGCAGCCGCCGGACAGCTGCGGATCCTGTCCGTTGATGTGGGACGCACCCAGGTACAGCTTGAGCGGGCCGTGGCCAACGCCGATTCGGTGTTTGTCAAAATGAACCGCGGTGACGGTACATTAGGGTTGCTCGTTAACGACAAGTCGCTGTACCAGAACAGTGATTCTGCCGTTGTGGAGCTGCGCGCGTTGCTGGCCGACATTAAAGCGAACCCGCGGCGGTATTTCAATCTTCGCGTCTTTTAAACTGCGTTTCTCATAGACACCGTATGAACACGATTGGTCGTTTGCTTGCCAACGCTGCCGCGCTGTGGGTGGCCTCGTACCTGATTGTCGGCATTGACTACACGGGCGAGTGGCCTGGTATTCTCGGCGTCGCCTTGGTCTTTGGCGTTGTAAACGCGTTCATCAAGCCAGTACTCACGGTGCTCTCGCTGCCTATTCAGGTGCTCACCCTTGGCTTGTTCACGTTTGTGATTAACGCCTTGCTGCTGATGCTCACGGGATGGTTGGCCATTCGGCTTGGCATCAACTTCACGGTCACTGGTTTCTGGGCGGCGCTACTGGGCGCGCTGGTGGTGAGTATTGTGAGCGGACTGCTGAGCATCTTCCTGACTGACGAGTAGTCACGCCCAACGACGTAAGAGATCAACTTTCTCAATACTGGCTGCGCCGCGCCCGTTACTGTACACCGCCGAGTTGAGCCACTGCTGCTCGTCAGACAGCTGAACTTCCGGGATCTCTTTGCACCATGTTTTTGACGGCACACCATCGTTGCCACTCCAGCGATAGCCGCGCTCGCGCAACACGTCCTTGGTATCGAATGGACTGTTCACTGCGCACACACGAACGCGCGGCGTCCGGCATGATTCCAGCAAACGCATAAGCGGAATCACACCTTCTGAAGTGGGTTTGGCCAGCAGCGCCAACGTGGCCTGACAATCGTCGGCTGCACGATGTCCGTCAAAAAATGCGCCGAGATGTTTGTAGACCAGAAACTCGAGCGAGTGTGATCCGATGCCCAGTGCGCGCCAGTCGATGTCACGCTGTGTACAACCCCAGTGCACGTCGCGGAATGCAGGAAAACGGCGCTCAATAAACGGTCGGTCAAAGCCTGCGTTGTGCGCCAGCACAATGCCCACGCCCGAGAGCAGCTCGAGCACCCGCGACTCATCGATACGCTGCCCGCGCACCATCTCGTCGGTAATGCCGGTGAGTTGTACAATCTCCT
>JBBSPO010000093.1:0-12934 GCA_038258695.1 Gemmatimonadales bacterium | reverse complement strand
CAACGGTGTGGCACCGGCCGTGCTGGCGATCTTCACATCAGCGCCGCGCTTGACAAGCTGCATGGCCAGATCGAAGTGTCCATTGATCGCGGCCAGGAGCAGCGGAGACGTGCTATCGGTTTCCGTGACCTGATTGATGTCCGCACCGCCATCGAGCAGCGCGAGTGCCGATTCCGCGTTGCCCTGTCGCACCGCGTGATGCAGTGCCGTCATTCCACCCATTCCACCGACCATGCCCTCAAAGCCGTCCACCTGGCCATCGGATGTGTCGGACTCCACGCCTTCTTTTTCCGCGTCAGCTGCCCGCAGCACCGCGCGCCCCGAATCAATCGCAATCTGGATCTGCTGCGGCGTGAGATAGTTCGTGGGGGGTGCGTTGCTCGTGGCGCGATACACCTGTGGTGCCGTATCAGCGGCCTCGGCCGAAGAATCGGCCGGCTTGGCTGCGGAAGCAGTCGCCGCTGTTGACGCTGTTGACGCTTTGGCACTGTCGCCCGCGGCAGACACCGCAGCGGGACGCGCCGGAACGCGCGTCTGCGACTTCAGAATCGAATCCTTGATCTCTTGCGGCAAAAACGAGAACAGCACCTCGTTGCGCTTGCGCGCCGCCGCCTGCTCACGCGCCGTGCGCTTGGTTAGGTCAACCACCTCGGTACTGAGCGCCGGATTCGCACCACCCGCCAGAAGCGCTGTGATCGCACTGGCCCGGTTGGCGGCCGCGGCAAACATCAACGGCGTTTGCGACCACTCCTTTTCCATGGCGTTCGGATCGGCCTTGGCACGAAGCAACGCGTCGATGGCGAGTGAGTCTCCACCTTGCGCCGCGAGGTGCAGCGCCGTGGCACCACCCAATGTGCGCAAATCAACCGGTGCACCAGCCTTGAGCAGCACGGCCACAACGGCGCCATGTCCATTGCGACTGGCGATGTGCAACGGCGCGTGACTGCCCAGACGTGTAACCGCGCTGAGCGACGCTTTGGCTTTGATCAGTGCCTCGGCGAGCTCGGCATGGCCATGATACGCCGCCCAGTGCAAGGCGGTCATACCATCGCCGCTGGGCTCGTTGACGTCGGCGCCCTTTGACAGCAACTCCCGTACGGACGCTACATCGCCACGCCGCGCTGCCTCGACCAACGGTGGCGGAGCGAACACTGACGCACCGTACGAGAAGGAATAGGCAGACGACGGATCAAACGCCTGGTAGTGACTCGCCGCCTCTCCAGCGGCGACCAGGCCGCCAGTGAGACCAATCCACGTTGCAGCAATCAGGGCAGCTCGCATGACTCTGGCTCAGGTATAGAGGGCAAACGGCGCGATGCTGTCACCGAAGCTGTGTACATCGGGTACACCAAACTTGTGCAGCAGCGAAAGCATTACGTCAGCCATCGGCGTGCCGTCGGGCGCCTTGATGTGCGCGTCGCCGGCCAGCATACCATTGCCACCACCCAACAAAATGAGCGGGCAACGACGATGGTTGTGCAAGTTGCCGTCGGCCATCGGTGAGCCGTACATGACAAGCGTAGAGTCGAGCAGACTGCCATCGCCGTCGGGTGTGTTCTTGAGACGGTCCAGAAAATACGGCAGCAAGCTGACGTGGAACTTGTTGATGAGATTGAACTCAAGGATTGCTGACTCGCGTCCACCGTGATGCGACGCGGGGTGAAAGCCCTTGTTGGTGCCGCTCTCCGGATACACCCGGCTCGATGCATCGCGTCCCGTCTTGAACGAGAACACGCGTGTCATGTCTGCCTGGAAGGCCAACACCTGAATGTCGAACATGAGCTGCATGTGCTCAGCAAACGAATCAGGAACGCCAGCCGGCGCTTCGGGCAGTGCGCGCTCTTCACCGCTGGTATTCTTGGCTTCCACTGACTCAATACGGCGTTCGAGCTCCCGGATGTTCTCGAGGTACTGATCAACGCGGCGCCGATCGGCTGCGCCAAGGTCGCGACGCAGCGTGGCCATTTCACCAACGATCCAATCGAGAATGCTGCTGTTTTCCTTTCGGCGTGCGGCGCGATCGGCATTGTTTGAGCCGGCACCAAAGAGCAAGTCAAACGCTGTGCGCGGATTACGAATCATGGGCAACGGTTCGCTGGGTGAGGCCCAACTGATCGTGTCCGTGTAGGCGCAGGCGTAGTTGTAGTAGCAGCCGCCGGCCTGATCGAGGTTCTCAATACACAGCTGCATGGACGGGATCGGCGTGTCCTGACTGATGTGACGCGCGACGATCTGATCAAACGACGTGCCGACGTACAAATCGGAGCCTTGCGTCTGCTTGGGATGCGACTGCGTGAGGAACACGGCACTGGAGCGAAAATGATCGCCACCGATTTCCGGCGCTTCGAATGCTTCGGCCATGCGCACGTCGGTGTTGCTCACAATCGTAAGATACTTGCGCCACGGCTCAAGTGGCGCGAGCGCGCTGTCCTGGCTGAACGCGAAGTTGCGCCCGATACCTTCCGGCGCCCACAGATGTTTGGTGGAGCCCCAGGCGTTGCTGCCCGCCACCCCATGAACCGATTCAATCGCGACCAGTCGTGTCTTGCCCGTGGCTTCACCCGCGGCGCCAAACTTTCGGAAAGCGCGTCCCGCCGGTTCCATGGCGTCCAGATACGGCAGTGCGACGACGGCGCCCAGTCCGCGCAGAAAGGTCCGGCGGTGCAGGTGTTTGTGCGTGAGAAAGTTCATGGGAAGGTTGGTACGGGTTAATCGAGTGCCGTCTGTGGCGTGTTGCAACGAATGCGGCTCAGTGATGCGCCGGACTGCTGGTGCTGCGTGTTCTGATCAGTGCTGCATTTCATCGGCCACAGCGGGCTCGACGCGCTTGGTGCGAAACGCCTTGCTGTTCACCACACCCAAAACGACCGACGAGATCTTGTAGTCCTGCGCGGCGGCTTCGCGGGCGAGCTTGCGAATGGCCGGCTGGTCGAAGTCTTCAACGCGTCGACCAATCGCGTACGCCATGAGATTTTCCGAGAACGAGCGAACCAGCGGAATGGGACGCGAGAGCAGTGAGGCGTTCAGCTCAGACGGCGTGCTCACTTCCATGCCGTCGTACATGGTGCCGCGCGTATCAAGCGGCGCACCATTTTCACGGTACCGCAAGCGACCGGTGACGTCAAAGTTGTCGAGCGCCAGGCCAATCGGGTCCATGTACTGATGACAGGAGTTACAGGTTGGATTGGCACGGTGCATTTCCATGCGCTCACGGGTGGTGAGCGGCTTGCCGTCCTTACTGTCCTGCGTCTGCTCGAGGTCGGGAATGTCGGGCGGTGGCGGTGGTGGTGGCATACCAATGAGCACTTCCATGACCCACTTTCCACGCAACACCGGCGATGTCCGGTTACCCAACGACGTCTGCACGAGCACGCTGCCATGGCCAAGAATGCCTCGGCGATCCGGCTCGGTGTACGCTACGCGCTGAAACGTCGGACCCGACACGTCAGGAATGCCATAGTGACGCGCCAGGCGCTCGTTGACAAATGTGTAGTCGGCCGTGAAGAGCTCGAACAAGCCCTTGTCCTGGCGCACCAGATAATCGAAGAACAGCTCAGTTTCCTCTTGCATGGACGCGGCCAGCTGCAGATCGTAGTCCGGGAAGAGAAACGCATCGGGGTGCACCTTCTCCAGGTCCTGCAGTCGCAACCACTGCGCTGCAAACCGCGTTGAGAGCGCTTTCGCGCGCGGATCGGCCAGCATGCGCTTCACTTCGGCCTGCAATGTGGCCGGCTTCGATAGCTGCCCCTTGTCGGCCAGTGATTTGAGCCGCGCGTCAGGAATCGTGCCCCACAAAAAGAACGACAGGCGTGATGCGAGCTCAATGTCGCTGATCGCGACGTCCGTGCCCGCAACCGCGTTCTCCGGCATGCCTTCAAAGCGGAAAATGAAATGCGGACTGGCCAGCAATGCTTGCAGCGCTGAACGCACACCGTCTTCGAAGCCGTACGTCGGATCGGTGGCGGCGCGATCGTAAAACTGCATCAGTCCGGTGCGGTCGTGTTCCGTGAGTGGACGACGATACGCACGCGCAGCCAAACCCGTCAGAATCTGTTCGGCGCACTCACGCTGTGCTTTGCGCTCCGTGGGCTGGCAGCTGAACAAACGCGAACGACTGGGTGAATCCGAAACGCCAGTGACGTTGTGCGGACCGGCAATGAGCACGTCCATTAGCGGCGGCGGCTCAGTGGTGCCGGGCGCACCGGTACCGCCTGACGCACGCGACCAGTCGGTGGGACGAATCAGATCTTCGTACGGCCCATCGCTGCGACGCACAAATGCGACCGATACCATGCGCTGTCCGGCCTTCACCTTGATTGGCGAACTGCGCACGTAGTCAGCACCGGCCGGCGCGTCGGCCGAGAGACCGTTGCGTGCAATGCCTTTGTCGTAGTGCAACAGCGCGACCTGCTCTCCATCAATGGAAATGTCGAGGTCTTCGACGTGCAGACCAACGCCGCCACCCACATTCATGCGGAACTCGTACTCACCATCGGCGGGGAACGTATGACGTACCACCAATCCACCGCGTGAACCGTACGGCGTGCCTTCCACATGATCCCACGGATGCTGCGATGCAAACGGCGACGTGCGATACGTGGTTTGCGATGGCGCCGCGTTGCGATCGCCCACCGCCATGCGACTCACCGCCGCTGCAGCGTTCAAATACGAATCGAGCAGCGTCGTGGAGAGCGCCTGTGCGTCTGAGATGTTGTCAAAGTTGGCGCTCTTGGTATCGAGCGGCAGATAGTCGGCGGCGTTGAACTGCACGCCCAGCAAATCGGCCACCACACGCTCGTACTCCGGGCGATTGAGACGCTGAAAGACACGCGATCCAGGATTGATTGGCTCAGCGTTATCGATCAGCGATTCCATGGTTTCGACCAGCGCCAACAGTGTGTCACCCTGAGGGCGGCGCGATCCTGGCGGCGGCATCATGTCAGCGCGCAGCTTGCGGATCATTTTTTCCGACACCGCGCGGTTGGCCATGATCGTGTCCAGCGAATAATCGCGCAACACAAGGTTGCCGCGCTTCATTCTCGGATTGTGGCACTGACCACAGTATCGATTAATCACATCGTCGAGCGCATCAATGGAGATGCCGCGTGATCCCAGCGCTCGCGTTGGGGCCATGCTCGCGGTACGCGTAAATGACGTGGGCGACAGCGCCGTCGGGATAGACGTGCCAGCCGGTGACAGCATAGCTCGCTCTACAGCCGGCGAGGGCGCGCTTGAGCCACCGAGATATTGCCTGTGCGCGATCGTGGCGAGTGGCGTGGGCGAAGCTGACTCATCGTCAGCCCATCGCACCCCTTCGGCCGATCGGCCATTGCTGACCGATACGATGGTGACAATCAGACCAGTGGCAACAACTGCACCAGCAGCGAACACCTTCATTACGCACGTCTCCTGAGGTCGGGTGGGAATCCCTAAGCTTCCCGTCGACGCGCAAACGTCAAGAGGAACGCACTGAGACTTGACCAGCTCCTAATTCTACGCGATCGCGAACCACAGCGTTGGCCAGCGCCCGTTGAGGCGAGACGGCCTCATGCGTAAGGATGACGCTTGGGAAGCCCGAAGTTTTTGTACCGATCAGTATTCAATGAAAAAGCGCTGCAGCTCTCTCGGGTCGCGTGTTCTGGTGAGGGCCAACATGAGCAGGATTCGCGCTTTTTGCGGCGTCAGGTGCTGGGACACGACCATGGGGGCGATGGCGATGGCGACGGCGGTGGTGTCACCTGACGCGCGCCTGTTGCCCGCCACGGAATCAACGTCGGTCGCATCAGATCCCGCGCTGCTGTCGCGCGCTGCGTCGGTGCTGGGCGGTGCGGCGCGCGGAACACCACTCACGTTGTCACCAGAGGGAAACGCCGTCACCAGCACGACCCCTTTCTGGCGAAGCGCCCGGTAAGGAGCCCCCTCGCCTGGTGCAAAACCGGTGGTGGCCACCACGACACCGGCCGGTAGCGTGTCAAATGTGGGTCCCCGGCCGCCAGGATACGAAAACGTCAGCTCCACGGTGGGCAGCGAGTCAACACCGGTCAGATCAAACTCGCTGCGCGATCCATGACGGCGCGCTGGCGCAAAGAAAAACTCCGGTCCGCTGGAGCCTACGACGCCGAGCATGCCCATTTCCCCGACACTGAAGCCGCCTACGCGCTGGTAGAGCTTGCGCACCTCCCGGGCCGACAGAATGCGGTCATCCATCACCACCATGACGCCCTTGCCCACTGCCTGTGGCGAGGCGGCTGTTCGCACCGCCGCCAACAGGTTGATTGGTCCGTCGGGGCTGATGCCCGTGGCCGGCCGCTGAGAACCCACCACCACCACCGGCTTGTCGGAACGCACCGTGAGGTAGAGAAAGAAGGCCGTCTCCTCCAGGCGATCGGTGCCGTGCGTGACGACCACGCCCGCCAGATCATCGCGCGCGCTGAGCAGCGAGTCAATGCGGCGTGACAGGGCAATCCACTGTTGCGGCGTGATGCGCGTGCTGGCCACGTTTGAGAACTGTTCAGCTTCCACCTGCGCGTGGCGGGAGAGCTCGGGCACCGAACTCACCACCTGTTCGGCCGACAGCGTGCCGGCGCGATAGCCGCCCAGCGTGCCCGGCGCACTCTGGACGCCGGCGATGGTGCCGCCCGTAGCGATCACCAGCACCTTGGGGCGCGGTGTGCTGTCGGACTGCGCGTGCAGCTCCGCTGCGCCCGGAAAAATCGGCGCGGCGCTGAGCGCCAGCAGAGTGAACAGGCAACCCAGGCGCGTGCCGTTGCGGACCAAGCGTAACTCCTTCGGGAGAGTGAATCATGAAGAAACGGATATGCCCGTTCCGGACGGCGTACAATGCGTGCAATATGTGGACTTGACCAGTCACGCGAGGTAGGCCCGCATCGGCCTAGGCCCGGCGTGAGTGTTTTCCCCGCCTATCCCGCCTGGAGTTTTGATGGACAAGAGTACTCTCCCCAGTCGCCACGCCACCGAAGGTCCGGAACGCGCGCCGCACCGTTCGTTTTTCTACGCCATGGGCCTGGGCGAGCAGGACATTGCCAACCCGTTGGTGGGGGTGGTCTCCAGCTGGAATGAGGCCGCGCCCTGCAACATCGGTCTCAAATGGCAGGCCGAACGCGCCAAGGAGGCGGTCAAAGCGGCCGGAGGCACACCGCGTGAGTTTACCACGATTACCGTCACCGACGTCACGGCCATGGGCCACCGCGGCATGAAGGCCTCGCTGGTGAGTCGTGAGATCATTGCCGATTCGGTGGAGCTCACGGTGCGTGGACACTGCTACGATGCACTGGTGGGAATTGCCGGCTGCGACAAAACGCTCCCGGGATTGATGATGGCCATGTTGAGACTCGATGTGGCGTCTGTGTTTCTTTATGGTGGCTCTATAATGCCGGGACAACATCATGGCAAAGACGTCTCGGTGCTGGACGTCTTCGAAGCGGTCGGAGCCCACGCGGCCGGACGCATGACCACCCAAGAACTCACCAGTCTCGAAAAAGTCGCCTGTCCGGGCTCTGGCGCCTGCGGCGGACACTACACGGCCAACACCATGGCCTACGTGGCCGAAGCCATTGGTCTGGCCTTGCCGGGCTCGTCCAGCCCGCCCAATACGCACGACGACCGAGGCGCATGGGCCGACGCCGTGGGCACCGCGATCATGCGTCTGGTCAAGGACGGCCCGCGCCCCCGCCAGATCGTCACCCGGAAAGCGCTCGAAAACGCCGCTGCGATCGTCGCCGCCACCGGTGGCTCCACCAACGCCGCGCTGCATTTGCCATCGCTGGCCAACGAGGCCGGTATTCGCTTCGATCTCTTTGACGTCGACGAGGTCTTCCGTCGCACCCCGCTCATTGCCGACCTCAAGCCCGGCGGGCAGTATCTGGCCAGCGACGTGCACAACGTGGGTGGCGTGCCGGTGATTCTCAAAGCGCTGCTCGATGGCGGATTTCTGCACGGCGACTGCCTCACGGTGACCGGCAAAACGATGGCAGAAAACCTCGCGGATGTGGTGGTGCCGGCCGATCAGCAGGTGGTGCGTCTCACGTCGGCGCCCCTCTCACCAACCGGCGGGCTGGTGGCACTGCGCGGATCGCTGGCCCCAGAAGGCGCGATCGTGAAGGTGGCGGGGTGCAAGATCCGCAGCTTCAGTGGTCCGGCGCTGGTGTTTGAGAGCGAAGAAGAGTGCATGGCTGCCGTCATGGCCAAACACTACACGCCCGGCGACGTTCTGGTGATTCGCAACGAAGGGCCGGCCGGCGGACCGGGCATGCGGGAAATGCTCTCCACCACCTCGGCGGTGTACGGACAGGGCATGGGAGAGCTGGTGGCGCTGATTACCGATGGCCGCTTCTCCGGTGCCACGCGCGGACTCTGCGTGGGCCACGTAGGCCCCGAAGCCGCGCTCGGCGGCCCCATCGGCTTGCTCAGAAACGGCGATGTCATTTCCATTGACGCCGACGCCGGTACGATTGATGTCGAACTCAGCGAGGAAGAACTCGCAGCTCGGCGGGCCGAGTACGTACCGCGCACGCATGATTTTCAGTCGGGTGCGATCTGGCGCTACGCGCAAACGGTGGGTCCGGCGCGCTGCGGCGCGGTGGTGCATCCAGGCGCGGAAGCAGAGACCCATGTGTACGCGACCTCATGAACGGTCGCGTGCGCAACAGTGCGCAACAGTGCGCAACAGTGCGTGCAGTCGCCTGAGCGGTCGCGTGTGCAGCCGCGTGTTCAGCCGCGTGTTCAGGCTTCATGTCAGGTACGTTTCTTTTCCCCACCGAGGTGATAAAAATGCCGATGTTTGATTTTGCGTGTCAGGGCTGCAACAACACATTTGAACTGTTGGTGCGTAAGGGTGATAGCATCAGCTGTCCCGCGTGCGGCTCCGTGACGGTGGAAAAGCTGCTGTCCGTGCCCGCACTCAAGACGTCGAGTACACGCGGGCTGGCCATGCAGGCTGCCAAGCGTCGCGACAAAGCACAGGCGACCGACCGTGTGTTTGAACAAGCGAAGTACGAAGCGACACACGACGACTGACCCAGCCACCACTCCCACCTAAACCCCACCCACCAATGCTTCACGCCACTCTTTGCGTTCGAGCCGCCGCGGCCGCGGGTGTATTGCTCGCCATCAGCGCCGCCCCGTCTGCTGCACAGTCGTCGGCGCCGTCGCGCCTCAACCCGGTGATCAGTTTGCTCGAAGCCAAACAACCGGTCTTTGGGCTCTACGCGCCAGCCAACCGTCGCGCCCGTCCCGGCGCAGCGGCAGCACCAGCTACAGACATGAAGTCAGCCGAGCAGCTTGCGGCCGAAGCCGTGGGCTTTACGCGCGCCGACTACATTTTTGACGGCACCATGGAGGGCAACTTTGACGGTGGCTACGCATCGTTTGCCGATTTTGCCGCCGGCGTGACCAAGGCGCGCGCTCAACACGCGGGACATGGCTCGTCCATGATGGCGCCACTGTTTGTGAAGACGCCTGGCATTGCGGAAAATCCGGAACTCGCCCGCCAACGCATTGGCCGGCAGCTTGATCTCGGCGTGAACGGCATTGTGTTTGTTGACGTTGAGACGGCCGACGAAGTGCGTGCCGGCATCGCCGCCATGCGCTACACGTCGCAGGGTGGCACGCGCGCTGAGAGCACGGGTGACGCACCGGCCCGCTGGGGCATGAGCGCCGCCGCGTACAAGCAAAAGGCTGACGTGTGGCCCCTCAACAAAAACGGTGAGTTGGTGAACTTTGCCATTGTAGAAAGCAAAGTGGGACTCGCCAACGTGCGTGAGATTGCGGCAGTACCGGGTATTGGCGTGCTGTTCCCGGGTGCAGGCACGTTGCGCGGGGTGTTTTCAACCACCAATGCAAACGGTGAGCGTGTGCTCGATGCCGACGCGTGGGAAGCGTCTATCCAGCAGGTGCTGGCGGCGTGCAAGGAGTTCAATGTGCCGTGCGGTTATCCGGCAGGTGAAGCGGACATTGAGATGCGCATGAGTCAGGGCTTCAGCGTGTTTGTGATCGGGTGGGGCGAGCCGGGATTCAAGGCTGTTGAGCTCGGGCGTGCGAAGGCGGGGCGGTAAGCCAACGTCGATACGCGTCACATTAACGCGACAACAAAAAACCCCGGCCAGGCGCAATGCCTGACCGGGGTTTTGTCAAAAGATGAAGGGCGTCACATCCCAATGTATTGTGTCGCGGGTTTCACCGAAGCGTGTCGGCCGGCTGTCCGCGCTTGGGCAAGCTGAGGATCACTTCACTCGCTCTTACCGAGTCGGCCGTGAACTCTTCAGGCCCTTCCGGCAGCTCATTGAGCTTGAGCACATAGGTGACGACATCCACGTCCTGCGCGCGTTCGAGCGTGCCGGGGTTCTCGTCGGGCATCGTGGTGCGAATCGTCTCAAAGAACTCGTACAGCGACACGCCGTTCCACTCAAAGCGGAAATCTTCGTGCGTGAAATCCTCGAGCTCATGACACTCCGCACACACCGCCGTGTACACCGCCTTGCCGCGCTCCGCCTGAGCGGCCGTGTACACGCCCGACGAGTCGCTCCGGGCGCCACCGAGGCGTCTGGACGGCGCGCTGCCGTCGTGTGCCGCGCGCGCGTACGACGAGACCGGAGACGCCGCCGTGGCCGATGACGTGGACGGCGAGAACGCCGTAGCCGCGCCTACCACCGTCGCGAGGACCGTGGCCGGAAAAAACGCCCGAAGCAAAATCGAAGAGATCATATAATCACGCCAAATAACGAGGAAACCAGGAACTACACCGTGGCCGGCTGAATACTGCCGTTGGCCATGACGATATCTTCAGGCGACACCTGAGGCATGCGGAACGCGCGAGCCGCCTCAAACAACATGACACACGCCAGCGCCAACAGGAACGCAGCAATGCCGCGAACCGCTGTAACCGTGTTCGGATTGGCGAGCAGCAACACCAGCGCCGAGACGGTCATCACAATCATGAAAACCATCGGCACCGCCGCAAAGATCCATTTGCGCCCGGTACGACGCAACCACATGGTGAGAGCCAGTAGCGCCAAACCGGCCAACAGCTGATTCGTACCCCCAAACACCGGCCAGATCGCACGCCACACCGGAATCACTTCTCCCGATGGCGTGGTGTAGGTCACAAACGCGAGGCCAGCCGGCAGCACCAGGGTACCAACCGTGGCCATCCAGCGCGTGGCGTTGCGGCTGTTGTCCCAACTGAAAAACTCCTGCAGGACATACCGTCCAAGACGTGTGCAAGTGTCCAGCGTAGTGAGCAAAAACGTGGACAGCGCCAGCAGGCCGAGCATGCTGCCAAACTGGATCGGCAAACCGAACATGCTCATGAACTGGCCAATGCCGGTGGAAAAGAGCACCACCGGATTACCACGCAGTGCATCGGCACTGAACGGCAGGCCCATGATGGTAGCCAACGCCAGCACCGCCACTACACCCTCTACCAGCATGCCGCCGTAGCCAATGCGACGCGTATCCGATTCACACTGCACCTGTTTGGCCGTGGTGCCCGACGACACCACCGAGTGAAAGCCGGAGCAGGCGCCGCAGGCAATCGTGATGAACAGAATCGGGAAGAGCGGGCCCAGGTGCGCCACTTCGGAAAACACTGGGTGCGAGGAGCTCACAAACGCGGGCCACGTGGTATCAATGCCTCCCGTGAATCCGCCCACCAACAGCCCTGCACCGCCGCCAATCATCACCGCGTACAACAGAAAGGAGGACAGATAGTCTCGTGGATGCAGCAACACCCACACCGGCGTGACTGAGGCCACCACACAGTACAGCAGCAGCAGAATGATCCAGAAGTGTTTGGGATTACTGAACAGCTCGGGGATGTAGCTGCCGTCCGAATGCAGCCCCGACGACCAGGCAATCGCCAGGAACAGCAGCGGAACAAACACGGCGGTGAGCACGCCAAGCCGAACCTTGTACTTGTGCGTCGCCACGCCCATGAGCAGTGCCAACACAATAAAGATGCCCGACGCGACAGCCACTCCCGTACCCTGCGCCGACTCCGCACCGCTGGCATCAAACGTGTCAACAAACGAGGCCGCCGTGAGATCCATGAACACCACAATCACATACACCAGTGCCAGCCAGATAAAGGCCAGAAACAGCTTGAATGACAGTGGTGTGATATAGTCGCGTGCCAACTCCGCGACTGAACGTGCCTTGTGGCGCACGGACGCAATCATGGAGCCGAAGTCGTGCACGCCGCCTACAAAAATCGACCCGAACACAATCCAGATCACGGCCGGTACCCAACCAAAGAACAGTCCGGCCAGAATCGGTCCTACAATCGGACCCGCACCCGCGATAGACGAAAAATGATGTCCAAAGAGTACTGGCGTAGACGTGGGGACGAAGTCGGTACCGTCGTACTGTGTCTGCGACGGTACACGATGCGTGTCGTCCAATCCGAACTGTCGTGAGATCCAGGAACCGTAAATCCGGTAGGCCACGGAAAAGAGCACAATCGAGGCAACAAGCAGGAAGGCCGGCATGGAGAGGTGGGGCGAGGAGGGGGGGTGGGGGCGACGAGGCATTCATGAATGCCCCGCGCACCTGTGGACGCTATCGCCAAACCCTATCGGCTCGCAACCCGGTCAGCGTACTAGAAGCGTACTAGAGTCGCCGGCACTGGTCTTCCTTCTCGCCAGCAGTGTTGCTGCCGCCCACCGGAGCAGGCGAGTTTTCCTTGCACTGCAGGTTCTGCGAAACGCGGTTGGAACGCAGTGTTACACCGCCCGTATTCTTGAATACCTGGAAGTCTCCCCGCACCACCGCCCGCTCCGACACCAGACCGCGGTTGTTCTCTTCGAGCTGAATATTGCCGTTCACGGTGGTAGAGCTGATGGACGCCGACGCGGCCTTCTTGACCTGCAAGTCTCCATCGATGGTGTTGTTGTTGGACACCAGTGAGGCACCACCCTCT
>JBBSPO010000092.1:0-12937 GCA_038258695.1 Gemmatimonadales bacterium | reverse complement strand
CCGCAACGAGAGAGTGGAACAGCTGCCACTGACACCCACTCTGCGCCTCGCAGGCTTGGTGATTCTACCGCGCGCGCGCCCTGGTCTGCGCGACGAGTTGTGGCTGGCCACTTCATACGGTGTCGCGGCGCGATGGAGCGACGGAAGCTGGCGAAAGGTGTTCGGCCCAGCCGATGGTTTGGCGGTGCGCGCGGTCGAGAATTTCCACGTGGTAGCAAACGACGTGCGCACGTTGTACGCGGCCACGAGTGAAGGGGTGTACCTGCTCGACGACAGCCTGGGCGGCTTGAGCAGCAATACCAGCAACAGTAGCGAAGACAGCACTGGCAACCGTGGCAATGACCCGGCAACCAGCGCCCGCTGGCAGCGCATTGCTGGTTCACCGCGAAACGCCTATCGCCTGACCACGGTGTTGCAGGAATCGGGTGGGCATGAGCTCTGGGTTGGCACACTCGACGGGTTGCTCACGCGAAAACGTGGTGCCACGTGGGATACGATCCTGCTGCGTAGCAGTGAGCCGCGTACGCCGGTGCACGCGTTGCGGGGGGTGCCGGGCCATGCGGGTGGCTACGCCGTTTACGTGGGCACGTTTGGTGATGGCGTGGTGCGCTTGAGCGTTGGCCGCGCCTCGACGTTGATGTCTGCAGGTACTGGTCTGCGATTGTCCATTCGATCGATTCTTGAAGAGCCACTTGGCCGGCGCGATGTGGCGTGGGTGAGCACAAGCAACTTTGGCGTGTTTGAAATTGACAGTGTCTCCGCGCGTCCGTTGGTGCGGGTAGAAGACATTGAGGACGGCCGTGCGGTGACCACATTCACGCGCGGCCGAGACGACGCTGCCGAGGTATGGGTGGGCGCTGTGCTCGGCGCGTGGCGGCGGGAAAGTGGTCGGTGGGTGGAGCGCAGCCAGGGTATCGGACGCACGGCGTTCATGCGCTTTGCCAGCGAGCGGGAGGGCGTTGATACGTCGCCTTTGTTGGCGGCGACATTGCAGGGCGTGGCCCGCTGGGCTGACAATCAGTGGCAGCTGCTTGAGGGCGCTCCGAAGGTGAGCCTCAATGATGTACTGGGTGAGCGCGTGGACGATGCGCGCGTGTGGATTGCCGGCGACTTTGGCACGGCGATACGTGAGCGTGGTGCGTGGCGCGTAGACACGTCGTACCGTGCCATCAGTCGAGCGTCCCGCGTGTTCGCACTGTGTCGCATGTCGGCGGACGACAACAGTCGGTTGCTGGCGGCCACCAATCGCGGTGTGTTCTGGCGCAACCGTTCAGACACGGCGTGGCGAGCGATGCCACAAAACATTCGCGATCATTTGCAGAGCAGCTTTGTCAATGATGTGCGATGTGACGACTCCAAACACGTGTTGCTGGCAACCTCGGCCGGGCTGGCCGTGCTCGACCTGAGCGCCCCGGAATCGGGCGCGTGGCGCATGGTGATGTCGATTGGCTCAGCGGATGGTTTGCCAAGTCCGCTAGTGCAGGCCATTGGCGAAGGCGGAGTGCCGGGAGTGCGCTGGCTTGGCACCGGACACGGGATTGGGCGCGCGGACGTCAACACGCTGCCGTTGCCCAAGGCGAGTGCGTTCAGCATGCGTGTGGTGCGAAACGGAGTGGCCGAGCAGGCAGTTGCAGACGGTGCAGACATTCCCGCTGAAGACAATCGCGTGTTGGTGCAGCTGTCACTGCCAACGTTCCATCGCGAAGAAGACTTGCGGTATCGCATTGAGATTGACGGTCCGCTCGCGGCGCCAGCGGCGGAGTGGTCGGCCAGTCGTGAGGTGTCGTATCCGGCGTTGCCGCCTGGTAGTTACACGGTACGCGGCTGGGCGCGTGACTTCGCCGGAAGAGAGTACGGACCAGTGTCACAACAGTTTTCGGTTGACTATCCGCGCTGGCGCTCACCGATTGCGTTTCTGGTCTACATCGTATTGGCGTTGTTGTTACTCACGGCTGCACACCGTTGGCGGTTGCGTACGCTACACGCGCGTGCCGATGAGTTGGCGGCGAGTGAGCAGCGCGCGCGTGCCAGCGAGAAGCAGTTCCGCACGCTGTTTGATCGCGCCTTCGACGCGAACATACTGGTTCGCAACGAGCGGATCATTGCCGCCAACTCAGCCGCGGTGGCGCTGCTCGGTGCTGGGCAGGAGTTGGTGAACATGGAGATCGCGTCGTTGTCTTTTCCTGTTGCGCTTGCGTCTCTTGGATCGCTGACTGATGCGGTCGAAACGGAGGTGCGTGGTGCCGATGGCGCACCTGTGCCGGCTGCAGTCACCGTGACTTCGATTGGACGTGACGATGCTCCGGTGCAGCACTGGGTGTTGCGTGATCTGTCAGCGTCGCAAGCGGCGCGGGCGGAACGGGCGATGCTCGAAGTGCAGGTGCGTGAGGCACAGAAGCTGGAATCGCTGGGCACACTGGCCGGTGGCGTGGCGCATGACTTCAACAACCTGCTTGGCGTGATTCGTGGGAACGCGGAGTTGGCGCGTGACGTGCTTGACGACCAGGACGAAGTGGCCAGTCATCTGGCCGCGGTGCTTGATGCCAGCGAGCGTGCGCGTGATCTGGTGCGTCAAATCCTGACGTTCAGCAGCCGCCATGCGCCGCACGAACGCATTGTTGATGTGGGTTCGGTCGTACGCACGCTCATGCCCATGTTGCGCTCGCTGATTCCGCGCACGGTAGACCTTGTGGTGACCGGTGGTGACGGGGTGTATGCGATCCGTGGCGATGTGACGCAGCTGCAGCAGTTGCTGTTCAACCTGTGTTCGAACGCTGAGTACGCCATGCGTCCAACCAACGGCGGCACACTTGAAATCCGGCTTGATGTGCGTCCCGCGCCTGATGATGTGGTATCGGAAACCGCGCGGGTGGTGCAGCTGCGTGTGCGCGACACCGGTGTGGGCATGTCGTCGGACGTGCGCGATCGTGTGTTCGAGCCGTTTTTTACCACCAAGCCCACGGGAGAAGGTACCGGACTTGGACTGTCGGTCTTGCACGGTATCGTGGCGTCACACGGCGGACGGGTGCGGGTGCGGAGCGAACCAGGAGTTGGAACCACATTTGAGGTAGAGTTGCCGTTGGTTGCGGAGAGCACGTTTGGTGGTGCGGCGGGGGCCGCTGCCTCGGCTGGGCCAGGCACCCACCGAGCTGTGACGCCTGCGAACACGGGCGTCGCAGCGGCCGCGCGCGAGGTGACAGCAACGCCGGTATCAGGCATGCCATCATTGGGCCGGCTGAGTGCGGCCACGCCGGCTGATGGCAACGTCGCGCTCAGCGCGAGCGCTGCCAGTGCAGACCGGGCCGCCTGCGCCGGAGCGCGTGTGGTGCTCGTTGACGATGAACCAGCAGTCGCGCGGGTGGTGGAGCGAGCCTTGTCTAAACTTGGCTGCAAGGTGCGCAGCTTTCACGATCCGCGCGAAGCGCTGTCGGCGATCACGCTGGCACCGAATGACGTGGACCTGCTGGTAACGGATCAAACCATGCCAGGCATGACGGGCGACGTGCTGGCCGAGGCGGTGCACGTACTGCGTGCGTCGCTGCCGGTGGTGATCGTGACGGGCTACAGCTATCGATTGACTTCGGAGCGCCTGGCGGTGGTGGGGGCGGCGGCGGTGTTGCAGAAGCCAGTGCCGTTGGCGCAGCTCGCGTCCAGCGTGGCTTCGGCGCTTCGCGGCGAAAAGTCAGATCCGATGGCCGGTACCAGTTGAATGCTGGAGCGCGGCAGGGTACGTTATGGGTCTGTTGGCATTTGCGTATCGCGAAGCACGGTGATGCGTGAGTGGTTGACGGGACGTAGCGCAGCCCGGTAGCGCACCTGAATGGGGTTCAGGGGGTCGCGGGTTCGAATCCCGCCGTCCCGATAGAGGGAAAGCAAGAAGCCGTCATCACTTTTGTGGTGTCGGCTTCTTTGCGTCGTTCACCTCGCTTCATTCCGTCGGCCCCGTCCAGAACAAAATGGCGCCGCAGCCCTCCATGCTGCCGAACTGCGGCGGCGTGATCGTGGGACGAGTGTAAACCTCCATTGCACGAAGATTATTCGTGAACAGCAGGTTTTCGATGTTGGTGTCTACCATTTCAATGCGCGAGCCATCAATAAAAATCTGTGGAGCGCAAAAGTTTTGAAGCGCCGAGCCACCTCGCATAAGAATACGGTCAATGGCTCGCATCCCGGTTCCTGGCAGAATGATCACACCCGGAATCCGACGCAACAGGTCCGTGACGCGGACGGCATTCGTGCGCGCTAACTGGTTCGCGTCGAGGAAGTAGCCAAAACCGCCTTTTCGGCGTTCATTAAAATCCTCGAGCCCTCGCATTCGCGTGAGTCTGTCGGCACGCACCTTGACGGGATTCAGGGCAACGAGTTTTTCGATTTCGAGAGACAGTGCCAGCGCCTCGCCGCCGATAATGTCCACCGTGGTGCGCAGCGGAGCGTAGCCGACCGACAGTGCCTCCAGCGTATGTGTGCCCGGGCGCAGTGCTGGCAAGAGAAAGGCGCCATTCGGTGCAGATAGCGCCTCTTGGGTGCCCGAGGAGACGGACAACCGCACGTCGCCCAGCGGTTTCCTATCCGCGCTCCGAACGGTGCCGCGTATCGCTCCGCGCAACGTGCCATCGTCCGCGTCAACACGCGAAGCCACGTATAGGTCCCGCAGCAACAAACCGTCAAGCGGAACATCCACATCAACAAATCCGGACGAGTCCACCCCATTCCACCCACGCACGCTCAAAATCCCGCCTCGTGGCGCACTGCACACAACGAAACGCCCCAACGAATCGGTATCCTCCTGCCGATAAGGTGACACAAACTCGAGTCCAGTTTGTGTCTCGGCCAACTCCTGCCACTGCGCGCGCACCGTGCCCGATACGGCGCGTCGGTCGCTCACGGCTTTCCGCAGCGTGCCAACCCAAACCCCTGATGAATCCGCGATGTCTCCGATGCCGCAGCGAGAGGCGATCACGCTCCGGATGGACGGAAGGCTCAGCATGGCGGTCGCCGTTGCGCCACGCTGAATCTCGACGACCTTCGTCAGCTGGCCGAATCCCAACGAGTCAATGCGGGGATGATCGGCACCGAGCAGGTAGAGCCCGGGGGCGAGAGAATTAAACTGAAAACGACCGACCGTGTCCGCCCGGACGGTCCGTAGCCGCCCGGGATCGTTTACAGGAATGAGGCCGAGTGTGGTGCCAGCCAGCGGACGGGAGGCGGTGCTGTCGTACGCCTGACCGGTGAGGGTTCCTGCGTTCGCCGTTGGCACGGGAAGCGTGTCCTGGGCGCTCAGCGGTTTCCGGGTGGGCAACATCAGTGCGAGCAGGGCTGCCCCAATGAACGAACCCCGGTGCACAGCGCGTCCACTGGCAGTCACGCAACTCTCCGATGTTGGAGGTTCCTTGTTTCCGAGTCCGGCACCTATACGCGTTGCATAGGAGCCGATGGACCGCACGCCATACCCGTGACCGTAAGCGGAGATCCTCCAGGACGGTGCAGGTAAGCGCCGACGTTTGGTTGCCCTAAGCTGCGCCACAACTCGCCGGCGAATACGCCGAGCACTTTTGCATAGCGTTTCGTGACAACTCCGGGTCGCAGTTCTTATACCCAACGCAGGGAGGATGACGCAAGCTCCAGGCGTCAGCTACGCGCGCGCCGTTAGGACACCTTATTGCTACACGTCCGTTGCCAGACTCAACCAGACAACGTCGAAACAGCCCGTCGTGCAACGGATCGTTTCCGGAGGCGCGCGTTGCGCTGTCAGTGGCGGTACCCCACAGCGCCCCGCGAGCGCGAGGCCAAGTTCAGGATGGTGCGGAGTCACGGCCTTGCTGGCCGCGCGGGTCCCACCGTGGACCGTAGGTCGGCTGTCGGGGGTGGCGACACTCCCAGGCCCACCCTGCAACCATGACTGTGGTACCCACGCCGGCCCCGATGAGCGCTGCTTTGCGTCCGTCACGGCTGGCATTGTTCCTGTCGCTGTAGAGGGCCCCGAGCGTGCCGAACCACACCAGCCACCCCAACACTGCGCCGCCGAGCGAGCCGATGGCCACGGCTGGCAGCAGCCGGTCGAGGCAGCGACGCTGCTCGGGTTGGGCCAGTGGAGATGTGGATAGAGGCAGGTGAGTAAACCCGTGCCGATCAGAGAGCGCCTGTTGCCAGATCGCCTGCTGCCCGGACAGCGCGAGCGGCTGAGCGCGCAGCGGCGCCGACGCGAGCATCGAGAAGCAGACACCGGCGCCCACGATGGCGGGACGTAGCCACGGAGGCAAGCGGCGCCGTATATGCAGAGAATTGTGCGGACAACGTGGAGCGGCGTGGGGCATGCGCATGGCTTCTCAGTCCGGGTCTGCGGTGATGCTCTGACAGTTGTACCCTATCCCCGAAACCAGACTGCGGCAAGCTGTGTGTCCCGCCAAACGTGTCGTGGTCAGCCTGGCGAATCTCGTTCGTGAATCAGCGTTCGCGAGTGTTGTTCTCGCCGAGATGAGGGTGGGGACCGAAGACCAAGTGCTGCCGTATTTGCGACGCGTCGTCGACGCGCAAGACACCCTGCAGGAATGGGCGGACGTGAGTGCATGTCTCGCGCGACTCGCGCGGTGATTCCGTCGTGATTTTGGGGTGTTGCAGCGGTTCGCGCACGAGATCGCGGCCCCGTTTGTTCAGGAAGTGTGGATGGTTGCCTTCACCCGCGAGTGCGGTCCGTGTAGGCGACTCTGTGCCTGGCATTCCTTGGCACACCACTCGCAGACTTCGGCACACAGCGCGCATGGTTGCCTGGCGAAAGGACTATTGCGCGCGACCGCATCACTGCAGAGTCGCGTGATGGCCGCACATTCTGTGCAGCATGCGGGACAGTCAGTGAAGCTGGACTCTCCCGCTGTGTGCGCGAAGCACGTACCGCATTCTGTCGCGCACAATTTACCGCAAGAGCTATGTCAGCGTGGTCCAACGCACCAACGCGACGGAGCGATCACGACATCAGGCACGGCCTCGATACCGTAGCAAGCGCAGCGCGTTTACAACAACCACGAGCGTACTGCCCTCGTGAGCAACAATTGCAGGTCCAATGCCGACCACTCCAGTCACCGTCGCCACCACAAGCAACACGATCACGGTGAGAGAGACGTACAGGTTCTGGCGAATGATTCGCCGAGCCTGATGTGACAGCCCGATTGCAAAAGGCAGGCGGCCGAGGTCATCACCCATAAGCGCGATATCGGCCGTTTCGAGTGCGGCTGCAGTGCCAGCACCGCCCATGGCAATGCCCACCGTTGCGTGTGCGAGCGCGGGCGCATCGTTGACGCCATCGCCAACCATTGCGACCGGTCCCCTGGCCAGCAGTTCACGAATCGCTGTCACCTTGTCCTCTGGCAACAAGCCCGCGCGCACCTCATCCACACCAACAGCTGCACCCACCGCCTCAGCTACGCCAGCATTTTCGCCCGTCAACATCACAACTCTCTGTATTCCGCTCTTTCGAACTGCGACCAACGTCTCGCGGACGTTGGCTCGTGGTTCGTCCGCCAACCCCAGCACGCCAAGAAACTCAGGCGTATGTCCAACACGACGAACGATCATAACGCTGCGTCCGCCTTGCTCCAGTTGCAATACGGCTTGCAGCACCTCCTCTGGAACCACTACCCCCGCATCCTCGAACAGCAGCGCGCGTCCGATCTCAACTGGTATTCCCTCAACTGGCGCGCGTACACCTCGCGCTGTGATGGACTGCAGCTCTCCGGCCTCCGGCAGCGTCAGTCCGCGTCTCTCCGCCGCGCGCACCACCGCCTTTGCCAGCGGATGCTGCGAGCGTTGTTCAACGGCCGCGGCCACAGTGAGCAACATCGACTCCGTCACGTCCACCATCGGGATCACGTCAGTCACCGACGGTTCGCCAACCGTAATCGTACCGGTTTTGTCGAGTGCCAATACGCGAATCCCTCCCAGCACCTCGAGATGCGCGCCGCCTTTGATCAACACTCCATTGCGCGCGGCCTGCGCAATAGCTGAGAGCACGGCCGCGGGTGTGCCCAATGCCAGCGCGCACGGTGAAGCGGCAACCAGCACAGCCATCGCTCGAGCGAACGAACCCGACCAGCTCAACAAACCGAATAACGGCGGCACGACGATCAGCACCACTACGCCCACCAGCACCGTCGGTACAAACACTTTCGCAAAGCGGTCGGTGAACTGCTGCGTGGGGGCCTTCTGGGTCTGAGCTTCGGAGACGAGCTTGATGACCCGGTCGAGCGTCCGATCACCGATGGCTGCGGTGACGTGCACAACGAGCGACCCCTCACCATTTACTGTACCCGCGAACACCGAATCACCGGGGTTCTTGTCAACCGGAACACTTTCACCGGTGATGGGCGCCTGATTGACCGCCGAGCGGCCTTCATGCACGCTTCCGTCTACAGGAATGCGCTCGGCAGGCTTCACAACGACACGATCGCCCGGACTAACCTCGGCGATTGGCACTGTGTGCTCCCGTTGCGCACCGTTCTCATTGCGTAGCACGGTCGCTTGCGAAGGGGCGAGCGTGCCAAGCGCCTTGATCGCATTGCGCGCTCGCCCCATGGCATACTTCTCTAGGGCATGTCCAAGCGAAAAAAGAAAGAGCAGCAAGGCACCCTCGGCCCACTCGCCAAGTACCGCAGCGCCTGCTGCTGCCACCAACATGAGCAAGTCAATGTTGAAGCGAATCTTTCCGCGACGAACGTGTGCAAAAAAGTGTCCGATCAAGTCGAGTGAGCCGAACACGTAGGCGACGGCGAATAGCGCCAACGCCGCACGGTCCGTCGCACCGGTACGGCCGAGCAACCAGCCGATCAGCAGTGCGGCGCCGGAAGTCAGACTCCAGGAGAGTTCGCGATTACGCGCGTACCAGGAGCGCGAGGTTGTGTCGTTCACTGTCCTTCTCCGTGCGGTGCTTGTGGTTGTCGGCAACGATTCCCATGCACTATTTTCGCGGGACGCGCGTTGGAAGGTGCAGCGGCATGCTGGTTTCGTACCAGCCCACGACGTCGGAAAGCAACGCGTCGTCAATCTGCGTCCCGGACGACGTGGTGTGCAGAACAGAGATGTCGCCAGTTGTCTCAAAGATCACGGCCCGTACCTGTTCAAACTGCAGCACATTCGCTTCCCGCAGCTTGGCGTATATATCTGATCGTGTGACATTGGCCTTCGCCAGGTGCTCGTCGATTATTTCCGGACCACGCATGAGTAGCAACGGCTTGTTGTCGACGAGATTGCTGAAGCGCTTGGAGGTACGGCGCAACCTTGCGACAACCCACTGGCCGGCGAAGAGCAGCGCCAGCGCATAGAGCCCCACCAGTAGCGTGGGATCGGGAGACGAGATGGTGGACGCAAAGAGCGATCCCACCGCGACGGTCATGGCGAAGTCCGCTGCCGACATCTTGGAGAAGCTGCGCAGGCCCACGACTCTGGTGTACAGCAAAATCCCCGCGTATGTGAGAACAACGCACAGCAATACGACCAGCAGATGATTTGGTGACACCATACTGAGCTTGTCGTTCATTCCACTTCCTCACGAATCGGTGATGTCAAGACGTCTGCTCCATACTGAGCAGTCTCATCAAGCGATCAATATCTACAGGCTTGACCAGGTGATGATGGAATCCCGCCTGCCTGGCCCGGCGTACATCGTCTTCCTGCCCCCAGCCGGTGAGCGCGATCAGCTGCACGCTCGCTGCCCACGGCTCACGACCTACCGTCTCGGCGACCTCATAGCCGTTGAGGTCCGGCAACCCGATATCAAGCAACATCGTATCCGGGCGAAACTCCGTCGCCAGCGAGATGGCAGTCTTGCCGGAATAGGCCGTGCGAACCGAATGTCCCTCGAGCGTCAGCAGCATAGCCAGACTGTCGGCGGCATCACGGTTGTCATCAACGACGAGAACTCGCTGACCGTTCGGAACTCGTGTTGTGGGTTCGGCGGTGTCATGAGAAGTCGACGTCAACGCGCTCGCCAGCGGCAGTCGCACAACAAACTCGCTGCCATGACCAATGCCCTCGCTCAGTGCGTGCACAGTGCCACCATGCAGTTCGGTGAGCCCCTTCACGAGTGATAAACCGATGCCCAATCCACCATCTCCGTTGACGGCTGGCACATCGACCTGCGCATACATCTCAAAGATTCCCGACAGGCACTCAGGGGCAATGCCAATCCCGTTGTCCCGCACGGAAAGGATCAGCATGTCGGCGGACACATCTCCGGAAAGCACAATGTCATTGTCGACGTCACTGCACTTCGACGCGTTCGTGAGCAGATTCGAAATGATTTGCGCGAGACGCAATGGATCACCCTCGATCCGGATGTGTTCTGTCGGCAAACGTGTCGACAGCCGCTGCCTTTTACTCTCGAGCTGTGGAGCGAGTGCTTCCACGGCAGCATCAACAACATCCAGCAACGCCACGACCTCCCGCTTCAGGCGCAGCTTGCCTTGTGTGATGCGCGCCATGTCCAGCAGGTCGTCGAGCAGCAGCGCCATGTGTGTGACCTGGCGTTCGATGATGTGTTGCGCGCGCTGCAGCTGGGCCGGCTCGACTCCGGGAGAGGTGATGACGTGTGCTGCCGCGCGAATAGGTGCAAGGGGATTGCGCAACTCATGGGACAGGGTGGCAATGAACTCATCCTTCCGCCGATCCTGCTCTTGCAACCGGTCATTGAGCGCTACCAGGTGCTGTTCGTCACGTTTTTGCGCCGAAACATCGACCGTCACGCCGTCGAAGCGCGTGGGACTGCCATCGCGCTCATAGACGGCCCCACCCAGTGCGCGAATCCATTTAATAGCGCCCGTTTCCGGATTCACGGTTCGATACACAATGTCGTATGGCGTTTGTTCGCTGATCGAACGCTCGATGGCGGCACGCGTCGGTGCGCGGTCGGCCTCATGCATTCTTTCGTAAAAGGTATCGATCGTGACCTGGGCCTCAGGCGGAAGAAAAAAATGCTCTTTCACCTGGTCATCCCACTCAAGTTGAGCAAAGGGCAGATCGCTGTACCAGAACCCGACGCCTGAAAGACGCGTGGCGTACTCCAGACGTGAGCGATCGAGCGCCAGCGCGCGATCTGACACTGCACGGTCAGTGACGTCCACGCCTTGCACAAGAATGCCGAACACATCACCCGATGCATCGGTCATCGGTTGATAGACAAAATCGATGAAGCGCTCGTCGACCGACCCTTCCGGCGCTGCTTGCATCATCAACCGTGCGTTCGAGGCTGAGAACGCCTTGCCGGTAGTATAGGCGTCGTCCAACAGCATCACGTAGCCCTGCTCAACCGCCTCTGGAATCGCTTCACCTACTGTGCGTCCGATTACCTCACGATGTCCGATGACCTTCAGATACTCCGGATTGACATATGTGAACACATGCTCCGGGCCTTCCAGCAGCGCCAGAAATGTGGGCGACTGATCAAACAGCTGCGCGAACTGTTCGCGTTCTTCGGCGAGCCTTCGCTGCGTGAGCACCTGTTCCGTTGTTTCGGCGGTGATCACCAATACTCCGCCTACACCGCTGGGGAATTGTGGCTCATCGATTGGACCGTAGCTATACGTCCAGTACACCTCCTGCAACGCGCCATGTCGAAAGATCGGTACGAGTTGGTTTTCGTGCCATGTTGACCCTTCACCACGCATCACGTAGTCGATTTGTGGCCCGATGATTGGCCAGATCTCCGCCCACGACGAGCGTCCCGGTGTACCGAGGATTGCGGGATGCTTCTCCGGACCAAGCGAGCGGGCGTATGCATCGTTGTAGAAACAGAGGTGATCCGTTCCCCAGAAAATGAAGATGGGATGGTGACTGGTGAGCATGATGCGCACAGCAGTGCGCAGCCCTTGCGGCCAGTGCGCAGGATCACCAAGCGCGGTCTCACGCCACGGAAAGGCGCGGATGCGCTCACCCATGACACCGCCACCAGCGAGAAAACCAGGTTCAGAATCACTCGATGTCATTCAGTGCTCAGCTCGGTGGCTTGGAGGAACATCTGGTTGTCCGCGGAATATCTCACGTGCACGCCAGCGTGTTGCGCCGGTTACGCGCGCTCGACAGTTAAGAAAGGTTCGCGTGTGCGGGCCAGTCAACATCACTAACGGAGAGCACCATGAAAAAAACGGAAGAGTTCGCCAAAGTCGCTGATGCGATGGCACGGATTGATTTTTGCATGATGCAAACGGTTGGTGAGCATGGGGTCAACACACGTCCGATGTCGAACAACGGTGAAGTGCGGTACGACGGAGACAACTGGTTTTTCGCGAGATCCTCGTCGAACAAGATTGCTGAGATTTCCAACGATGATCGGGTGCAGCTGACGTTCTCGGACAACCAGGGCCCGAGTTTTATTTCCGTTTGGGGCACTGGCACGGTGGTCAACGACGTGACGCTGAAAAAGCAGCTCTGGCACACGTCGTTGGAAGCGTGGTTTGAGAACGGTCCGGAAGATCCTGAGGTGACGCTCATCAAGGTGACGGCCGACCGAGTGCAAACATGGGGCCGGATGGGAGACATGGTGCTCGAGTAACGGTGGGGCGACGTGGGATCGTTCTGCTCTCCCCGTCGCCTTAGCAGTCGGAAGCCGGAAACGTCGCCGACTCCAGCACGCGTCAACGGCGCGGCGGCTTGGTGGGCCGGATCTCGATGCGGGACGGCAGCGAGCGGGACGGGAACGTGACCAACTGCATCACCAACTCGGCGATGTCTTCGGGCTGGATTTTCCAGGCATCCTGCTCGCTCGGGGTGTGGTCGTTGAAATGCGTGGCCACGCTGCCCGGCATGATGTAGTTCACGCGAATACCGTACTGTCGCACGTCGAGCATGAGGGCCTCGCTGAAGCCCACCAGTGCAAACTTTGAGGCGTTGTACGCGGCGGCGCCAGCAAACGGGTTCTTACCGGCGAGCGACGCGATGTTGATGATCCAGCTGT
>JBBSPO010000091.1:0-12940 GCA_038258695.1 Gemmatimonadales bacterium | reverse complement strand
GCGTCGCAGACGGCCATTGTGACGGCCGTCGCAACGGTGTCGGGCTGGGTGAGGTAGGCCGTGTGTGGGGGGGGTGGGGGGGGGGGGGGGGGCGGCGGGGGTGGGGGGGGCGGTGGCGGTGGCGGTGGCGGTGGCGGTGGTGGTACGACCGGTGCCAACCTGACCGTGGAAGGTGCGTACGTAACACAGGCGATTCAGAGCTTTGCTGGTGACGTGCCGCTGGTATCGGGACGCAAAGCATTGCTGCGCGTGTTCGTGAAGGCCGACGCGAGCAACTCACTCACACCCACGGTGCGTGTGCGTTTGTCCACCGGTGGCAGTCCGTTCCGCACCATTACCATCAATGCGCCGTCGTCGAGTGTACCGACGGCCATCACGGAAGGCACGCTCAACAGCTCGTGGAACGCCAATCTTTCGGCCAGTGACATGCGCGCCGGCCTGCGCATTCAGGTTGATGTTGACCCGACTGGCGCGGTGAGCGAGTCCGACGAAGCGGACAACATCTGGCCGCGCAGTGGAACGCAGGCGCTCGACGTACGCAGCGTGGCGCCGGTGAATCTGGTGTTCGTACCGGTACATCGTTCGGCCAGCGGAACCACCGGCAACGTGACGTCGGGCAACCTGGAGAGCAACTTCGTCTCCATGTCGCGCGACATCTTCCCGCTGTCCAGCCTCAATGCAACGGTGCGCGCGCCGTACACCACCAACGCGGCCGACCTGCAGTCCAGCGACGGCAACAAGGCCTGGCTGAGCATTCTCAGCGAGATGAACTCGTTGCGCACCGCTGACGGCAGTTCAGCGTACTACTACGGCGTAGTCGCGACAGGTTACGGTAGCGGTGTGGCTGGTTATGCCTACACGCCCGGTCGTGCGGCCGTCGGCTGGGACAAGTCGAGCACCTCCAACCGCATTGCGGCCCATGAAATTGGCCACAACTTTGGCCGCCGCCACGTGGCCGCCTGTATCTCGGGGAACACAGATAGCGGCTTTCCGCACTCTGGTGGACGCATCGGCCATTTCGGCTGGAACCAGAGTACGGGTGGCATTGTCAACTCAACAGTGACCGACGTTATGGGTTACTGCGGCACGCAGTGGATCAGCGACTACACGTGGTCTGCGGTCATGAACTACGTAGGCGCCGCACCCATGATGGCGGGCTTCTCCACTGGCCCGCAGACATCACTGCTGGTGTGGGGTCGAATGCACAATGGTCAGGTCACGCTTGAGCCGGCGGTTCGTTTGGTCACCACGCCGTCGGTGGCGCAGCGTCCGGGCTCGTATCGTCTGGAGCTGCGCGACGATGACGGTCGCGTACTCACGGGTTTCACGTTCGATCCGGAAGTTGTGGACCATGACGACAACGCGGCGGCCTTCTCGTTCGCCGTACCACTCTCGGCGCTGAGCGACAGCCGACTGGCGTCGGTTGCCATTGTCGGACCGAACGGCACGGTTGAGCAGGTATCACGTGTGGCTTCGGCCAGCATGGTGGGCGGCAATGGACCGGCGCCGGTGCTGATCACGACCGACAACGGTTCAGCGACGGTGACCGATCCGTCAGCGGTGATCACGCGGCAGGGCAATATGGCGCGGGTGAACTGGGACGCGCAGACGTGGCCGCTGGCGCTGGTGAAGGACGCGCAGAGTGGTCAGACGCTGTCGTACCTGCGTGAGTCGGGGCATGGGTTCCTGCCGCGCGGTGCGGCGGTGCGGGTGATCTTCTCCAACGGCGTGCAGTCGGTAACGAAGATTCTGAACGTGCCGTGATGCGTTTGGGGTGATTGGTGAACCGCGGATTCCTGCTCTGGTGTGGGGGTCCGCGGTTTGCGTTTTGGGGGGTGGGGTGGGGGTGGGGGTGGCTTGGGGTGCTCGGTTCGGATGGCGAACATCATGGGCGCCTTTGGAGCTCTGTTCGGCTGGCGAAAATGGCGAGGCTTTAAGGCCATAGGGCCTCAGGGCACTTTGTGGCCGTAAGACCGAATCAGGACTGCAACGGCGTTGACGGTGGTTGGTGCTGCTGGTGGTTGTTCTGATTCGTCGCTAAGGCCATGTAGTGGCCTGAGGCCCTATGGCCTTATGGCCTCGAACCACTTCGTACGATGAACCGAGCACTCACCACGCTTGGACCAGCCCCACCCCGTCGGTAACTTGCAACCAATCACTCACCCAAACCCGATTTAGTATGGCTGCTTACGATATCATCGTGCTCGGCGGCGGACCCGCCGGCTATGTCTGCGCCATTCGCTGCGCGCAACTCGGCATGTCTGTCGCCGTGGTCGAGCGCGAAGCCCTTGGCGGCACCTGCGTCATCTGGGGCTGCATTCCGGCCAAGTCGCTGCTGGAGAGTGCCCACCTGGCCAACAAGGTGCGCAAGGCCGGCGAACACGGCATCACTACCGGTGAACTCTCGTTCGACTACGGACCGGCCATGAAGCGCTCGCGCGCCGTGAGCCAGCAGAACTCAAAGGGCGTGGAGTTCCTGTTCAAGAAGAACAAGATCACCTGGATTCGCGGCACCGGCACGCTCAAGGCCGGCAAGCGCGTGGAAGTGAAGTCGGAAGACGGCAAGACAGAGACGCACGAAGCACGCAAGGCCATGGTGATTTCCACCGGTTCGCGCGTGAAGGGGCTGCCGCAGGCCGGCCTGGCCCTTGACGGCAAGCGGGTGCTGTCGAGCGACGACGTGCTGGTGATGGAAAAGACACCCAAGACCATGGCCATTGTTGGCGCTGGCGCGGTGGGCTGTGAGTTTGCCGATGTGTTCAATGCGTTTGGCACCGAGGTGACGCTCATTGAAGTGGCGTCACGCATTCTGCCCATCGAAGACGAAGACTCAAGCAAGGAGCTGCATCGCGTCTTCAAGAAGCGCAAGATTGATGTGCGGGTGTCGGCGAAGCTCAAAGATGTGAAAGTGGGCAAGAACAACGTCACGCTCAACGTCGAAGAAAACGGCAAGACACAATCGCTGGACGTGGAGTACGTGCTCGTGGCCGCCGGTCGCGCACCCAACGTAGAAAACATCGGCCTCGAAACACTCGGCATCAAACTCAGCGATCGCGGCTTTGTACGCATCAATGAAAAGTTCGAGACGAGCGTGCCCGGCTACTACGCGGTGGGCGATGTCGCGGGCAATCAGATGCTGGCGCACAAGGGTTCACGCGAGGGACATGTGCTGGCTGATCTGCTCGGCGGTGAACACACGCATCTGGTGGATTACGGCAACATTCCAAGCTGCACCTATTGCTCACCCGAAGTGGCGTCCATTGGCCTCACCGAACAGGCGTGCAAGGATCAGAAGCTCGAATACACCGTGGGCAAGTTCGCATTTTCGGCCAACGGTCGTGCGCGTACCTCGGGCGAGACCGATGGCTTTGTGAAGATTCTGCGTGGCAAAAAGTATGGTGAGATTCTTGGGGCGCACATTGTTGGTGCCAACGCGACAGAGCTCATTCATGAGCTGGTGGTGGCGCGCGCCAACGAGTTCACCGTCGAAGAAATCGACCTGGCCGTGCATGCGCATCCAACGCTGAGCGAAGCGGTGGCCGAAGCTGTACTCGACAGCCAGGGAAAGATTCTGCACGCGTGATTGCTGTACATGAACCGCTTCGCGTGCTGCACTGCGGCGTTTCCAGTTTGAAACGCATACCTGACTGATTGATGGTATGTCCCTGCTCTACACGCACGAACTAGGACTCATGCCCTTCGCGGCCGCACTCGCTTTGCAGCGACGTGCGGCCGCGTTGCGCATCAGTGGTGTCATTGATCAGGACCTGTTGTTGCTCGTGGAACATCCGCCCGTGGTCACGCTCGGTCGCGGGTTCAAGGCGCACCATTTGTTGTCCACCGCAGACGAGCTGAGTGCGGCCGGCGTGGAGTTGCATGAGGCCGAACGTGGTGGTGACATCACGGTACACGAGCCAGGGCAACTGGTCGGCTACCTGGTGCTCGATCTCAAACGACACAAAAAAGATCTGCACTGGTTTTTGCGACAGGTGGAAGCCGGTATCATCGACGGCGTGATGCCCTTTGCGGTGCAGGCATCGCGCCGACCGGGGCTGACTGGTGTGTGGGTGGACGATCGCAAGCTGGCGTCGATTGGAGTTCACGCGCGTGACTGGGTCACGTGGCACGGGTTTGCACTCAACGTGAGCAATGATCTGCAAACGTTCGTTCATACGGTGCCCTGCGGCATTGCCGGCGTGACCATGACGTCAGTACATGCCGAGTGCGACCGGGTGCACGCAACACGGCCCGAACAACATGACGTTGTCCGGGCCGTGTCAGAAGGCATCGCTGGCGCGTTCGGGTTATCGACGATGCCATTGCCGAACGCGCTTCACGAGTTGCTCACTGAATCAACTACGGCGTCGTCGCCGCGCTGAACTGCAGGTTTGGCAGTCCGGTTGAGGTCGCGATCAACGTGTAGGTGGCTCCGGCGCCAGCCGGAATCGTCCAATCGGTGAGCGTCACTACGCCAATCGCGTTGGTGAGCAATGTGGCGCTGGCGGCACCAGCGTTCACCGTACCACTGCCAACCGCCGGCGTAAAGATCACGGTGGCGTTGGCCACGCCATTGCCGAATGCATCGGTAATGCGCACCGACGGCGCGGTGGTCACGGCACCACCCGTGTTCACCTGATTCACCTGGTTGGGTACGGAACCGGGCCCGACGGTGAGGAAGGCTGCGGGGCCTGCGGTGACCGTGGCGGAGAAGAGCAGCTCTTGTCCGCCCTGAGCAAAGCCGGCCACAACCACGCGCAACGCCGCCGTGGTATTGGAGATCGTACCCACACGCCACGACGTCACGGTGGCGATACCGTTGGCGTTGGTGACCTGTGTTCCTCCCGTCACCGTGCCGGAGGTGAGCGCGGGATCGGGTGTGAACGTGACGCTGACACCGGAAATCGGGTTGCCCGCTGCATCTACCACGCGGACCGAGGGCGCGGTTGGGACCAGACTGTTGGCCGCCAGGTTGCCAAGTGCAGTAACGGTGACAGCCTGCACGGCAGACACGGCACCGGCGGTGGCTGTTGCGGTGAACACCACATCGGGCAGACCCTGTATGCGCGCAACGAGCGTCTGCGTGCCGGCGGCGGTACCCAAGGTCCAGCTGCCCACAGCCGCGATACCGCTGGCGTTGGTAAGAGCGCTACCACCAGTCACCGTACCGCCACCAGCGGTGACAATGAACTGCACGGTGATTCCAGGAACTGGATTTCCGCGCGCATCGCGCACCACTACCGACGGAGGCGTGCCCACAGCGGTGCTGACCTGAGCGCTTTGTGCGTCGCCGGACTGCGCCGTGACGGTGGCCGGTGTTCCCGGCGTACCTGTGGCCGTAAAGGTGACCGGATTCCCGGCGATTCCCATGCCAGTGACCTGTGCACGCAGTGTATTGGCTCCCGGTGCGTCGCCCAGCGTCCAGCCGCCCACGGTGGCCGTGCCCAATGCATTCGTCAACTGTGTGCGCGACACGGCAAATCCATCCCCGCCGGTCACGGTAAACACCACTTCCACACCACTTACGGCGTTTCCGAATCCGTCGGTCACGCGAACCGCAGGCTCAACGCCAACGGGTCGTCCAATGGGCGCGCTTTGTCCATTGCCCGCTACAGCGGCCACGTTTGCCGGCGCCGCCGCGCGTGCCGAGGCGGTAAAGACGACCGACGTGCCAACACCGTCGGCGGTGGCCGTCAGAGTGTATGTGGCCGCGCCGGTTCCAAGCTGCCAGGCAGAGACAGTGGCCACACCAGTCCCATCAGTAAGCGAGACCAAACCGGTGGCGGTCGATCCGGTTGACGGCACGAAGCTTACCTGCACGCCACTCACCGGATTGCCCGACGCGTCGGTAACACGCACGCTGGGCAGCGGTGTGATGCTGCTGCCTACCACCGCCGACAGTGTGGTGCTGGTGCGCGCGCTCAGAACGGCAGCGGCGCCCGCCGTGGCGGTTGCAGTGAACTCCACGGGATTGCCGGACACGCCGTTTGAGACAGCAAGTGCGGTAAGACGATTCACGCCGACTGACGGCCCAAGCCGCCAACTACCGGCGCTTGCCAGCCCTGACGCGTTCGTGATGGCTCCAGCACCGGTTACGCTCCCTCCGCCGGCGTTCACGGAAAAGAATACCGAGACGCCCGAGACAGGATTGTCGAAGCGATCGAGCACAAGGACGGTTGGTGCAGTAGCCACGGCGGATCCAGCGGCCGCACTCTGGCTGTTGCCCGCCGAAATGCTGATCTCGGCTGGGGCGCCGGCCGAGGCGACGGCCAGAAAGGTGACCGAGCTCGAAACACCGGCCACCGTAGCCTGAACACGCTGTTCACCCACGGCAGGGCCAAGCGTCCAGCGCGTGGAAGCTACACCGTCAACGTTGCTGGTGGCGCTGAGCGCACTGAGTGAGCCGCCGCCAGAGGTGACACTGAACGAGACCGACGCATTGGCAACGGGGGTGCCACCAGCATCGCTTACGCGCACCAGCAGATCCTGCGCGAGCAGGTCACCCACAGCGCCCGTGAATGCTGCAGGACCAACAGAAGCGATGTTGCCCGGCTGAGGCGGTGGGCTTGTGCTGTCACCGCACGCGGCGGTGGCGAGCAGCGCGAAGAGCAGTGCGGCAGTCTGGCTCAATCGGAATGATTGCATTTTTTCTGGATTCAGGGAAACAGCAGCGTTGAGCAACTGTGCTCTTCAGTGTTCGGCACACCTATGGACTATATCGCAAAAAGCCACACCGCCCAACCTTCCACAAGGTCAAACGGCCCGAACAACTGGTGGTTGTCCGGGCCGTAAGAGTCCTGCGATGCGCGTGCTCTACACCGCGCCTAGTTCATGTCGGGCGTGGTCTTTGGATTTGGAAGCCCGACTTCTGCCGAAGCCTTGTCAAAGAACTTCCAGCCCCAGCCAACAACGCTGTCGTTCTTGATAACAATCGGAGCCACCTCTTCAATGACGATGGCGCTGTCGATGGGAGCGGCGACTTCCCGGTACCAGAGCACTTTGTAGTTCGCGTTGTTCATGAAGTACTGCGAGCGACGGTAGCCGTTTTCGATGCGGATGGAATCGGACGACGTCACGGGCACCATGGGACCGGTGCCGATCACGCGGAACAGCGAATCAGTGGTGATGTTCTCGGACAGTTTACCGAGTGTTTCAGAGCCCATGCCTTTGTCGCCGCAGGCAGTGAGCAGAAGTGTGGACGCGAGTAAGAGGGCGGCAACGCTTGTGCCCTTGATATCAGACATTGGTGTGTACGGAATGGATCGGGTTGTGGTCGCTGTGGAGTACAGCGATGCAGTCAAGATATGAGGCAAGAGTGCGGAAGTGTAGCGGCGGAAAACAAAAGAGGGGAGCCCGAAGGCTCCCCCCAGTTGTTTCTCTCGATCTTCCGAGAGGCTGACCTTGACTCCTTACGGAGCCGGGGTCGGGCCCGACCAGTTGATCGTGACCGTGGTGCGAACCTCACCAGCATTTGCCGGCGCGGTTGCAGACACAGTGTTGTCGATCACGACGTTTGTGACCGTCTGCGTCACATCGTTCAGGCCTACACCACCGAGGGCCGTGACATCAAGCGCCTGAGTGGTCCAGATCTGAGACTGCGAGGTGAGCGTACGGCTCGTCGAGACGTTGTAGATGGAACCAGCCACCACCGGGATCACGAGATTGGTGCCCGTGGTCTTGGTGAAGTCCTGGAAGCCACCGGTACCTGCGTACTCGGAGCTGGTCACACGCACAGTGTACGTGAGGCCATTCGGCAGGTTACCCGGCAGGATGCCGGCGTCCGTGATGACCAAGCCAGGCGTCAGGACCGCATACGTCACGGTAACCTGAGCTGAAGCCGGAGCAGCACCGAAGGTCGGGAATCCAGCCGTCGAAGCCGTCGGCGTCGCGTTCGTGATCGTGGCCGTGTAGAACTGGCCACCGAACGAGACGTCGTTAGCAGTCACGAGGCAAGCACCAGCCGCTACTCCGTCAAGCGCGCCAACGGTCGGGTACGTAGTGCCCAGCGTGCCAGAGATGGCAACTGGCGCGCCACAGTTCACCGTCGCGCTTGCTACCAGGCCGATCGGACCGACGGTGGTGACGGCGAGACGCTGATTCTGCTGCGTGTACACGGTGTTGAACGTGGCCGGATTACCAACCGCAGCCGTCTCGACATCAGACAGGCCTGCACCGTTGACGTTCGGCGTGTAGCGAAGCGTGCCGTTGTTGTACACGCTGGCCGGTGTGAACGTGTAGTCGTCGGCCGGCACGTTGAATGTCAACGTGGTCGGCGTATTACCCAGGTTCGGGCTGGCGTTGAAGCCAAGCACACCAGTCAACGAGTGCGTGAGCACGATACCCGTCGGCAAGCCAGAAATGTTCAGCTGGACCTGCGGCGGAGCATTGTACGTCACAGTCACCGTGGCCGAGTTACCATCGTTCGGCACGTTCACGCTGCCCGGTGCCACTGAGGCAACCGTGTAGGTGACGCTGCTGATGGTGACGCTGTTGGCCGTGATGAAGAACTGGCCGGCAGCCGGCACCGTCACGAAGCCGTTGTTGGCAACCGTGGTGGTGAGGTTGAAGCCAAGGCCATCCGTGATGTTCACCGAAGCCGTACCACCCGTGGGCAGGCCAGCAACCGTGAACGGAATGCGCTCTGGGATCGCTACCGGGCCACCGATGATGGTCTGGCCAGTGATGAAGCCAGCGCCGCCATCACGGACGCCGACGGCGACGATGTTATCAGCGTCAGCAGCCGGAGCTTGGCGGGTCTCGAACTCGTTCGGCAAGCCGGCGTAGTTCACATCAGCCAGCACGTACGTCCAGTAGCGCGTCGCGCCCTGGTCGGCCGGGATGGCGGTGGCCGTCGAACCGAGGTACTGCCACGTCGTTCCACCAGTCAGACGGTAGAACTCAACACGGCTGAACGGCGAGTTGGTAACGTTGGTGTTGGCGATCAGCTGAGCCTTGAGGCCCTCTGGAGCGTTGAAACCAGCGTCGCGCGTCTGGCTGACGGCCCACGAGGTGTAGTTGCCGTTACCAGCAAGTGCACCGCCGAGGTTCGGCAGACCCTGCGACAGGAAACCACCCGACAACGAGTTCGTTGCGCGGTTGGCTACGTCGAAGCCAGTCAGCTGCACCGTGTTCAGGCGATCAAACACAGGCGTTGCAGCGTTCACGTTACCCGTCAGGCCGATCAGGACCGGCGTCGGGGTGTTGAGGCTCGTCTGCGCCTGACCGATCGGGCTGTTGATGTTGTCGTTGAAACGGGCATCAACCAGCACCTGCGGGTAAGCGAGCGGCAAGCCACCCGTCAGCGCAGAGTTGAAGTTCGTCTGGATGTTCGTAGCACGGATTTCAACGTTGTCCTGCGCGTTGTACGTCAGGACCGGGTTGGCCGAAGCGCTGACCTGAGCCGGTACCGACAGGTTGGCGATGAAGCCGACCGTTGCATCAACTGCCAGGCGACGACGGAGGATTTCCGACGAGTTACCAGCGCGGTCGTACACACGGGTCGCGTAGTGGTAGATGCCTTCGCGCGTGGCGAGTGTGGCGCCGAGACCATTGCGGTAACCGTCAAGCTCGGGCGCCAAGCCCAGATTGCCCAGGAACGCAACCATACGGAAGTTGCAGTTCGGAGCCGTCTGGAAAGCCGAGCCGGTCGCGTTGGCAACCGTCTGGCCGGAACCAGAGTTCGCCAGCGGCGTGCCGCTGTTCGGGTTCACACAGAACGCCTTCGTGGTCGGGCTGATGGTGATCGAGTCACCCAAAGCGCGCGTAGCGAACTGGTACTGTGAACCGTCGGCGTTGCTGATGGAGCCACCCGACTTGGCCACCTGGCCAATGTCGTTGGCATCGATGAAACCACCGCGTTCGTCAATGAACTCGGCCTGGAAGATCACGTTGCCGTTGGTCGCGCTGAGTACGGTCGTGTCTTCAGAAGACGCGGCCGACCAACGGATGAACGGAGCCGTCTTGTCAACACCAAACAGAGCCGAAGCCGGACCATTGGTGCTGTTGGCGAGCAAGTCCTGCTCGACAATGCGGACACGATACGGGCCACGCGTCTGCGCGCCGTAAGCGTCAGCCGACGCGGCGCTGTTGTAACCACCCGTGGCGTCAGGAACACACTCAGCGATCGGGCCGGCGGTGCCGTCGATTGCCGTGTAGCTGCTGGTGCCACAACCCGAGACCTGCCACTGGCGGCCGTCGGCGAGACCTACGCCAGCGTCGCTTGAGTTGCCCGTGTTGTTTTCGAAGTTGAACGATCCGTTCACCCAACCAGTGACGGCCGGACGTACGTTGCGGATGTCAGGCTGCACGACGCTCGGACCGACGTAGTCAACACGGATCGAAGCCGGCGTCAGAACGGCCGGGCTGTTCGAGGTGCTGATACGGAAGTCAGACGCCATGGCTACAACCGGGCCGGCGTTCTGCGAGTTGTCGATGGACGACACGATGCGCGGAGCAACGTCTGGAGCGGCTGAGCCGTTGGACTGGCTGCCGGTGCAGACAATATTGTCGCCCGCGGTGTTCAGCGCGGTGGAGCCCAGCGAGTAGCCGTACGTGTACGTCCACGGACGGTTGTCGGTGCCGGTGATGAACGTAACCGTGCCGCCGCAAACGCCCGTGAGGCCAGCCGTAACGCGCTGGATCGTGCGGCCTTCCGTGTAGATGACCGGCACAACCGTGACAGAACCACGGCCAGGTTCATCAGGACCACCGAAGAACGTGGTGTTCGTGGAAGCATTGATCGCCGAACGGGCCGGCGCCGTGTGCTTGGCCGCGAAGCCGTCGGTGTTGTTGAAGTTCAGGATGGCGAGGTTGTTGTTCGCGACCGTGGCCTGACCGGCAACGGTGAGCGTGGCAACAATCGTCTTCTGACCATTCGTGTGACGGACCATTGCGTCCGTGAAATCAGCATCGGTCGTGAAAGCGGCCGTGTTGATGAACAGGCTCACGATGCCAGAGTTGGCACCAGCGGCGCCAAACGTCTGCTGCGCAGCCGGCTCGCCGCTACGGGCGGCACAATCCGGGACAGACTCACCAACCTGACACACCCACAACTGCACAGACTGAACATTCTGGCCGTTGGTGGTGATGTTGACCGGGACCTGGATCTGACCCATGACATTCGTGATGTCAACCGGGTTGTTGGTCTGGCCAGTGGTGATGTTGCCAATGGAGACCTGAGCAGCCGGAGCAACCGTCACCGAAACGAGCTGGGTGAGCGTGCTGGCCGAGAAGCCCTGGCCGGCCGGCGACGTGGCCGTCACGGTGATCGTGGCCGTGCCCTGCGAAACGGCGGTAACCGTGGCAAGGTTCGGGTTGTTGGCGTCAACCGCAACCGTCGCAACGGCCGGGTTGGTGGTGCCGAACGTAAGGACGGCCGCCGGAGCGCCGTTGGGCTGCTGCACAGAGGCAGCAACTGAACCCGTGCCTGACGTCGCAAGCGACAACGAGCTCGGCGACACGCTCAGCGCGCTTACGCCGGCCGGAGCCGACAACACGTTGATCGTGGCCGTCGTCGTGCGCGTGGCGGACGAGAAGCCCGTTCCCGTGCCCGTGGCCTGAACGGTGATAACTGCGTTACCAACCGCACCAGCCGTCACCAAACCAGACGCGTTCACCGAAGCGACCGACGGGTTGGACGACGTGTACTGATAAGCGACCGTCACGCCCGTGCTGGCGGCGTTCGGGTTTGGAACCAGCTGCAACGTCTGACCACCAACCAGGTTGGACGTCGACGGCGAAATCGTGAGCTCGCCGAGCGCTGCCGGCAGCGTATTCACCGACACCGCGGCCGAAGCCGTCTGACCAGCCGATGTGGTCGCCGTCACCGTGGTGTTACCCGAGGCGACTGCCGTTACCGTACAAATGTTTCCGGCGGCAACCGCTGTCGCGACGGCCGGCGTGTTGGAGGCACACGACGCCAATGTCGGCGTCGGGTCTCCACCAGAAATCTGCACCGAAAGCGTGCCCGTCTGGCCAGGATTCAACGTCACCGCCTGCGGCGTGATGCTGATCGTGACTGGAGTGGGCGGTGCAATGGGCACCGTAACGTCGTCGCCACAAGCAGCCAGGACGCCAACGGCGGCCAGGCTCAACGCGAGCGACGCGTTTCTCCGAGAAAAGAAGGTCATTCGTCCTCCCTCTTGCGAGGTCGTATAAAGGTCTGTTGCCCACGCCGGACTGGGAAACCGGTCGCGAACGGTACAACTGAGAGTTTGAGCAACACACCCGCCACCATGTCTGGTTTTGCGTGTATCACCGTCACAGGCCCGCTCAGAAGCTGCGAATGAACATCTCCGGGAAGCGGCCGGCCGACATTCACAAACAACGAACCCGAGCACCTGCGCCCAAAAACTGCTACCAACACCTGCACCTGCGTACTGCACCTGCGTTCCAACTCTGTCACGGCCCTGCACCACGAGCCAAATGCCCAGGCTGCGGAGCCATCCTACAAACGCATCTCGCCCACACTACGCGGACGTAGTGGTGGCGATGATACCAAGCGCCGAAGATAGGGGCCCCAAGCGCTGCGGTCAAGCGTGCGTTTGAGGTTTCCCCTGGCCAAGGCTGTCACATTTCCGAAAGATGGGCTCTGACGCAGCGCTTGTCCACATTGTGCGCTCCAACACCGCTCACCCCCCGTCATGCCAACGGACGATTGGGCCCGACCGCCGTCACTGCTCCGGCATCGCCCTCCCGCCCGCGGCCCCCACGGTCCATACTCCCTGCATGTCAGATATAGAACGCGCGGCCCTTCAGATTCGCTCACCCCGCGCTCCGCACGCCCCAAACCCGTCCCTCGCCGAACCGTCCGGTCGCCAAAGCGCTCCGGACGGCCCGGCGCTCAACGCCGCTCAGGCCGCCGCCGCCTCACACGGCGATTCTCCACTCCTCATTGTGGCCGGTGCGGGCTCCGGGAAAACCCGCACCCTGGTACACCGCGTCG
>JBBSPO010000090.1:0-12957 GCA_038258695.1 Gemmatimonadales bacterium | reverse complement strand
CGACGGTGATTCGCTCGACGAGGTCTATCCGCGCCAACGGAAGCTGGTGCGTCAGCCATGGAGTTACGAAGTACCAAAGGCGGGGGCGGGCATTCGCTAATGCGTCACGTAATCGCGCATCGCTTCCGATTCTGTTTGGGCCTTATGTTGTCTCTGTGACTCTCCGACCGCGCGCGCAGTGGGGCACGATTCCGTGGGCGCCCACACACTACGGTCGTTCCGTTCTCGGAACGCCCCTGGAAGTGTGGCGTCCTTCGGGCGCGTGCCACGTGCTGATCTTTGCCGCCATTCACGGTGAAGAACCCGAAACCACCTGGGCGCTCTCACGGGCGCTCAGGCAACTGTCGCAGCCAGCTGAGCATGCCGCGGTTGTGTTGGCTGCGAATCCCGATGGATTGCTGCGTGGCACGCGCGGCAACGCCAATGGTGTCGACCTCAATCGTAACTTCCCCACGAACAACTGGGCGCCAGATCCCGTGTACAGTCGAGCAACGATTGACGCCGCGCGCGACGTTGAACTCAGTCCCGGTTCACACGCAGGATCGGAACCCGAAATACAGGCGCTGCTTACGCTGATCACCGAGCTCAGGCCAGATACGGTGATTGCACTGCACGCACCGCTCGCCTGCATTGACGATGAAAACAGCAGCGAGTTTGGAGCACGACTTGCTGCCCGTACCGCCATGCCGCTGGTGCAGGACGTGGGCTATCCTACACCTGGTTCGTTTGGATCATGGGGACGTGAACATGATGTCCCCGTCATCACCTACGAGTTTCCTGTGATTGCCAACGAGGATCTCATGCGCCTGCATGTCCCAGTGCTCGTGGAACTGCTCACCAGTACGCTCCCGTGACGCTCAATTACATCTGGCTGTCGTTCTTTCTCGTTTCACTGGTGGTCGGACTGGTCAAGCTGGTGGGCGGCGATACAGCGGTGTTTGCCTCCATGACGCAAGCCACCTTCGACTCGGCCAAAACCGGCTTTGAGATTTCGCTGGGGCTCACCGGTGTGCTCACGCTGTGGTTGGGCCTCATGAAAGTGGGTGAAGAAGGCGGCGCCATTGCTGTGCTGGCGCGAGTGGTGAGTCCGTTTTTCAGGCGACTGTTTCCCGAAGTGCCGCGTGATCATCCGGCACTGGGCTCCATCATCATGAACTTTTCGGCCAACATGCTCGGCCTCGACAACGCGGCCACACCGCTTGGGCTCAAGGCCATGAACGAGTTGCAGACGCTCAACCCCGACAAGGAAACTGCCACCAACGCGCAGATCATGTTCCTGGTGCTCAACACGTCGGGGCTGACGCTGATTCCGATCAGCATCATGGTGTATCGCGCGCAGCTGGGCGCGGCCAATCCGGCCGATGTGTTTTTGCCCATCATGCTCACCACCTATTTTGCGACACTGTCGGCGCTGATCGCGGTGGCACTGGTGCAGCGCATCAATCTGTTTGATCCCGTCCTGCTGGCCTGGCTGATTGGTGTGACGACCGTGATCGGTGGCTTGGTGTACACCTTTGCCGGCATGGACCGTGATCGGGTGCAAGAAATTTCAAACGTCGTTGCCAATGTGACGCTCTACGGTGTGATCTCGACGTTCCTCATCATGGCTTTGTTCAAACGTGTTAACGCATACGAGGCGTTCATTGAGGGAGCCAAGGAAGGATTTCAGGTCGCCATCCGCATCATTCCCTATCTTGTGGCGCTGCTGGTCGCGATTGGTGTATTCCGGGCGTCGGGCACGCTTGATCTGTTGCTGCTGGGCATCGGGAAGATATTCGCGGTCTTCGGGATCGACGATCGCATCATTCCTGCGTTGCCAACCGCGCTCATGAAGCCACTCTCGGGCAGCGGTGCGCGTGGCATGATGGTTGATGCCATGACCACCTATGGAGCCGACTCGTTTGTGGGCCGGTTGGCGTCCACCTTTCAGGGTGCCACCGATACCACCTTTTATATTCTGGCGCTGTACTTTGGCTCAGTAGGCATTCGCAAAACGCGTCACGCCATTGCTGTTGGATTGTTCGCGGATGCCGTTGGTGTGATTGCGGCAATCATCATTGCCTACATCTTCTGGGGTTGAGTGCGGCGCTCGTACGTGTCAACAAGTGCACGTATGCGCTGCACCATTGCGGGCGTGATCTGATCCCACGAAAAGCGATATCCCCAGTTGCCCGAGTCGCGACCGGGCATGTTCATGCGTGATTCGCTGCCTTGTGCCAGCACGTCCTGCAGGGGTACAATCGCGGTGTCACACACGGACGCCATCGCCGCGCGAATCATGGCCCACGGCATATCACGATCGGTCGCGTTCAAGTATCGTGCGGCAAACGCACGTTCGGCGGCAACTGCTTCGGGTGACTGTGTAGATTCCGCCTCGCCGCGCGACTGCCACCATCCCATGACGGTGTTGTTGTCGTGTGTGCCGGTGTACACCACGGAGTGTCGCGGAAAATAGTGCGGTCGCGTGTCAGCCGAGTGTGCGCCGGGGCTGAACGCAAACTGCAGAATACACATGCCCGGGTAGCCCCATCGCTCGCGCAATGCTTCAACATCGGGCGTAATGACACCGAGATTTTCGGCGATAATATCCAACGGCCCGAGTGCGTTGTGTATGGCTGAGAACAGCGCGTCGCCGGGCCCTGTCTTCCATAAACCATTCACGGCCGTGGTGTCGTCGCCTGGTACTTCCCAGTAGCCCGCAAAGCCACGAAAGTGGTCGATACGTACCAGATCAAAGTTGTCAAACGCTGCACGCATTCGGCGAATCCACCACGCAAACCCGTCTGCGTGCATGGCATCCCAGTTGTAAATGGGATTGCCCCAGAGCTGGCCCGTCTCGCTGAAATAATCAGGCGGCACACCGGCCTGTACATCTGGCGTTCCATCATCGCGCAACAGAAACTGCTGCGCATTGCTCCAGACATCGGCACTGTCGTGCGCCACATAAATCGGGACATCGCCCATAAGACGGATTCCGCGTGCGCTGGCAGCGGCTCGCAAAGCGCGGAACTGTGAATCAAACAGGAACTGCTCGACCTGACGTGATTCAATCGTATGCGCAAGTCGGGTTCGCGCCGCGCTGAGCGCAGCGGGATCGCGACGAGCCAACGGTTGTGGCCACTCATGCCACGATTTGCCGTTGTACATCTCCTTGAGCGCCATGAAGAGCGCAAAATCGGGTAGCCACTGCGATTCGCGCTCCACAAATGCCGCGTAGGCAGCGTCCCTGGGCGTTGCCGCAATGAGTCGATTAAGCAACCGACGTTTGTGCGAGATAGCGCGGGAAAAATCCACCGTGTGCGCGGGGGCGCCAGCAACGTCCGTCTGGTCAGGCGCAACGCTGATCAGTAACGGATTGCCGGCAAACGCCGAGAAGACCTGATACGGTGAGTCACCGTAGCCAGTTGGACCGAGCGGCAGCATTTGCCAGATGCTCAGGCCCATCTCGTGTAAGAGGTCGAGAAACCGTATGGCTTCTGCACCGAGCTCCCCGATGCCATTGGGGCCAGGAAGCGACGTCGGGTGCAGCAGCAAGCCAGCCGAGCGAGGGAGATTGGTGGTCACCCGAAGCAAGATACCCAGTGCGACGAGCGCACGTGAGCGATGGTCAGCCCAACGTGCACTCGCTGCGCAGGTACCACGGCGCTATGCGCTCGCCAACTCCGGATAATCCGTGTAACCCTTTTCGCCCGGCGTGTAGAAAGTCGAAAAATCCGGGTCATTGAGTGGCAAATCACGCTTCAGGCGTGTGGCAAAGCCGGGATTGGCCAACACCGGACGGCCAAATGCGACAAGGTCGGCCGCATTCTTTTCAAGCAGGGCAGTGGCCTGATCGCTGTCCAGTCCGCCCGAGGCAATAAAGGTGCGGCCAAACGCCTCGCGCAACTTCGCAATGAAACTGTCCGGCACTTCTGGCGCGCCCATTGACTCGTGATTTACGAGATGCAGGTAGGCCAGACCGAGCGCGCTCAATGCGCGCGCAAGATCGAGGAACTGCGCCTCGACGCCGTCAGAGGCTCCGGTGTCATTGAAAGTGCCGTATGGCGACAGACGAATACCAACGCGATGCGCGCCAATCGCCTCGGACGTTGCCTGTGCGATTTCGAGCGCCAGTCGGTTTCGTGCGGCCGCGCTCCCGCCGTATCCATCGGTGCGCTCATTGACGTTTCCGTTCAGAAACTGTTCAATGAGATAGCCGTTTGCGCCATGCAGTTCGATACCATCAAATCCAGCTTCAATGGCCAGTTTGGCGGTGTGGACATACTCGGCGACTACCTTCGCGATCTCCGCTTCACTTAACGCGTGTGGCGTGCTCGCTGGCTGCATGCCTTCGGCGTCCGTGTAGACAGATTCGGGCATTGCCACAGCCATCGGTCCAACCACGCGAGCACCCTCGGGCAGGTTGGCGCTCGCCGACGCCCGTCCGGTGTGCATGATCTGAAGGAAAATGCACGCTCCTTTTGCGTGCACGGCGTCGGTGACCTTCTTCCAGCCATCTACCTGCGCCTGGTTGTACAGTCCCGGAATGCGCGGGTAACCCACGCCGTCGGGCGATGGGGAGGTGCCTTCGGTAATGATCAGCCCCACGTCGGCGCGCTGCGCGTAGTACTCGGCCATGATGGGAGTTGGCACGTTGTCGGCGCTGGCGCGATTGCGCGTCATGGGCGCCATGACGAGGCGGTTGGCTAGCGTGAGGCCGCCGAGGTCGTAGGATTCAAATAGCATGACCGACTGCTCCATTGGAAATAGTGTTGATTGTGTACTGATTGGTACGTATATTACCGCCTGGTATAGAAATAGCAAGCAATATCTCTTAGTTCCAAGACAAATATTTTGGGGGTCGTATTGCGAGGCAGGCCAAGAGAGTTTGATGTGGACTCCGCGCTGGATCATGTACTGCCGGTATTCTGGCGGGACGGATTCGACGGTGCGTCGGTGCAGGAACTGGCCGACGCGGCGGGGGTCAGCAAGCCAAGCTTGTACGCGGCCTACGGCAATAAGGAGGCGCTGTATCTGGCGGCGCTGCGTCGCTACGCCGAGCTGCACATGGCCGATCGTGTGGTGGCGCTTGATGCTGAGGCCGACGGTCGCGCGGCAATCCACAGGTTCCTGCGCTCCAGCGTAGAGGCGTACACGGATCCCGCACATCCGTCGGGGTGCCTGATCGTGATGGGAACGACCGCGTGTGAGTCGGCCACGCTGCCGGATGCGGTTCGCGCTGCACTTTGCGCCACAATGCGCGCAGCGGCTGACCAGATCGAGCAGCGACTGCTCCGCGCGCAACGTGAAGGGCAGCTGCCTGGTGCGGCCGACACTGGCGCGATGGCGGCGTATTACAACACCGTGTTGGCGGGACTGAGCGTGCAGGCGAAGGCTGGCGCTGCGCGCGACAAGTTGCTTGGTGTGGTTGATGAAGCGATGCGAAACTGGCCGACGCGCGCTGGTGATGCATTAATCACCCATTCGCCATCATGAGCCTCGATCGCAGGGTAGCTCACGTCTTTGGCGATGATGAGCCGACGCACTTCGGCTCCGGCTGGATCAGTGGGACGATCTCCGTGTTTCTCGGTCTTATGGCCGTCGGCGCGGTGATCTGTTTTTACATCCCTGAGTTGCTCACGAGTCCCGAGGTGCGCGCGGTGTTGCCAATCCCGCTGATTCGTACGCTCATTCAGCTGGTGATTGCGTTCGGGTTTTTGCTCGGCCTGCTGAGTGCACTGCTCAGGAGACGCAAAGTGCTCGGCTTCAGCGGCATCGCCCTGGCCATGCTGGCGGCGCTGGGCGGGGGGGGGGCATGTCCCGGTGCAGGGGGCCATCGCCACAACACCGGTCTATCTGGGACTCGACTGGTTTCTACTCAACTTGCTGTTGCTTGCGATCGTATTTGTGCCGCTGGAGAAGGTCTGGCCACACCGACGCGGGCAATCGGTCTTTCGGGTCGGGTGGACCACCGACACGATCTATTTTTTTGTCAGTCACCTGTTGGTCCAGATATCGACGCTGCTCACGCTGATGCCCGCGCAAGTTTTCTTTGACTGGGCGATTCACCCCGCGGTGCAGGACACGGTGCGCTCACAGCCGTTTGTGCTGCAGTTTCTGCAGTGCATGCTGGTGGCCGACCTCGCGGAGTACGCGATCCATCGCTATTTCCACAAGTCCCGTTGGCTGTGGCCGTTTCACGCCGTGCATCATTCAAGTACGGAAATGGACTGGTTGGCTGGTTCGAGACTGCATGTTGTGGACATCGTGCTCACACGCGGGCTGACGTTCGTTCCGCTGTTTGTGCTGGGCTTCGACACGGGTCCGTTGTTTGCGTATCTGGTGTTTGTGTCGGTGCACGCCGTGTTCATTCACAGCAATGTGTCGTGGCAGTTTCCGCGATGGGTGGAGAATGTGATAGTCACACCACGCTTTCATCACTGGCATCACGCAATTGAACGCGCCGCGATCGACCGGAACTTCGCGGTGCACTTTCCGTTTCTCGACAAACTCTTTGGTACGTACTACGGGCCCGAGGGAGCGTGGCCGGAGGGCTACGGCATTGAGGGATATCCGGTACCAGATGGATTCGGTCAACAGTTCGTGTATCCGGTGCGCCGCAAAAACAGCTCGGGTGCCGACTGATGGCTACGTCTTCTCTACCGGCGCTTGAGACACCGGGCTTCATCACCCGCGCGATTGCGCTGCTCTCAATCGCCGGTGCGTTGGTGTTGCTGGTCTATCACGCGGTCCAAGATTTTCTTCAGCGCCACTGGATTGATACCAACGGTGATGTTGCAACCATCGTCACGGTAGCGCTCGCTCTCGCATTGCAGTTTTCATCGACCAGTGTCGCAGGTTGGTGTGGCTTGCTGTTTGTTGTCGTGCTCGCCGCCGTGACGTTGCCCACCAATCAGGTGCATCAGTGGGCGCACATGCGCCGTCCACCAGCAATCATTGGGTGGTTGCAAGCACACGGGGTGTTGCTCAGCCACCCAGAGCACGCGTTGCACCATGCACCACCGTATCTCACGAACTATTGCATTGCACTTGGTTGGGCCAACGGGGTATTGGTTCGTATCAATGCATTTCCTCGCCTCGAGCGGTTGATCACCCGTGTTACCGGTGTGCAACCGCGTGCTGATGACTCGTCGCACGCTCTTCGCTAAGCAGCGTCCACCAACCCCGCCAACTATGACGCCACCCAATGCCCCAGCGTGGTGGGACGGTATCACCACCGATGTTCGTGCAACGCTCACGCACCACACGCGCGCTGATGTGTGTGTGGTGGGACTCGGCGGATCCGGCCTGGCGGCGGTACGCGCCGCCCGTGAACTGGGTGCGCACGTGGTTGGAGTTGACGCCGGTCGTATTGCGGGCGCGGCGGCGGGACGCAATGGAGGTTTGCTGCTTGGCGGTCTGGCGCCATTTCATCATGACGCCGTCGAGCGCTGGGGTGATGTACACGCGCGTGCGTTCTATTCGCACACGCTGAGCATGCTGCAGGATCTGGCGCAGGACAGCGAAGCGGATACCTGGTGGCAGGGGTCGCTGCGCATTGCGATGGACGACGCCGAGCTTGGCGACTGCGCGCGTCAACATGATCAGATGATCAAAGACGGCTTGCCGGTTGATTGGTACGAAGGCGCCGAAGGACACGGACTGCTGTTTCCCTCAGACGGCGCTTCGCATCCCGTGCGCCGAGCGATGGCGCTGGCCGATCGTGTGCAGGCTGCGGGTGCAGAGTTGTATGAGTTCTCACCGGTGAGCAGCGTTCAATCCGGACTGGTTCAGTTGAGCAATGGCGCGCGCATTCAAGCACCCGCAATCCTTGTGTGTGCGGATGGCGCGCTTGGCACACTGTTGCCATCGCTGGCCGATCGTGTCCGGCCGGTGCGACTGCAAATGCTGGCCACAGCGCCCGCAACCGATGTGCTCGTGCCACGGCCAGTGTACGCCCGTTATGGCTACGACTACTGGCAGCAACTGCCAGACGGGCGCGTGCTGCTGGGTGGTGGTCGCGATCATTTTGTGGATGACGAGTACACGCACAGCGACCTGACGAGCGATGCGGTGCAAGACTATCTGGAATCGTGTCTGCGCCGTTGCGTGCGCACGATTGCGCCCGTGACGCACCGCTGGGCGGCCACGGTGTCGTACAGCGCCGATGATTTACCGATCGCGGAGCAGGTGGACGAGGGCGTGTACGGCGCGGGGGCCTACTCGGGTACGGGCAACGTGGTAGGCGGGCTGTGCGGTCGGGGGCTGGCGAGGCGGGCGCTGGGCGAAAGGGATGCGTTTATGGAAACGCTGGAGGCGGTGCGGCGGGGGGGCACAGCCGTGTGACGGCGTTCACGGTGGCAGGTCAACGGTAAACGGTTTGGGTAGAACTGCGCGTTTGACAGCGTTCACGGTGGCAGTTCACGGTAAACGGTTTGGGTAGAACTGCGCGTTTGACGGCGTTCACGGTGGCAGTTCACGGTAAACGGTGCGAGTGGCACGGGCGTGTCGGACAGTTCGTCGTGATGCGCGGTGGCTGCGAGATGCTCTCGTATTTCACTGATACCATGCGACGTTTCTGCTCGCCGCAGGAACGCGCATATGGGTGTGCTGCATGACGTGCGCGTACGCACGATGAGCCGGATCGGTCCCTGCGCCGGATCCACCAGACGAATGTCCTGACAGGTCCCCTCGGCGCTCGGTCGATTGTGTCGTCTGCCACCACCGGCCCCTCTGTGGAGACTGGCGAACTCCACAAGCGCCAAGGACCGTCAACCGTGAACGGTTTGCAAAAACCCACACCGTGAACCGTCCACCCTCACCGTGAACGCTGTCAAACGGCAGTTTCTCCCCCCCCCATCTCCCTACTCCATCACCCGCAACACCATCGCGCTCGGCCAAAAGCTCACCCCATGCAAGTACCCCATCACCCCACCCTCCGCAAACCCCGTCGCACGGTGCTGATCGACCCATTCACGCATGCTCGGTACCGGCCACGGCGCCAGCGTCCCGTCGGGCTGCGTTCGCGCTTCGAGCACGCGCCACAGTTGCTCCCAGTCATCCCCCGCAGGCGCTACATACGGTGCCGCGGCATCCATCCACCAGGCTGAATCTCGGCGCGAGGCAAACGCTGGATGGCGTACAAAAAATGACACGAAACCCGCGGTGCCCGGTACCAGCTGCTCGGCCGATTCCATGGCGTGTGCAACGCCTACTGCCAGATCCAGCGGCGACGGACGAAGCAGGTCCCACGCGCTGCGCGCCATTTCCGCAAAGTGCTCTCGGTCATTCGTTGCCGCGTAACTGTTGGGTACAGGCGGCGGCAGGCGGCCGATTATACGCTGAGCCACAGCGGCCTCGCGTGCGTACAGCAAATGCGCACGCTCGTGAACTTCCGTGGACGTGAGCGCTTCGATATCGGCGTTCGCGACCAGCACAATCGTGGCGGTGCGCGGAAATGCTTCACCCGTCGCATCGGGCAGTGAATCGACAAAGTGCAGGCCGCCATCGCCCGCGGGTAACAGCCCGTCAATAATGTCGGTGCGGGTGGCAAAGTACCGCGCCACCATCGACTCGCGCGTATTCAATGGCAGCGCCGAGCTGGCAGTGCCCGGACCGCCGGCAACAGACCGTTGCATGAGCCGGTTCCAGCGCCAACCATCCGTGCGGCCAACGAGCACGGGGGCGGTAACAATGCACATGATCAATATCACGCGCACGTACAGGTGCATTCGGCGACGGACAGATCGCTGCAAAGTTGCCATGCGCTGAAATTAGCCACCGGCACCGTGCAAACACTACACCGAAATAATGCCAAAAACCAAAGTCGCGCTACAACAACTGGGACAACAGGGTGGCAATGCCAAGGAAGCTCGCGAAGCCCACAATATCCGTCACCGTGGTGAGAATAATTGACGACGACTGCGCAGGATCCTGACCAATCATGGTCAGCCCGGTGGGTACCAGCACACCCGCGACGCCGGCCGATACCATGGAGAGCACCATGGACGTGCCAATCACCAGCGCCAACCCGGTGGAACGGCTCCAGATCCACACGCCGGCCGCGGTTGTGAGCGACACCGCGATGCCATTGATCAATGCCACGCTGGCTTCCTTCCGTACAACAGTGGGCCATTGACTGATGCGAATCTCGCGCATGGCGAGTCCACGCATTGTCACCGCCAGCGCTTGCGCACCCGTGTTCCCCGACTGGCCGGCGACAACAGGCAACAACACGGCCAGTGCCGTGAACCGCGCAATCGTGTCTTCAAACACGCCCACTACCGACGCCGCCAGAAACGCGGTGGCCAGGTTGATCTCGAGCCAGGGTAGTCGCTTGCGCACCGCAAAAAATACCGGTGACAGCGCACGCTCCTGACGGCTCGCGCCAACCATGGAAAGCATGTCAGCAGCAACATCTTCCTGCGCCGTTTTCGCCAAGGTGTGATAACGAATCACACCCAGCAGGCGCCCCTCAAAATCCACCACCGGCAGGCTCGTCACGCGACCTTTGTCAAAGCGCTCAATCACCTCTTCCTGCGGGTCAATCGCCTGCACGGCGGAGACGGGCCGCACCAGTGTCTCCAGTAATCCACTCGGTTCGGCCAAGGCCAGTTCCTGAATCGTCACGGCGCCAGTGAGAATGCGCTCATCATCGGTGAAGAACACATCAGACACGCGCCGCGCTTTGGTCGCGCGCAGCCGTGTGAGCGCCTGCTGCACGGTAGTACCGGGCTTGAAGCCCACGGCGCGCGGGTCCATAAGGCGACCGGCCGTCTCCGGCGGATACTCAGCCATCGCCCGCAGCTCGCGCGCCAGCGTGGGATCGATCCTGTCGAGCAGCGCATCGCGAGGCTCATCGTCTATCCAGCCGAGCATCGCCGTGGTGCGCACCGGATCCATGCTGGCCACAATGTCACGCTGCGAATCGAGGCCGAGCTTGGACAGCACTTCGGCGGCCACATGCGGTGTAAGCTGCTCCATCAGAGACACCGCGTGACGGACCGGCTCCGCGTGCACCAAACGGGCGATCTCACCCACTGGCAACTCCTCGAGTTGCCGCGCTGCTTCTTCGGGAAACTCGCGCGCAAATGTGCGGGCCAGTCGCGCGAATCCGGCGTTCGCATCACTTCGCACGACGGGCCTCGTTGTTTGAGCGGTCAGACTCGGTAGCGTTGGGCTGCTCCGTGTCGGTCGCTGGCGCGGCATCGCTGGCTTCTACATTCGCGCTGACCATCCGGTCAAGGTCGCGCGTGTTGCCCCCCGCCGTTGCAGCGATACCGGCGACAAAGCCGGATGTACCGAGCTGAAACAGTTCTGCCAGCGCACCGCTCGTCATTTTTGACGGTTCGGTACCTCGTCCCGCTGCTTCACGTTCAAGTCGCCGCAGTGTCTGGTAACGAATCGCGCCCAGCAATCGGTCATCGTCGTCGACCACAGGCATGGCGTGATACGCGTGCCAGCCGGGGTGATCGCGCACCACCGACACGGGTGTGAACACGCTCACCCGGTCCACGTCACGATGCATGACGGTGCTGACAGGATCGCGCGCGCGGGCGCTCATCAGTTCCGGAATATCGAGCACGCCCACAAGATGTTGCTCCCGGTCCACCACGTACACGTAGTAGAGCAGATCACGCGCGGCCCGAAGCAAACGAGCACGCGCGTCGACAACCAGTACATCATCCGGGAGGCGAAACACCGACGGATCCATGACAGCGCCGGCTGTTCCATCGGGGAATGGCAAAATGCGCAGCAGCAAGTCGCGCAGTTCGTCTGGCAATGTTTGCAGCAGTGCATCACGGTGCTCCAACGGAATGGCGCGAACAATAGCTGCTGCGTCGTCCATGGTGAGCGCGGCCACAATGGCTGACACGGCAGCCGTGTAGTTCTGCTGCACAAGCAGTACCAGGCAGTCAGCCGCAAACGGAATGTTCATTTCGCGCAGCACACCAGCCGCGGCACGCACAGGCACAGCGCGCAGTACAGCCGACGCCTGCTCATACGACTCCTGCTCAAGCGTCATGGCGGCGCGCTCGGGGTGCGATTCAATAAAGCCGCGCGCCAGCCGGGCTTCGGCAATCACGCGGCTTCCCGAACGACTCGCAGCAGCGTGGCCGTCTCAGCAAACTGCTGTGCCGGAATCACCATGCGTCCATCCACCACGTCGAGAATAACAGCAGTCGCAGTCAGTTCAGCGATCGTGCCCTCCGTGTCACCGATACGAATAACCTGTCCGATCTCAAACGTTTTGCGTACGTAGTGCGAGCCAATGATGTTGCTCACAGCGCTTCGCGCACCCAATCCAAACGCCAACGCAAACCCACCAAGGAGTGCCGCCAGCGTCACTGAAAAAATCGCCGTAAGAATCGCGATGTCGACGCCCAGCTCGGCCATGGCGATGAGAATCGCGGCCGTCACGATCGCGAGACGCATCAGCTGGCCGAGTCCCGGTCCCAGCGTCGTCCCGCTGGAGGCAGCGGTCGCGATCACCGTGCCCCGCGCGAGGTTGCCGAGCACCAAGCCGGTTATCAGAATGAGCACTGCGGTGAACACGCGCGGGACAAACATCGAGAAACTCTCGACGACAGCGCTCAGCAGCGGGAGCCCAAGCGCGTCTGCCGCCGTTGCCACAAAGAAGAGCAGCACCGCCCAGAATCCGATACCACCGATGATGTCGGCCACGCGACGTTCGAGTGAGATACAGAGAAACGACGTTGTAAACGCGCGGCCCGGTACAGCGCGTTCAATGGCCGATATCACACGCACCACCAGCAGTCGCAGTGCAAAGGCGAGCACCACGCCCAGCGCCAGCAGTACAGCCGCGGTAACGAGACGCGACTGATTGGCCGCGAACCACGCGCCAACATCAGAGACGGACTGCTGGACTTCCGTGGTGAGCTCGCCCTGCAGCATGCTCACCGCGCGAAGCAGTAGAACAGTCCGTTACCGCCAGTGCCAACAAGATTTTGCTGACTG
>JBBSPO010000089.1:0-12989 GCA_038258695.1 Gemmatimonadales bacterium | reverse complement strand
GGGCGCCGAGACCGTCGCCGACGCCCTGCGCCTGCTGGGCGCCAAGTACCCCGACCTGTGGGCGGGCCTCGGCGCCTTCTCCGGCTTTGGCGTAGCCAGTACGGCGGCGACCATGAGCCACATCCCACAGTTTGTCGTGCATGGCGACGCCGATCCGACGGTCGCTGTGGGGGGCTCGCGGGTGATGGTCGCGGCTCTGAAGGCGGCCGGTGCCACCGTGGAATACCGCGAGATTGCTGGTGGCAATCACTCTAATATGGTGGCGCCCAACCTGGCCGGCATGATTGAGTTTTTTAACGCGTTGCCCTCGCGCGGGTCGGCCAAAGCGCGGTAAGTCAGCGGCAGAACCGAGGCGGGGGATTACCTTTCACGGGTTCCCCTCAACCTCATTTGCCAATGACAGATCTTATCCGTACGCCCGTCATCGTGGGAGCTGCACGCACCCCGATTGGGCGTTATCTGGGCGGCCTCGCGTCGCTCACCGCGCCCCAGCTAGGCGCAATTGCCATTCGAGCCGCTTTGGAGCGCTCTGGTGTCTCACCGGCAGATGTCGGTGAAGTGATCATGGGCAATGTGCTGCAGGCCGGTGTGGGTCAGGCGCCCGCCCGGCAGGCCATGTTGCTGGCCGGCGTGCCCAGCACGGTTTCGGCGCTCACCATCAATAAAGTATGCGGCTCGGGGCTCAAGGCCGTCATGCTGGCGGCACAGTCCATCAAAGCTGGTGACGCGCAGGTGGTGGTGGCCGGTGGCATGGAAAGCATGTCCAATGCGCCGCACTATGTGCGCGGCATGCGCGGCGGTGTGAAAATCGGCAACCAGACCATGATTGACGGCATGATCCACGACGGCCTGCATTGCGCCAGCTGTGATGTGCACATGGGCCGGCACGCTGAGCACACGGCCAACAAGGGCAAGGTTACGCGTGAGCGTCAGGACGCATTTGCCGCCCAGTCGCACGCCCGCGCCGTGGCCGCACAGGCGGCAGGCCAGTTTGACGCGGAGATTGTGCCGGTGGAAGTGCCGGGGAGAAAGGGCCCCACGGTTGTGTCTGCCGACGAAGGCCCGCGTGCTGATACGACCGCCGAGACGCTGGCCAAGCTGCGCCCCGCATTTCCCGGCAGTGACAAGAGTGAAGCGCTCTCGGTGACGGCGGGTAATGCCTCTTCGCTCAATGATGGCGCGGCCGCTGTGGTCGTGACCAGCGAAGCGTACGCGTTGCAGCACAACCTGCCGATCCTGGCGCACATTACGGCGTACGCGACCGGTGCCGGTGATCCGCAGGAGCTGTTCTTCGCCCCGATCACTGCCGTGCAGAATCTCATGGCCAAGGAAGGAACGGCTATTGGCGATTACGATCTCATCGAAGCCAACGAAGCGTTTGCGTCACAGGCGCTGGCCGATGGGGACGGACTGGGCTGGGACGAATCCAAGGTCAACGTGCGCGGTGGCGCCATCGCGATGGGCCATCCGATTGGTGCAAGCGGAGCTCGTGTGCTGGTCACCCTGTTGCACGCGCTGATCGATACGCACGGGCGCAAAGGGCTGGCTACACTCTGCCTCGGTGGCGGCGACGCGGTGGCTCTGGCTGTGGAACGGCGTCCGGCGTGAACCCCAGGGCGCCACGGCTGACCTGGCCCGATCCCAACCGCAAGGTTCGCGACGGGGGCTTCTGGTTTGTGGCGTCATCGGGCCAGCTGCGGGCCCCGTGGCGACTTTCTGTGTATGTGGCGGCGCTGGTGGCGGCGTCGCTCATGGCCAATGCGTTTGTGTATCCGGTGCTGTCGCTGGCGACCTCGTGGATGACCACACCGCCGGCGTTGTATTCATGGGTGATGTTGGTGGCCGTGCTTTCGGCTACGGTAGTGGCACTGCGTCAGGTGGACGAACGCCCATGGAGTGATGTGGCGGTGCATCGCGACGCATGGCAAACCGACCGGCTCGTACGTGGTGCGGTGTTGGGAAGTGCGGCGATTGCGTCGGTGGTGCTGTTGCTGCTGGCCACTGGTGGCGCGCAGCTGGTAGCGCTCAACGATCAGAGCGGCGTGCAGCAGTGGAGCGCTGTGGGGCTGCGGGCTCTGCTGCTGCTCGCACCACACGCGCTGTGGGAAGAGCTCATTTTCCGGGGCTATCTCTGGCGTGTGGCCGAGGACGCTGGGGGGACGCGTGTGGCACTGATTGCGACCAGCGTCGCGTTTGGCCTGGTGCACATCACTAACCCCGGCGCCAACGTGCAGTCGCTGAGTATTGTAGTGCTGGCGGGTGTGTGTCTGGGATTGGTGCGTTCGGCTACCAACAGTGTACCGGCCGCGTGGCTGGCACATCTGGCGTGGAACTGGGTCATGGCGGCCGTCGCTCATGCGTCGGTGAGCGGATTGCCGTTTGAAGCCGTGGGCTGGCGCCTGGACGCCGCAGGACCGGCGTGGTGGAGTGGTGGTGCATGGGGACCGGAAGGTGGTATCGCATCGTTGCTGGTACTGGTCGCGGCGCTTGGTGCCTATGCGGGGTACGCGCGTCGGAGGCGGTTGCAGCTACAACCGCAATCAGCACGCGCAACAACTACGAACATTCAATCGCCGCCGGCATCGACGGCGACTTCAGGGAGTTGATGGCATGGCAGACCGGATAGCGGTCATTGGGGCAGGGCAAATGGGCAACGGCATTGCCCATGTATTCGCCGTGGGCGGACACGATGTGACAATGATTGACGTGAGCGCCGACGCACTGGAGCGCGGGCGCGCAACGATCGCCAAAAATCTCGATCGTCAGGTCAAAAAAGGTGGCATTGAGCAGGCGTCGGCCGATGCAGCGCTGGCTCGCATTGCCACCAGCGCCAGCTTCGATGCGCTGTCCACAGCGGATCTGGTCATCGAGGCCGCCACCGAGCGCCGCGATCTCAAGTTCAAGCTGTTTACCGACGCTGATAAAATCGCACCAGCACACGCGATTCTGGCGTCAAATACCAGCTCCATTTCAATTACCGAAATCGCGTCTTGCACCAAGCGCCCGGAGCAGGTCATCGGCATGCACTTCATGAATCCGGTGCCGGTGATGCAGTTGGTGGAGGTCATTCGCGGCCTCGCCACCAGCGACGCCACCACGGCGCGTGTCATGGAATCGGCCAAGGCACTTGGCAAAACACCGGTCGAGGCCAACGACTTCCCGGGTTTTGTAGCCAATCGCATTCTCATGCCGATGATCAATGAAGCGATCTACTGCGTGATGGAAGGTGTCGGAACGCCCGAAGCGATCGACACGGTCATGAAGCTCGGCATGAACCATCCCATGGGTCCGCTTACGTTGGCCGATTTTATTGGCCTCGATACCTGTCTGGCCATCATGGACGTTCTGCACGAAGGACTGGGTGACTCGAAGTACCGCGCGTGCCCGCTGCTGCGGAAGTATGTGGCCGCCGGCTGGATGGGTCGCAAGAGCGGCCGCGGATTTTACGACTACCGGACAGCCTGATGGGATTACTTCATTTTTCTGATTTGCAGCAAGAGATTCAGCGTACCGCGCGCGATTTCGCGCAGCGTGAGTTGGCGCCTCTTGCCGCTGAACTTGATCGTGAGGCCCGGTTTGACCACGGCCTCGTAAAGCGTTTGTGTGAGTTGGGATTTCTGGGCATGCTCATCCCCGAAGAGTGGGATGGTCTGGGGCTCGATGCGTCGTCGTACCTGCTGGCACTCGAAGAGTTGGCTGTGGTAGACGCCTCCGCGGCGGTGCTCATGAGTGTGCACAACTCGTTGCCCACGCAGATGCTGCTCCAGTACGGCAACGATGCGCAACGCGAACAGTTTCTCAAGCCCATGGCGCGCGGCGAAATGTTGGGTGCGTTTGCGTTGTCAGAGCCCGACGCCGGCAGTGATGCGGCCAGTTTGCGAGCGCAGGCTGTGCGCGACGGCGATGACTATCTGCTCACCGGCACCAAAGCGTGGGTGTCGCACGGAACGCACGCCGATGTGATCCTGTGCATGGCGCGCACTGATACCAGTGATGCGCGCGTGGGAGCGAAAGGCATCTCCACGTTCATTCTCACCCCTGATTTGCCTGGCTTCTCGGTTGGTAAAAAAGAAGACAAGATGGGGCTGCGCTCGTCGCCCACGGTGCAGATCACACTCGACGGGTGTCGCGTACCCGCCAGCCGTTTGCTGGGCGAAGAGGGCAAGGGTTTTATGTACGCGCTGGCGTCGCTTGATCATGGGCGGTTAGGAATCGCCGCGCAGGCTATTGGCATCGCACGTGCGGCGCTCGAGGCGGCGGCGCGCTATGCGACTGAGCGAGAACAGTTTGGCCAGGCGATTTCAAGCTTTCAGATTATTCAGTTCAAGCTGGCCGATATGGCCACCCGCATCACGGCCGCGCGTACGCTGTTGCATGCAGCGGCAGCGGCCAAAGAACGTGGTGAACGCATCACGCGGTTCAGCTCCATGGCCAAACTGTTTGCCTCGGAGACGGCCATGTACGTCACCAACGAAGCGGTGCAGATTCATGGCGGCTACGGCTACGTCACCGAGTACCCGGTTGAGCGACATTTCCGCGACGCAAAGGTCACCGAGATTTATGAAGGAACGTCGGAGATTCAACGCATCGTGATTGCGCGCGACCTCCTGGCCGCGGTGTCCAGCGGGGACATCGATGGCCACCTGACCGACTGATACACTTCCAGAAGTTTTCCCGTCACTTCAAGACACTCCCCGACACTCCCCATGCAGCTCTTTGAACGTATTGCCGAGATGGGCCACGAGCAGGTTGTCATGTGCCACGACAAGGCCAGTGGGTACCGCGGTATTATTGCGATTCACGACACAACGCTTGGCCCTGGTTTGGGCGGATTGCGGTTCTGGAACTACAAGACCGATGAAGAGGCGCTCATTGATGCACTGCGTCTCTCGCGCGGCATGACATATAAGAACGCCGTTGCCGGCCTCAATCTCGGCGGTGGCAAGGCGGTGATGATTGGTGACAATCGCACCACCAATCGCGAGATGCTGTTTCGTGCGCACGGCCGTTTTGTTGACTCACTTGGCGGACGTTATATCACCGCCGAAGATGTTGGTGTGAGCGTGGAAGACATGGATTTTGTGCACATGGAAACCAAACATGTCACGGGCATCGGCTCCAAGTCGGGCGATCCGTCCAGCGTGACGGCGCACGGTGTGTTTCGCGCGATTGAAGCGTCCGCCCGCGAGCGTTGGGGCAGCGATTCACTCGAGGGAAAGCGCGTGGCGTTGCAGGGCTGCGGCAACGTGGGTTACCATCTGGCCCGTGAACTCTTTGCCGCCGGCGCGACGCTGGTGGTCACTGACATTGACGAGTTCCGCATCAAGCGTGTGGTCGACGCAACCGGCGCCGACGTGGTGGGCTCCGATGATATTTATTCTGAAAAGGCGGATATCTTTGCGCCGTGTGCGCTCGGTGGTGTGATCAATGACACCACCATTCCACAGCTGCGCGTTGAGATTGTGGCTGGCGCCGCCAACAATCAGCTGCTCGAAACACGTCACGGTGACGAGCTCGCGGAAAAGGGCATTCTGTACGCGCCCGATTATGTGGTGAATGCTGGCGGTGTCATCAATGTGTACAGCGAACTCACCGGCTGGACGCGCGATCGTGCCCTGCGCAAAGCCGATGAGATTTACGACACCGTGTTGAGTGTTTTTGGTCTGGCCAAGCGGGACGGTGTGCCCACGTACCGTGCCGCCGACCTGGTAGCCGAACAGCGTATCGCGGCGGTGCGCTCCATGATGCGGCAGTGGCCGCAATACCCCAACAAGGAGTCCTGAGCGCGCAATCGCTCAGGAAAACGCCATGTCCGAACGCATCCCGATTGCGTCTGATCACGCGGGTTTTGAACTCAAGGAACGTCTGTGCAAAGCGCTCACGGAGGCTGGATTTGACGTGAACGACATTGGCACGCACGGTACAGCCAGCACCGACTACGCGGACTATGCGCACCCGTTGGCCGAACAGGTGGCGTCGGGTGCCGTGCGCCGGGGTGTGCTGCTGTGCGGAACGGGATTGGGCATGTCATACGTTGCCAATCGGTACCCCGGCGTTCGCGCGGCAGTGGCGTGGACAGCTGACATTGCGGAACTGGCTCGCAAACACAACGACGCCAATGTCCTGGTGTTGCCAGCCCGGTTCCTCTCGGACGACGACGCCGTCGCGATTTTGCATCGCTGGCTCGAAACCGATTTTGAGGGTGGGCGGCACGAGGGTCGGGTGGCGAAAATCGAGCGGGACATTGAACGTGACGACGTAGCGGGCGCAGCGTCCGCAGGAGAAGACACATGAGCAGCACGGAACTGGCAGCAGTGCACGATACAACCCGTTGGCCGGAGTGGGATCGCTGTCCTCCGGGAGACGCATTGCGTGCGACAGATCCAGTGATCGCGTCGCTCATCGATGACGAAATCACGCGGCAGGGCGAAGGGCTTGAGCTCATCGCGAGCGAAAACTTTGTGTCGCCGGCCGTGATGGAAGCGATGGGCTCACCGCTCACCAACAAGTACGCCGAAGGGTTACCGGGAAAGCGCTACTACGGTGGGTGCGAAGTGGTGGATCAGATCGAGCAGCTGGCCATTGATCGCGCCAAGCAGCTCTTTGGTGCCGATCATGCCAACGTGCAGCCGCATTCCGGTGCATCGGCCAACGCCGCGGTATTTCTCGCATTCATGAAGCCGGGCGACACCTTTCTGGGTATGGATTTGTCGCAGGGCGGACACCTCACCCACGGGTCGTCGGTCAACTTTTCCGGCTTGCTGTACAACGCGGTGTCTTATGGTGTGACCGCTGACGGGTACATCGACTACGAGCAAATGCGTGCGCAGGCGCGCGAACATTCACCGAAAATGATCATCGCCGGCTACAGCGCCTACTCGCGCGTGGTGGACTGGTCAGCGTTCGCCGAAGTTGCCAAGGAAGTTGGCGCGCTGTTCATGGTGGATATGGCGCACTTCGCAGGGTTGGCGGCCACGGGCGTGTATCCGTCACCGGTGCCGTTTGCCGACATTATCACCAGCACCACGCATAAAACGCTGCGCGGGCCGCGTGGTGGCATCATTCTCTGCAAGAGTGAGCACGCCAAAGCGGTGGATAAATCCGTGTTTCCCGGCATGCAGGGCGGTCCGCTGGAGCATGTGATTGCGGCGAAGGCTGTGGCGTTCCACGAAGCATTGCAGCCCGCGTTTACGCAGTATTGCGAGCGCGTGATCAGCAATGCGCGTGCCCTGGCGGCGGCGCTGGTGGAACTCGGCTTCAATCTGGTGTCTGGCGGGACAGACAATCACCTCATGCTGGTGGATTTGCGCAATCGCGGGCTCACTGGCAAGCTGGCCGAAAAGGCGCTCGATCGTGCCGGCATCACGCTGAACAAGAACACCGTGCCCAACGAAACGCAGTCACCGTTTGTGACCAGCGGCATTCGCATTGGCACGCCTGCGGTCACCACGCGCGGCATGGACGAGCACGCGATGGTGCAGATTGCGTCGCTCATCGATCGTGTACTGCAAGCGCCGGAAGACGAGAGTGTGATAGCCGCTGTCAAATCCAACGTGCATGCGCTGGCGTCGCGTTTTCCTTTGTACCCGATGCCCGCCGAACGCAAGGTATTGTGAGAGGTGGGATGGGGCTGCATCTTGTACAGGAGACGTCCGGCTGCGCGACTGCGTGCGTTGTTGGACACGGCCCCCTGTCGTCCGAATACGGGCTGGAGTTGTCGTGACTGAGTTGGCATTTCGTGAAGGCATCATGGATCAGATCCGCCTGCGTGAGCAGCGGTTCAATGAACGTGCCTATCTGTTCGTGTTATCGGCCCTTGAGTTTTGTCAGGGCCGACTCACGGAGCGTCGTCACATTACCGGTCCGGAGCTGGCTCGTGCCTGCCGATCGCTGGCGCTCGAGCGTTTCGGTGTCACGGCGCGTCTGGTTCTGGATCACTGGGGCATTCGCAGTACGCAGGACATCGGCGACATCGTGTTTACGCTGGTGGAGCTGGGGCTGCTGATCAGCCAACCGCAGGATCGGCGCGAAGATTTTCAGGATGTGTATGACTTCGCGCAGAGCTTTGAGCGTGAGTATCCCTGGAGCGCTGCGCAGCTGGTCTAGCGGCAGCCACTTTCCACTGTTTATCACTCCCCCCTTATGGTTCCGTCTGCTCCGTTACCGTCGTGCGTCAAGTGTGGCACAGGTACGCTGTTACCACTGAGCGACTACGGGCGCGATGGCGCGCCCATCACCTACAAGGCGTGGGTGTGCTCACACGCCGAATGTGGATTCAGCGTGCGCATCGATAATGGTGAAATCGGATACGGAAAGCCTGTTGGTGTGTCTCAAAAATAGGTGCAACAGCGCCGGGGCCACGTGCAGGTAACCACTGCCGAACAAGCCGCGCAGCGGGATGCGGCGGCAATCGCGGCCGGCACTGAGGGTTTTGCACTCATGCTCGAAGCGGGGACGCAGGCGGCCGCGGTCATTATGCGAGTGGCCGGCGCGCGGATCGCGTTGGGCGTGGACGTGGTGGTGGGAAGCGGCAACAACGGTGGTGATGGATACATTGTGGCGGCGCAGCTCGCCCGCCTCGGTGTGAGCGTTCGGGTGATTGTAGCCCGGCCGCCGTCCACGCCCGATGCCCAGCGTGCAGCCGCGCTCGCGAAGCAATGGGTGCCGTTCGTTCTGTCGTTGCCGTTGTTGTCGCAAACCGTCACGTCAGCAACCGAGCGCCACGCGAGAGCTCACGCAAGCGAATCAGCGGCAATACGCGGTCAGCCGAGCCCGCAGTCACCGATTGGTGGTGGTGTGATCGTTGACGCGCTGCTTGGCACTGGCGCGCACGGCGCCCTGCGTGATGACGTGCAAAGCGCCGCCGCAAATATTCATGCGGCGCAGCAACGCGGATCGATTGTGATCGCACTCGACATACCAAGCGGCGTGCACGCGTCCACAGGCGAGTGTGTACATGGACATGTCGTCGCCCACACCACGATCATGTTCGGTACCATGCGACTTGGCGCGCTTTCGGCGCGAGCGGCCTGTGGCGAGATCCACGTGGTGGACATCGGATTGGGCGCGCACGCCACCCTGCACGACAACGCTGCAGCGCTTGCGATCCCCAGCAGTTTGCGCTCATGCGTTCCGTCAGTTGCGTGGGACGCGCACAAGGGCACCCGCGGAGGAACCCTGATTATTGGTGGGAACGTTGGCATGGCCGGTGCGGTGCAGTTGGCCTGTTCCGGTGCGTTGGTCAGCGGCGCTGGTCTTGTACGGGCCAGCGTAGCCCGCGAAAGTGTCGCAGCCGTTCAGGGACTCAGCGCAGCCGTGGTGTGCAATGCGTGGCCGCGTCTTGATCACGCCCGCAACAGGGCCACAGAACTTGCATTTGACACTGCGCTTGACGAGCCGTTGCACGGTGCGTCGGGTGCGTCGGGTGCGTCGGGTGCGTCGGGTGCGTCGGGTGCGTCGGGTGCGTTGCAGCATGATATCCGCAATTGGGCACACGTCGTTGTCGTTGGGCCAGGCCTCGGGCGCGATGACCATGCCGCCACGCTGCTGCAGTATGTGCTTGAGTGCGTGCAGCACAGCAGCGCAGCGCTGGTGCTCGATGCCGATGCACTCACGGTTATGGCGCGGTATGGCATGTTGTCGGCGCTGCGGCGTTGCGCTACCGCGCGTGACGTGGTGATCACACCACATCTGGGCGAGTTTCGCACATTGGCCGCAACGCTTGGCATACAGGCAGGCAACAATTCACCGGTTGAGCGCTTGCGCACCACGCGCGATATGGCCAACGCGCTGCAGTGCACGGTGCTTTCAAAGGGTACGCCAACCGTTTGTGCGTCCGCCGCTGGAGATGCATGGTTTGTCCCGCGTGGCAGCAATGCGCTGGCGACCGGCGGCACGGGTGATGTGCTCTCGGGCGTGATTGCAGCCTTGCTCGCGACCTCGCGCGCCGGCGCGGAAGCCGAGCAAACAACGAATGCGCAGGCCAGTGGTGTTGGTGGTGACGTGACGGTCAATCGTGACAACGGTGCGAGCGCGCGGACAGCCGCACTCACCGCGGCGGCCGCGTGGGTGCACGGGGTCGCAGGCGAGATGCTGTCGCCACGCGGTTCAACAGTGCAGGATGTCGTGCGCGCGATTCCGGACGCGTGGAAAGCGTTCAGCATCGAATCAACATTGCCGCCCGGTGTGCTCGCTCAACTGCCGTCCGTTCGCGAATCCGCGCACGGGTAGTGCAGGATGACATGCACTTCGCAGCGCGTGACCGGTATACGCCGCACCGCGATCGTGTTCATGCTCGCTCTGCTTGCACTGCTTGCGCTACAGACGAGCGCCTGCGCACCGCGCACCGGCTCCACTGGACAAACGTCATCAGGGATCGCCACACCATCGTTGTTGGCGCGTGACAGGCTGGTTATTCGTGAGCACACAAACATTGTGGCCGTAGCCGCAACACAGCGGTCGGTGTTTGCGGTCTCAACACACGGACTGATTGTGTATGACCGCATTTTCAGACGCTGGCGCGCGCCCGATGCGCGAATGCTCGATGATTTGCGGGCCGCTGGCGTCATGGATGCGAGCATTCGTTCAATTGCCGCCGATCCGGTGGAAGACGCGGTGTGGATTGCCGTGCCGGGCGCGGTTGTGATCTACCGCGTGGCGGCGCAGCAAGTGCAACGACTTACTGTTGCCGGTCAGCCCGGGATGATTCGTTTCGCGCGCGGTGACGCCTCTGACGCGTTTGTGCAAACGGGCAACCAGTGGCTCCGGGTTTCGCGGGCCGGTTTTGTCACTCCGGTGCCTGGCGGTGCACGCAACGTGCAGTTTCTTCCGGTGGCGCAGCTGTCTGATGTTTATGAGCGGTATCCGGCGCTGCGCGGGCAGCTGCCGCTGTTGCTGCGTGATCAGGATGCGTTGGCGACATCAGGAGTTTTTCCACGTATTTCGTCGGCAACATTTTCTTTTGATCAGCCGAGCGAGTTGTTTGTCGGAACGGTGGGTGACGGACTGTGGTCGTTCAACGCTGATTTCTTCAGCGGTGCTGCGTTGCGCTACGGGTTGCGTGATGACGCCGTCGCTGCCCTGGCTGCCAGTGCCGATGGCGTGTGGTCCGCGGGACGCACCGGATTGACCTTTGTTGCGCGCGATGTGCAGCAGTTTGCGTGGGTTTCGCGGGGCACAGGACCCAGTTTGAACGCTTTGGCTGTGCGCGACATTGTGGTGCGAGGCAGCACTGCCTGGTTGGGCACTGATCAAGGGGTGCGCGTCATGCAAGTCGGTGGCAACGCGGGTAGTGCGGGCAACGTGGGTACCGTCGGCAACCCTGCCCGCGCAGGTGGCTACGCCACCATTCGTGAAATCACCACGCTGAACGGTCTGCCTGACAATCTCGTCTCGTCAGTGCTGCCCATGTCCCGCGTGACGTGGATCGGCACACGCGGCGGCCTCGCGTTCATCACCGATACATCAAGCGAACTGCGCAGTGGCCGAACCGACATCGATCGGGGCGACGACGCACAGGGTCCAGTCCTCATCGTCGCTGCGCTGCGTGGCATACCAGTCCATGCACTGGCACGAAGCGGATCGGTGCTATTGGTCGGTACGGCGCGCGGAGTGTTTGCGCTAGACGCCGACCGTCCGGGCACGGCCGCTGCCGTAGCGGCGCTTTGGCCGGACAGCCGAGCGCTGCAGGCACCGATTCGCGCTCTGGCGACCAGCGATTCCATGGTGCTCGTCGTAACGGACGGGGAAGCGGTGCTCTTTCGGGCACCTGATCGGATCACCGGGGCGGAACTGCGTGTACCATCGGTCACGAGCGGGGCTTCGCGGTCCTTGAACGATGCTTCGGATTCGTCCGTCAGCGCATCGGGTCGTGCGTATGTGGACATTCGCGCCCTCGGACCCGTGGTGGCGGCGGCGCTGGATGAGCGCTCCGTATGGGTGGCTGGTGAAGGCGGAGTCATGAGTTGGGGTCGCGACGGAGCAGCCCCCAAGGTACTGCGTGGCGGCCGCGAGCTGCCTGCTGCGGTGTCGGACGTGTTACTCGATGATCGTGTTGTCTGGATTGGCACGCGACAGGGTTTGGTGCGCGTGCAACGCGCACGCGAAGGAGGATTACCGTGACGGATTGGGAAAGCGGCCTTGTTGACGCGTCGCACATTACCATGGGCGAGGGAGCAGAGTTCGACAGCATTCGGTCCCTGCTCGCGCAATGGGGCACGCTGGCCGGCGGCATTGGCGATGATGCCGCAGTGTTCACGCCACCCGAAGGTGAGCAGTTGGTGTTCAGCACTGACACCTGCCGGGAGGGCGTGCATTTTGAAGCGGGTTGGCTGACGCCGGAAGAGGTGGGCGCCAGGGCGGCAGCAGCGGCCTTCAGCGACGTGGCGGCCATGGGCGCTCGTGCGCTGGCGGTGCTGGTGGCGCTCGACGTGCCCGAATCATGGCGTGAGAGTTTGCCCCGTGTCGCCGCCGGCATCGGCCATGTGGTGCATGAAGCCAACGCACGCATCATTGGCGGCAACATTTCGCGCAGCGCCAGTTTCGGGCTCACACTTACGGTGGTGGGGTCCACGGCCGCTCCGGTGCGTCGGGTGGGCGCTCGGGAAGGTGATGCGTTGTGGATCACCGGTCAGTTGGGCGGGCCCAAACTGGCGTTGGCGCAGTTTACCAAAGGCAAGACGCCGGCCGGTACGCTTCGCGCCCGGTTTGCGCGACCTATGCCCCGGTTGCGGGAAGGCAGCTGGCTGGCCGCAGTGGGCGCCCACGCGATGATCGATATCTCTGACGGTCTGGCCGCCGATGCGGCCCATCTGGCGACGGCGTCAAACGTTATCTGTGAGCTGTGGTCCGATGCGATTCCGCGCGTGGCCGGCGCGTCGATGGACGATGCACTGGCCAGTGGTGAGGAGTACGAGCTCCTGGTTGCCACCGCGCCCGATCTCGACGCCGACGGCTTTGCCCGTCGTTTTGGGGTGCCGCTCACGCAGATT
>JBBSPO010000088.1:0-13069 GCA_038258695.1 Gemmatimonadales bacterium | reverse complement strand
GGAGCTGGTTGAGAGACCAGTCCGGCGGGTGGATTTGGTGCTGGCGCCGGTTGACGGTCCAATAAATCGCTGGCCGACGCTTTCGGGCCAGGTGGTAAGCGAGGACGGCTCTCCCATTCCGAACGCGCGGCTGAGGGTGGCCGGCAAGGACAGCATCGTGCTGACCGACAGCAGCGGCAACTTCTCGGTGCCCGAAGTACGGCCCGGCTCGCGCATGCTCAGCGTGCAGGCGGACGGACACTCTTCGGTATCGTCTCCGGTGAACGTGCTGTACGACGCCACGCCGCAGCTCACGATTGGCATGGCGCGCGTCTTTAACATTCCCGGTCTCGAGGGCATCACAATCACTGAGCGGACGGCCATTCGTGCGGCCCGTCGCGCCTTTGAAGAACGTCTGAAAGCGGGGGTCGCGGTCTTTCTCGACTCCACCACCGTGACAGCAGCGGGCACCGTTCGCCAGGCGCTCTCGCAGGTGCCTTTCCTCGAAGTGCGTCGCGCCATGGCCGCCGACGATTCGACCCAGTTCGAGGTACTCGGCCGCGGCTTTGGTTTGGGCGTGCAGAGCTGCCAGGCGTTTGTGTTCCTGGACGGCCAGCTGGTCGAGAACCTGGCGGTCAATCAGGTGACCACGGAGTCCGTGGCGGCCATTGAGCTCTACCGTGGCGCCGCCCAGGTCCCGCTGCCCTTCGCCGAGTTCGTGGATCGCGACTGTTCGGCGGTGCTGATGTGGTCCAGGTACGGACTTCGACCGTAGCCAGTACGTTCAGGCACCGGGGCGGTTAGTTTTCAGGGATGTCTACTACCGCCTCGAACCTTGATAAGACGTCGGCTGCGGCCGACTCCAATGCAGTTCATACAATCGACCAATCCGGCTTCGCGTCGCTTGGTCTTGACCCTCGCTTGCTCGATTCGCTGCTCAAGCTCGGATACGAAGAGCCAACACCTATTCAGCGCGCGGCCATTCCGCCGCTTTTGGAAGGACGTGACGTGCTGGCCATGGCGGCCACCGGCACCGGAAAAACGGCCGCGTTTGCGCTGCCGATGCTGCACTTTTTAAATCCCGACGCGCGCGCGGCCGAACGTATTGCAGGCCTCGTGTTGGTGCCCACGCGTGAACTGGCCATGCAGGTGGCCGAAGCAGTGCATCGCTACGGCAAGCCAATGGGTGTGATGGCGCTGCCGATTTACGGTGGCGCGCCAATGGAGCCGCAGCTCAAAGCGCTGCGTCGCGGTGTAGATGTGGTGATTGCCACGCCAGGTCGCGCGCTTGACCATATCCGTCGCAAATCGCTCTCGCTCGCCCACGTGAAAGTGGTCGTGCTCGACGAAGCAGACGAAATGCTCGACATGGGCTTTGCCGAAGATCTCGAAGCGATTCTTGAGCACACGCCCAAAGACCGACAGACCGCGCTGTTTTCGGCCACGTTGCCACCGCGTATCAACTCCATTGCCAATGGTCATCTCACCGATCCGGTGCGCGTGCGCATTGATCGTGAAGTGGTCGCGGCCGGAGAATCAGCGCGTGTGCGTCAGGTCGCGTATGTAGTCACGCGTAATCACAAAATGGCCGCGCTGGGCCGCGTGCTCGACGTGGAAAGCCCCACCGCGGCGATCGTATTCTGTCGTACGCGTACCGAAGTTGACGAACTCAACGAAACGCTCACCGCGCGTGGTTTGCGCGCCGAAGCGCTGCATGGTGGGTTGTCGCAGGATCAGCGTGACCGCGTAATGAAGCGCTTTCGCGCCAAGAAAACCGACTTGCTGATTGCCACCGATGTGGCGGCGCGCGGTCTTGATGTTGATCACGTGTCGCACGTGGTGAACTTCGATGTGCCGTCCGATGCTGAAGCGTATGTGCATCGTATTGGTCGGACAGGACGTGCGGGTCGGACGGGCATGGCAATCACGCTGGCCGAACCGCGCGAGCATCGCTTGCTGCGCAACATTGAGCGGCTTACTGGTCAGCCGATTGCGGTTGAAGCCATCCCCACGGTGAGTGATTTGCGTGCGCGTCGTCTGGAGCTGACGCGCGCCACGCTGCGTGATGCGATTATTGAGGCCGCAGAAAACGGCGGCACCGAAGCGGGTCACGAAGTGATCGCGTCACTGGCCGAAGAGTTTGACATTTTTGATATTGCGGCGGCCGCGGTGCGGTTGCTCGATGCCGGCCGACAGGGTACTGAGGAGCCGGAGATTCCGGTGGCCAGTGTTCGACCGGAGCGTCCATCATACGGTTCGTCGGGCGGCAGCAGCTCCGGCCGCGGTGCGCGCAGTGATCGCGGAGCGCGAAGCGAACGTAGTGACCGCGGAGAACGGAGTGAGCGCGGTGAGAGAAGCGAGCGTGGCGACCGTGGCATCGTGGGCAGCCGTAGCGAGCGTCCGAGTGGCGCGGCGGGCCGCGTGGCGAGTGCGTCCTCTTCGGGCAATCGCAGTGAGACCAAGGCGGCGCCCAAGCCACGCGCCGCTTCAGGTGGCATGACCAAGTTGTTCGTTGGTGGGGGACGCAAGGCCAAAATCCGCCCTGGCGATCTGGTTGGTGCGATTGTGAACGAATCCGGTGTGGCTGCGGCTGATATCGGCGCGATTGTCATCAGCGACCGTCACGCCACGGTCGAAGTGCCGTCGGGCAAAGCCGATCAGATTCTGGAAGCGTTGGGCGCGGCGCACATCAAGGGCAAAAAGGTGCCGGTTCGCCGGGACCGTGTAGGATAAGGACACAGACAACCGGCGCGCGGCACGGGTGAAACAGCCCGTGCCCGTTTCTCACAGATTTTCCAGGACTCACTCATGATGCTTCGCGCACACCGCTTCTGGCCGCTGCTTGCGGCCTCAATCCTGCTGCCGCTGCACCTGAAGCTGGACAAATCCAGCCCCTCGGCTGGCGCAGTACTAACCGCGGCACCCACCAAGGTGCAGCTGTGGTTCTCGCAGCCGGTGGAGCTACCGGTGACCAAGGTGACGATCGCCAGTGACGCTGACACACAGCTTGCGACAGGGGCGCTACTGAAAGCCGAAGACGGCGCTGTCGTGGCGCCCATCTCAACGGCTGTTACCGCCGGAAGCTACAAGGTGTCGTGGCGAACGATGGCCAAAGACGGTCACGTCATCAAAGGCGAATTTTCGTTTGTTGTGAAGTAATTCGCAGGTCGAATCCACCCAATATTGATCTTTATGACACGTTGTATTGCTTCCACGTCGTTCCATTCGTCGCGCATCTCCACTGGCGTTGCACTCACGGCTGCGCTGTTGCTCACCGCGTGCTCTGGTGGAGCTGACTCCGCCAGTACGTCCGACCAGCCGGCTGCTGAACCGATCTACAGCACGCCCACGAAGGTGGGCGAGATTTCGGGTTTCTCCACGCCGGAAAGCGCGCTGTTCGATGCCGAACGTGACGTGTGGTACATCAGCAACATCAATGGTGTGCCCAACGATCTCGACAACAACGGATTCATTTCCCGCGTGTCGGGCGACATGGCAACGGTTGACACGCAGTTCATTGCCGGCGCCAGAGATGGTGTGACGCTCAACGGCCCCAAGGGCATGGCGCTCGTTGGTGATACGCTTTGGGTGGCCGACATCAATACCGTGCGTGGCTTCAACGTGATCACGGGCAGTGAAGTAGTATCGATTGCGGTGGATGGCGCTGTCTTCCTGAACGACATTGCATTGGCGGGCGATGGCTCGCTGTACATCAGCGACACGGGCATCCGATTTGGCGCTGACGGCATGTCGCATCCGGGGCCGGATCGCATTTTCAAGCTGGCCGGCCGCGAAGTATTTGAGGCGCTCAGCTTTGAGGGCGAGCCGGGTCCCAACGGGCTCGCGTTTGGTGCCGATGGAAAATTAATAATCGTCCCCTTTGCAGCTGCTACCATTTCGGCGTGGGAAACGGGTAGTTCGGCGGCTGATTCCATCGCTGCTGGTCCTGGCGGATTTGACGGCGTGCTGGCACTGCCCGATGGTCGTGTGCTTGTATCCAGCTGGAGTGACTCAACAGTGCACGCACTGTCCAACGGCAAACTCACGTCGCTCATTCGCAACGTGCCGCAGCCAGCCGACATTGGCTTTGATGCAAGTCGGGGTTACGTAGCGATTCCGTTGTTTGAGCTGGGTCGTGTTGAAGTGTGGAGTGTTATCGCGCAGTAGCAGTCCGCCCCACGAACTTCCGTCCGGCCGCGCGCAAGGCTCGCGCCTCCGGTCAGAGTTCCGTTGCAGGAGATGCAGGTGAACCAGAGCACCACAGCAGCGCTTCAAGGCATGTATTCGAAACGGGAAGAGCTGGCCAACGCAGTCACACACGGTGTGGGATTGCTGGCCAGCCTGATCGGTGTGCCTGTGCTGGTCACATCGTATCTGGCGCGTGGGGATCTGTTGCTGGTGTTGGGCGTGAGCGTGTTCGCGGCATCGCTTCTGGCGGTCTATACCACGTCCACGCTGTATCATGCCGTGCCGCACCCACGTGCCAAGCACGTGCTGCGCCTCGCTGATCACGTCGCCATTTATCTGCTGATTGCCGGTACATATACGCCCTTCACGCTTGGCGTGCTGCGCGGTGCCTGGGGCTGGGCGATGTTCGGAGCAATATGGACGCTTGCCGCACTGGGCATTTTTTTCAAACTCGTGTTTCGTTCTCGCTTCAAAAAAGTCTCCACCGCGTTTTATCTGGGCATGGGATGGCTGATTGTATTTGCTTTGCGCCCCATGGCGCTGGCTATGCCAAGCGCCGGACTGACACTGCTGGCCGCCGGTGGATTGCTCTATTCGGCAGGCGTATTTTTCTACGTACGGAAGGCTGAATATGCGCACGCGATCTGGCACTGTTTTGTGCTCGGTGGCAGTGCCTGTCATTTTTTCGCGGTGTTCGGCTACGCGGGATGACGCGACATCACGGACTGCTGGCGGGCATTTTCGCGGTGGCCGGTGTGATGCACTTTGTGGCTCCCAATATTTTCATTTCCATCATGCCACGCTGGTTGCCCGCGTGGCTGCCGAGCGCTCGTACGCTCGTGTACGCGAGCGGCGTGGTGGAGATTGTTGGCGCGATTGGTCTGCTCATGCCCGCAACTCGTGTTTGGGCCGCGTGGACGTTGATTGCCCTGCTCCTCGCCGTGTTCCCAGCCAACGTGCAGATGCTCGTTGACGCGCGCGCCCGGGAATCTGCCACATGGTGGATCGTGGCGCTGTGGATTCGTCTGCCGCTGCAGCTGGTGCTGATCTGGTGGGTGTGGCGGGCCGGCGCGGCGGCGAAATAGCGCAACGGGCCGCGGTGTCGAAATAGCGCATCGGGCCGCGGCGGCGAACCAACGCCACGGGCCGGGAAGAGCACAACTCGCGCAGACGCGCCCGTCGCATGCTCCCGCCGTCCACGCGGCGAAGCGGTGAACCGTTCGAGCTAGTGAAACGTCTCGGCAAACTTCTCCCGGGCATCCGTACCGCCCATCGCAATGAGCATGGTGCCTTTCACCAAGGTATCGTCGGCCTGCGGTGATGCCTGCACGCGCTCGTCGTGCTGAATGGCGATGACGTTCAAGCCGGTGCGCTGGCCGATAGCTGATTCCGCGAGTGTACGGCCAGCCAGAGAGTTCGGTACGGGGATGTAAAACAGGTCGACGCCTTCGCCCAGCACGACCAGTTCGCGTTCTTGCACGATTGAGAGCACGCTGTGCACGCCAAGCGATGCGTAGCTGAGTACAAAATCAGCACCGGCACGCTGAATGGCCTCCACGTTTCGTTCGTGCGTTACCCGCGAGAGGATACGGGCTTCGGGATTCAGACGCCGGCAATAGACGGTGAGATAGATGTTCATCGCATCGTCGTGCGTAGTAAGCAGAATCGACGGCGCCTGCTCCACACCAGCATCGGCCAGTACGCTGCGGTCGGCGGCGTCGCCAATAATGTGTCGATCGGCACACGTATGAATCTTGCCGGACAGCTCTCGCGCCCGCTCTACGATGTGCACCGGGATATCACGGGCCTGGAGCGCTCTGGCTGCAGCGCGACCAACTTTCCCTCCGCCCAGAACAATCACCGGATTGGAATTCACGTTGTAAATCACCAGCAGCTCGTTGAGCTCATCGATTTGCGCCGCGGTTCCGATCACTACGAGCACGCACATGCTGGTCAGCTGCATGTCGGGGCGCGCCGCCAGCATGCGCCCCTTCTGCCACACACCAATCACGGTCACACCAATCGCTTCGCGCAGCCCGATGTCGCGAATCGACCGATTCTGGAGTGGCGTGTCGTGCACCGGAAACTCTGCCAGCAACATGCCGTGGAATCGACCAATGACGTTGGCGTGCGCAATGCCCGCACTTACACGGTTGGCCAGGTGCTCGCCCAACTGCCGTTTGAGTGGCAACACGTGCGTCGCACCACTGAGCTCCAGAATGTCTACCGAATCGTGCGATTCGGCGAGTGCGATGATCGGGATGTGTTCCGATCGTTCACGCACGGTGAGGATAATGCTGCTGTTTTGCGGATCGTTGCTGTTGGCGAATACCAGTTTGGCGCGCTCAATACCGGCGGCCACAAAAGTCTCTGAGGCATCGATGTTTCCTGTGATAACCGGCAGTCCGGCGTCACGAAGCCGCAGCGCCTGTTCCGAATCAGGTTCAATCACATACGCAGGCACTCCAGCGATCTCAAGCCGATGTACCAGCGCCAGCGCGATCGGATCATTGGCGCAGATCAGCACGTGACCAGACACCGCCGCCGGCACACTGCGCAGCGTCCGTACCCGAGCGCGACTGCGCTGCTCCAACCACGGCGCATACACGGCGCGAATGAACAGGAACGGCAGCAGGATCAGCAACATGATCAGGCCGGTGAGCAGCACAACCGCGCTGAATATCCGCCCGAGATCGCTTTGAAAGGTGATGTCGCCAAAGCCCAGCGTGGTCATCACCGTGAGCGTCCAGTAGACGCCGGTAAACCAGCTATGGTCCTGGCCCTCGGCCGCCATGATGACGTGAAAGAGCCACGAAAACAACAGAATCACCGCGATCAACATCACGATGTAGCGCAGAAATGGCATCACGCTGCGGTGCAGTGGATCCTGCTCCTCGGTCAGCAGCGTCGCCAGATTCGATCCGACAGTCTTCATGTATCGAACGATAGACGGCAACCGCCTTCGGCGCGAGCGCTCCGGTGGGCGTCGCGGCGGGCCAGGCGCTGTCCGCGTGGCGACACGTGCATTCGTGGGCTAGTTTCGACTGACCGGTCGGACAGACTCGCTTCGGTAAACTCGCCCTCCCGAAAAATGCCCCGAATAGAAAAGAGTTATACCCTCGCCCGCCCGGACGGCCCGCGCAGCATTCGCATGTCCCTCGATCCGGAGCAGATGAGCCAGCGCATCATGCTGGAGTATCTGGACGCAGGCAAGCTGTACGAACAGGAAACGTGTCAGTTTCTGGCCGCCATTCTGCAGGATGGTGACACGTTTATTGACATCGGTGCGCACGTGGGATGGTTCACCACGTTTGCCGCGGCACTTGTGGGACCAACCGGCGAAGTGTGGAGCGTGGAGCCCAATCGCTCCAACTTTGCCCATTTGGTTGATCACATTGCGATGAACGAGGCATGGCACGTGCGGCCGCTGCATATGGCGCTGGGCAATCGGCGTACTGTGGAACCGTTGGCCATCGCCCCCGACAACGACGGTGGGCATGCTGTCCGGGCGGTCAGCGATTCGGCCGAGCGTGCGGACGCGCTCACTGCGTCCAACGTACAACCCACTTATGTTGGAACGCTCGATGATTTGCTGCTGCACAGGCCGTTCAAGTCCCTCAAAGCGATAAAAATCGACGCTGAAGGCGCTGAACACGCGATCATGAACGGTGCGGAGCAGCTGCTCGCGCGGCATCGCGTGCCCTACGTGATTGCGGAGATGAACGAGGCGTGCTTGCGGATGGCAGGGTCCAGCGAGATGTCGTTTCGCGCGTTCATGACATCGCTTGGCTATTCCACGCACTTTTTTCACCCCACCAAGCCCGAGCTTATCCCGTTGGAGCCAGGTCAGACGGTGCAGTCGGAGGTGTTGCTCAACTTCTGCTTCCGGCGTCTGGATGCGCCGGCGTTCGCGACGTAGCAGAAAATAGTGCGGATGGTGAGAGTCCTCGTGCGCGCGTTAGGCCGGCGAGCGGCAACAGCACCAGCGGCAGCAGTGCGTGTGGCATGCGGACAATCACTTCACCAAGCGCACCGGGACCGTAGGCGATCAGTCGCAACAGCGATGTGAACAGTCCCCACTGTGCCATGTACAGAATCACCGCGCGCGAACGTGTGAGCAGAAGCATTGCGGCCGCGGCCAGGTCAAGCACGCCAACGACCATCAGCAGGCGCTCGGCCGTGGCCTGTGACCAGCGGACGTCGAGCAGTTCACGAACCGACACAATCGTAAGGTCAACAAACCACGGGTGAGCACGCAGGGCTTCCGTTCCGTGCACGGCAAAAACCAACACGGTCGCCACGCGGATGATCCACAGGGCAAGCAACTCCCTGGTGCGTGTTGCGCCAGCGTTGGCCGAGCGAAGGCCGATCACAAGCAGCGCCAGTGGCGCTGCAATGCGCATGGCCTGCGCTGGCAGGGCCCACGCGCTGAATGGATATCCGCCCTGATCCTGCGTTGCCCACGCGAGTACTGCTACTACACACAGCACAACGCTTGCCGCGATCACACGTACGCGAGCAAACCACAGTGCGGGCACACACACAACAAGTAGCCACGCAACCCCGATCTCCACCGATCGGGATTGTGCGTGCGCCAGTTCTTCGTTCATGAACAGACGTGTCCCGATCGCAGTGCCCGAGCGCAGCAACATGGCCGTGCCGAGCGCCACGAACGACGTGGCCGCAGCCAGCAGTCGCTGCCGGGCAGTGGTCATGCCGAGCGTGTCGTGCGGTGCACGTGTGATCGAGCGCGTAGCGCAGTGCTGGTGACGCGCTGCATCATCGTGGTGCTCTCGTGTAGTCGTCGAGCACACTGCCATCAATGCCGATCGCCTGCGCTCGCAACTGAAGCGAATCTGCGGAGATAATCCACACATGATGTGCACTGGCCGACATGCCAGGCGGTTGGAGAAACCAGCGCGTGGAGTCAGGGGTGCGCTGCGGGACTCCCAGTCCACCTTCACCGATATAGACGACACCGTCGTCCGCCTGCTTGAAGTTCCGAATGGGCACGGTGCGTTTGAGGCTGTGCCCGTCTGACTCCAGGGCCAGATCGAGACCATACTTGTCAAACAACGGCGACCACGTCTCGCGTACACGAGAGAAGTCGAGCGCCGTGTATTCTTTCACCGCCGGATACGCCGGCCGATGATACTGCGCCATGATCCAACGCTTGACCGGCCGAAGCTCCTGCAGCTGTTCCTCAAGCCATTCACTCTGATCACCAGCCACGCTGATTTCGGTGTTGAGTGTAATCAACGACAGGTTCGTGCCGATGTTCGTGGTGTAGTAGTACCCGTAGCTCAACTCATCGGTGATATCACCGAGCCAGAAGTGCTCGTTGAAGCCGATGCCTTCATCATGGTTGCCACGCGCTACAATAAACGGCAAAATGCGACCGTCGGCGGTGCGCAACAACTCGTTGTCTTCAAACCACCAGTACAGATGCCGCCAGTCGGCCGTTGTACCCCAGTCTGCCCCGTGCGCCAGCGCGATAATGTCCGGGGTATCGGTCAACAGCTGCGCCATGCGTTTGTTCATGTCCTGCCGTTCAAGGTGCGGTGTACGACCGGCATAACGCGGTTGTGGGCCACCCATGCGTGAGTCACCGCCGGAGAGCAGTGTGACACGTCGGTCATCGTCAGGCGCCGTAAGGAACCAGCGCTCGTCAGTGAGCTCGCCGTCGCTTTCAACCGACACGTAGACCTTGGTGTTTGGTCGCAGCCCGGTGATCTCCGCATGATGATACCAACCCACTGGCACGCCTTCCTCCACATCGTCGGCGCGCATGGTGGCCGCACCGTTGCGCACCGCCGGTGCCGACATCGCGTAGTCCCGGTCACCATCTGCGCGGCTCACGGTGTCGTAGCGCACCACGTTGGCGCGCGTGTCGGCCATTGTGGTCCAGGAGATGATGGCGTGCTCCGATGGGTTTTCCGTCCAGATAACACGCACATGGCGTGGTGAGGGGTCCAACGCACCATCAGTCTGTGCGGAGGAATCAGGCGGTGCAGAATCGGTGCGGCACGCGCTTGTGAAAAGCAGCGCAAAAGCCAGCGGTAGTAGACGCATAGTGATTTTGGGAGAATAGGGAATGACCCGAACGATCGTCATTTCCCGGTGGTGGCGGGGCGACCAGACTCCGTGGCGGTGCGCACGTTACCAAACAGTGACAGACCACGTTCAAGGCGTGTCGTCACACCGCGTAGGGAAGCGATCCGCCGCTGTGCTGCAAAGAACTGCGGATTCCATCAACATCATCGGCCGCACCGGCAACGAACAAGTATTCAGTGTTCCGCAAATGGCTGACCGCGCCCACCTTCTCGCCGTTGAGGTTGTGAATGCCGATCTGTGCACCCACATACCGTTTGTAGTCATGTGAAAGCACGATCACCTCGCCGCGCGTCGCGAGCATGTCAACGAGCTCGTTGCGCGACAGATAGCCTTCATCGTTGAACGACACGATCAACACACGGGCATCAATGGCCGAGATAACCTCACGCAGTGCTCCGGCAAACCGGGGGCGGCTGTTGAAGACACTCTGGCGTGTGCGTACGTCGGTGCGTTTGCGTGCGACACCGTACGCCTCGGGTGCATCCCATCGCACCAGCGTTTCCCAGATGTGATAGTTGCCGAGATACGAGTGTTGGTTGTATGGCGGATCGAGATAGGCGATGTCTGCGCTCAGTGTGTGTGCCGCTTCCAGCGCATCAAGTTGAAACGCGGCGCCTTTGCCATGCTCGGCGCGGGGCAATACAGCGGGCACGCGCAACGTGAGCGGTTTGGCCGCCCGCGCGGCCCACTGCTTGAGGTAGGCCATTTGCACGCCGGTTGTTGAGTCCACACGATCGGCGGCTTCCATAAGCGACACGAGCGCGATGGCCTCAAGTTCAGGCGGCAAGTTGCGCTCTGCAATCGCACAGCGGATCGCGTCAACCCGCGCTCCGTTGTGTGGTGTGAAGTAGCGGGCGTCTTCGCAGAAGGTGGTGGTGAAATAGCCCGCCTCGGGCGGCGTCTGCTGCAACTCCGCAATAAGCGCTGTGGCGTGATGCAGCCATTCGTCGGCGTCGGCCTGTACGTAGCACGTGGCCAGTGCGTGCCCGTAGGCAGAGTAATCATTGGCCAGGACCTGCAGCCCGTCCCGTTTGAGCGCGTGTGCTACCCGCGCGGTGCCCGAAAAAAGATCGATCGCCGAAGTGGCTCCGGGAACCGCGCGGGCGACACTGGTGATTCTGTCGAGCAGCAGACGTTTGGATCCGAGATACTTGATCATTGCCTCGGAAAGTACCGCATCGACGGGTGTTCGTCAGGCGCTGCGCGGGCATGGGTGGGCACGCAAGCGTCCGCGCGCGGGCGGGACTGAGCGCAGGTGATGTCACTTGACATCATTCGGCGCACCGGGCTATGCTTCTCTCACAACTGAAGCTCGTGGTCTTTTGCCGCCTATTGCCGCCACGTTAAATAAGGAGCTAAAACGCGATTGCCCGGCGGCGTCTTTTCCGTCGGGTTTTTTCGTGTTCGGACGGCGCACCTTCTGCGTCGAGGTTTGTATGTCGTTGTTACCTATTGCTGTGTTGTACGAGCATCCGGACTGGTTCCGTCCGCTGTTCGCCGAGTTGGACGCGCGTGGTATCCCGTACGTCGGTCTCGACGCGGCGGCGCACGTGTACAATCCGGGTGAGACATCGCTGCCGTATTCGGCGGTGTTCAATCGAGCCAGTCCGAGCGCCTATTTGCGGGGCAATGGCTCGAGCATTTTCGCCACGCTGCACTGGTTGCGTCATGTAGACCGACTGGGTATTCCCGTGGTCAACAATGCGGCCGCCTACGCGCTGGAGCTCTCCAAGGCCTCACAGCTGGATTTGCTGGCGTCTCTCGGGCTGCCGTTTCCGGCCAGTCGCGTGATCAATCATGCGTCGCGTGCACAAGACGCCGCGTCGGGTCTGCGTTTCCCTGTGCTGGTGAAAGCGAACATTGGTGGCAGTGGTGCAGGCATTGTGCGCTACGAAACTCCTGACGCACTGCGAGAGGCGGTGGCGCGCGGAGAGGTGGAGCTTGGAGTGGACGGCACCGCACTGGTGCAGGAGTCCGCGCCACTTCGCAATGGTCACATTACGCGCGTCGAAACACTCGGCGGCAAGTTCCTGTATGCGATTAATGTGTTTCCGGCCGTTGGTTCGTTTGACCTGTGCCCCGCCGATGCGTGCCAGACCACAAATGGAGTGGAGTTGGTTCGTGGTGCGTGTGCGATTGATGCACCCAAAACCGGCATGCGGGTGGAAGGCACGCGTCCGTCTGATGAGATCATTGCGCAGGTGGAGCGCATCTCACAAGCCGCCGGTATTGATGTGGGAGGTATCGAGTTTCTGGTCGATGACCGCGATGGCCAGCACTATTTCTACGATGTGAATGCGCTGTCAAACTTTGTCGCCGATGCGCCTAATGTGATTGGCTTTGATCCGTTCGCACGTTTGGTGGATTATCTCGAAGTGCGCGCCGGTCTGGTTGGCGCGGGCGTGCCATAATGCGCTACGGATACTGGCTCCCGGTCTTTGGCGGTTGGTTGCGTAACGTCGAAGACGAAGGCATGCAGGCGTCCTGGGGCTACGTGCAGCGACTGGCGCGCCGCAGTGAAGAACTGGGCTACGATCTGACGCTCATTGCCGAACTGTTTCTGAATGACATCAAGGGCATTCAGGCACCAGCGCTCGATGCATGGTCTACGGCGGCGGCGTTGGCCGCGGTTACGCATTCGCTCGAACTCATGGTTGCTGTGCGCCCGGCGTATCATCATCCGGCCACGTTGGCCAAGCAGGCGGCAACAATTGATCAGATCAGCAACGGGCGATTGTCGCTGAACGTGGTGTCGTCGTGGTGGAAAGATGAAGCGCGTCGCTACGGC
>JBBSPO010000087.1:0-13073 GCA_038258695.1 Gemmatimonadales bacterium | reverse complement strand
CGCACGCCCTCTCCTCCGCAGATGGCAACATCGCCGATGCCGCGCGTCGGCTGCGCACCGACCGGGCCAACATGTACCGTCGCATGCGTCGGCTGGGCTTGGGGGGGGGAGAATGAAGGGTTGGATGATGGCAGCAGTCTTCACAACTCTGCTCGCTCCGGTGCTTGAGGCACAAACCCGTGGCGACCCGCGCACCGGTCGCGTGCCGAACGCCGTCAGCAGCACCGTGCTTGCGGCGTACAACAATCCGTCCTCGCAAAAGGTTGACGGACGCTTTGTGGTGTCACCAACCGACACCATATCAAGCACACTGGCGGTGCTCACGGGCCCGGTCATTGTAAGCGGCACCGTGCTGGGTGATGTGGTTGTCATTAACGGCGACATGCGACTCGATTCAACGGCCGTCATCACCGGTTCTGTGTACGTGGTGGGCGGCGTGGTGGCCAATCGCACGCGCGGTCGGGTGGATGGCGAGATGCAGGTGTGGCGATCGCGCCTGGCTTTCCGTAATGACAGCGGTCAGCTGGTTGCGGCAGAAGATGAGACCATGCTGGCGCGCTACGGACGTTGGCGCGACGGGCCTGGCGCCAACTTGAAAGACATCGTCATCGCGTCTGCCAACTCGTACAATCGTGTTGAACAGCTGTCGATTCTCTTTGGCCCCCGTCTGCGGGTCAACCGTGGCGATTCGCGCATTACGGTCGAGGCGCTGGGCATTTTCCGGACCGGCGACCGACTGTCATGGGAGCGACAGAACATCGGCTCCCGCTCGCTCGCCGAGTTCCGACAGGGTACCGAAGCGCAGCATGTCGCGGTGGGGGCGCGCTTTATTGACGAAGTGGATGCGGTGGAACAGTGGTCACTGTCCGCGACGGAGACTGGGCTCGCCGCGCTGCTCTTTGCGCGCGATTACCGCGACTATTGGAATCGTTTTGGTGGAGCCGGCTTTGTTCGCGTGGTACCCACCGCGGCACTGGAGTTTTCCGTATCCATGGGACGTGAGCGTTGGGCATCGCGCGATGCGCGCAACGCCTTCGCACTCTTTCGCGGAGGCCGTGATTGGCGTGCCAACCCGGGAGCGCTCGAAGGCTCGGTGAATCTCCTGAACGCATCCGCCAGTATAGATACGCGTAACGACGCCGAACGCCCGCGTGACGGCTGGCTCATACGGGCGGAGTATGAACGCGGCGACATGGATATTACCGGCACCCCCAACCCCGAAGAACTCGCCCTGACTGCGCCCACGCTTACGTACGGACGTGCCTTTGTTGATGCGCGCCGCTACGTGCGCATTGCACCACTCACGTCGGTGAATGTGCGCGTGGTGGCCGGTGGACTCGTGCACGGCAACGCGCTGCCTCCGCAACGGCAACTTTCCGTCAGCGGTGTTGATGCCCTCCCCGGTTACGCGTTCCGGGCACTGACCGGCAGTGAGGATACAGGCATGTGCAACACGCTGCCCGAGGCTACGTTCACCGAGCGTGGTCGGCCGGCCGCGTGCGACCGTATCCTGCTCGTGCAGGCTGAGCTCAAGGGTGACTTCCGTATCGCACTCTTCGGCGCTGAAGAACGCGAAGATGATCGTCGCTGGTACGCCGACGGTCTGCGTGCCGACGGCTCATGGGTGGTGTTTGCCAACAGTGGTCGCGGATGGCTCTCGGGGCCACGTGACGGCGGGCTCACATACCCGCGCAGCCGCATCCCGTCACTCAGTTCGTTTCGAAGCGACGTTGGCGTGGGCGTGGATTTCGGCACGTTGGGGGTGTACGTGGCGCAACCACTTTCCGGCGGCTCTCCTACGCCGCGTATCTTCCTGCGCGTCGGCGCTCGCTTCTGATCCTCGCTGTGCGTCTCTTGAACCCCGTCAGGCGTCTCGCCGCATCGCTGGGCACAGCTGCATTGCTGATGGCCAGCACGTTGGCCTCGGCAGCCGTTCAGTTGACCAGACTGCCCGCCACTGCAGCTGTTGTGGCTGTCCTGTCACTGCCTGCCCTGCCTGTGGCTGCGCAAGAAACCGACGGACCGCGTATCGATATCACGCTGCCAACCGCATCCAGCAATATGACGGTCCGGCTGCGCAACTCAATCGATGGCGGTCGCTTTGAAGAGCTGTTGCGCAATGGCTTTGATGTGCGTGTGCACATGCGTGTTGAGCTCTGGAAAATGGGCCGGTTCTTCAACGACGTGGTGGCGCGCGAAGAATGGGATGTCATCATGCACTACGATCAGTTTGACCAGACGTTTGAAGTGGCCAGAATCGAGGGCGACAATACGGTATCACCCTTGGGCACCTACAGGCGGCTCTCCGATGCCAAGGCAGCCGTGGCTTTACCGCACGCGCCACCCATCGGCCGTCCCGGACCGGGGCAGCGACACTACTACAGCGTACAGGCGGAAATCGAGACGCTTGATCTCAAGGATCTCGACGAACTATCGCGCTGGCTGCGCGGTGAACTGGCGCCCGCCGTGCAAGGTCGCAAGAATCCCGGTACTGCACTGGGACGCGGTTTGCGCACGCTGGCGTCCCGGCTCATGGGAGGCGAAGTGCGCCGCCTCGAAGCGCGCTCGTCAGCGTTCAGAGTGCTCGATGACGGCCGGAAGTGAACGGCGCACACGGTAAGCACGACACGAGGTGATGTCCACACAAGTGATGACCACACGCAGTGGCCAGCAATGCGCGGTGTTAGCTGGCCACCGGCACCGCGTCCATGGCCTTCACGCGGCGTAACGTTTCCTCGCCGTAAAACACCTTGATGTAGCGCGCTTGCGTGGGCGTCAATCGACGCACCGCCCACGCCAGATGCACAAAGTGCGGTTCAGCTGGAGCCACCATTGGCTGCATGCCAATCTCGTGCGGCAAGCGACTGGCCTTGCGCGTGTTGCAACTGCTGCACGCGGTGACCACGTTCGTCCACTCGTTCAAGCCGCCACGGGACATGGGGACCACGTGATCTCGCGTGAGCGATTCACGTGGCTTGAGCTCCGTGTTCTCACGACCACAGTACTGACACTGATAATGGTCGCGCGCGAACAGGAACGTGTTCGTGACCTGTCGGCGGAACCGGCGCGGCACGTGGATGAACTTGGTGAGCCGGATTACCGCCGGACGCGGCATGGCCAGTCGCTCGGAGCGAACCGGTCGATCCTGGTCCGCTTCGACGATTTCCGCCTTACCGTCAATGACAAGCCGTAGCGCCCGCCGAAGCGGCACCATCGTTAACGGCTCGTACGACGCATTCAAAGCAAGACACCCGGCAATCACGCACGCCCTCCGTGTCAGGTACGCAACACCTGCGAAACCAGCGTATACGTCAAAGCTACAACAGAGCACTCCGCTACCGCTATGGTTGGCCGCATCACGTCACCTTTGCGTGACAAACCGAACCACGTTGTCGCCAACAGAGATTACACGTTGTCGAACGTCCGGATCCGCATTCAGTTCCGTACCGTCACGCACCAGTACACGTCCACCCACCATCGTTAGCGCCGCCGATCGTCCGCTTCCCAACACATGCACCATCAGCACGGCCGGGTCATAGACAGGAACAGCTTCCAGAGCATCAACCCGGAATGCGCAAAGATCGGCCTGATAACCCGCCTCCAACGCGCCCAGCGACGCATACTGCAGCGCTCTCGCTCCCCCCATCGTTGCCATCTGCAGCGCATTAGCCGCCGACAGCGCATCGGGCGTCTGACGCTGCAAGGATTGCAGCAGCACCGCCTGCCGCGCTTCGCCCACAATGTCCATGCGATCGTTGCTGGCCACTGAATCGGTGCCCAGTCCCACCGTTATACCCGCCTCCCGCATGTCCAGCACGGGGGCAATGCCTTGCCCAAGCTTGGCGTTGCTGATGGGACAGTGCACGACCGTCGCGCCGCTCGCCGCCATGCGCGACATGTCACCGGCGCTCGCGTGCACTGCGTGCACACACAACAACCGATCATTGAGCAACCCGGTGCGATCGAGCAGCGCGATTGGTGAGCCACCCGTGCCCTCCACCGCGATCCCTCGCGCACGCAATCGTTCCGCAAACGGACCGGTGCCGTCACGTACGAACCCATCCTCAGCCGCACTCTCTGCCACGTGCGTGGCCACGAACAGCTGTTCGTCGGTCGCAAAGCGTGCCACAGCCGCGAAGAGCGCCTCGGAGACGGTGTACGGCGCATGCGGTGAGACGCCCACATCAACCAGCGGATTTTCCTGCGCATTGGCCCGCGCGCGCAGAGATGCCACGCCGCTGCGCAGCGCCTCCATGGATGCGTCAACCTGCGAGCGGTCCGGACCAAAGGTCTCCAGGTACACCCGCCCGCGAATACCACCGTCAATCATGGCATCGAGCGACGCACCACTCGCCGTACAGTCAGCAACTGTGGTGATCCCGGCCAGCAATGCTTCCGACACACCCAGTCGCGCCGAGTCAATGATGTCCTGCGCCGACAGCAGCTGCGCTCTGATTTGAGTAAGCGTGCGCAGCCAGTCACCAAAAGGCAGCCCCTCGAGATAACCACGCAGCGCGGTGAGCTCGAGATGCGAATGCGCGTTGATGAGTCCGGGCAGCAGCACGCACTCGCCCAGTTGTTCATGCTGGTGTGCTTCGGCCTTCGCGGACTCACCAACCCACACAATGCGATCGCCCTGTACAATCACCGCACCATTGGCAATCGGCGCGCTGGTTACCGGCAGCACCCAGCGCGCGTGCCACGCCACACGCTCCGCTCCCGTAGGCTCTGCCTGCGTGGGCCCCGGTAGCGCAGGCTCAGATCGCGTCACGGAGGCGGAATACGAAACGGATTGGTCGTGTCCCGATAGGCGCGGGGTGGCGCGCCGCCCGCCAGAGAATCCCCCTCAACTTTGGGAAGCGTCATCTGGTAATCGGTGCAACTGAGTCGCGGCTCGTTGCCGAACACAAAATACTCAGTCACGGTATTGCCCAGGCACGAAAAGTTGGCCAGCAATCCGGTGCGCGCATCGATTTGCCGCACCACAATGCCATCCGGGCGCGGCCAGTCGGGTGGCTCCGGCTTGCGCGTGTACACGTCCTTCATGAACGCCGTCCACGCGGGTGCTGCCAGCGAGCCACCCTGCGCGTTGGCTTTGATTTTCTTGGGTCGGTCAAACCCCACCCAGATACCGGCCACGAGGTCGGCGGTGTAACCAATAAACCACACATCGGCGCCGTCGTTGGTGGTGCCCGTCTTGCCACCTGCCGGCACGCGGAATCCCGCGCCGGTAGTCGAGTTGTACGCAGTACCGCGCCCCACCACATCCTTCATCATGCTCACCATCAACCACGCTTCTTCGGGTGTGAGCACCGCTTCACGCTCGGGGCGAGGCTGCCAGATCAACTCTCCGTCAGCCGTTTCAACCCGCAGAATCGCGTACGGCGTAGTGCGCAGGCCAAGGTTGGCAAACACGGAGTACGACGAAATCATTTCCAGGGGATACACGTCGCCCGAACCGATGTACAGCGACGGATACGGCGGAATGGGCGTACTGATACCAAAGCGGCGCGCCATGCGAATAACCTGCTGCGGCCCCAACTCCATCCCGACCTTGATCGCTGGAATGTTGCGCGACATGTAGAGCGCGCGACGCATGGGCATGCCACCCTCGAACTTGAGATCGAAGTTTTGTGGGCGCCACACCTCGCCGCTCACCTGACTCAGCGACACCGGGCTGTCTTGAATGACATGCGACGGACCAAGACCCGCGCGCACCGCCGCGGCGTACACAATGGGTTTGAACGTGGAACCGGGCTGACGCAGCGCCTGCACGGCGCGGTTGAACTTGGAATCGGCAAAATCACGTCCGCCTACCAGCGCCCGTACGGCGCCGAGTCGCGGGTCAACTGCCACAAATGCGCCCTGCAGGTATGGCGACTCCCCCCCGCCGCGCACATCCTCGCCCTCGGCCAGACGGGCCTCATATTCTTCGAACGTCAGATGCGAATACGGCCCATACTTGCCCGATTCAATCGACGCCAGCTGCTCTTCCATGGCCCGTTCGGCGGCGGCCTGCATATCGAGGTCAAGCGTGGTGTACACCTTGAGCCCGTTTTCATACAACCGCTGACCAAACTGCTGGTCGAGCTGCTGCCGCACCCACTCCACAAAATACGGCGCTGTTTCACCCGATTCGGTGCGCTGCGCGAGCTGCAGGGGGAATGCCTTGGCCAGACTCGCATCGCTGTTGCTGACCACCTCGGCGCGACGCATCAGCTCAATGACGGTGTTGCGCCGTGAGATTGCCCGATCGGCGTAGCGACGCGGATTGTAACGCTCCGGCGCCTTCGGCAGTGCGGCCAGCATGGCCGCCTCCGACACGCTCACATCGCGCACCGACTTGCCAAAATACCGTTGCGATGCGGTCTCAATGCCGTACGCCCCGGATCCGAGATAAATCTGATTGAGATACAGCTCAAGAATGCGGTCTTTCGGAAACGCCGCTTCAATATCAACGGCAACGTGCGCTTCCTTGAGCTTGCGCAGCAGCGTTTTTTCGCGGCTCAGCGACTCGGGGAAAATATTGCGCGCCAGCTGCATGGTGATGGTACTGAACCCTTCGGCAAACGCACCGGCCTTGATGTTGCGCAGTACCGCACCAAACACGCGGATGTAGTCAATGCCGTTGTGCTCGTAGAAGCGCTTGTCTTCCACGACCAGAAAGGCATCCTTCACATGCTGCGGAATCTCATCGAGCCGGACGAGCGTGCGGCGCTCCAATCCGAGCTCCGCGATAAAGCGTCCATCGGCGGCGTAAAGCTTGGACGTCTGATTGGGGATGTAGGAGCTGAGTGTTTCGGTGGTGGGGCACACGCCCACGCGGCACACCTGCGTCCACGCGGTGATAAAGCCGGCGACGCCCACGCCAAGCCCAAAGAGCGCGAGCACTGAAGCCCAGCGAATCCATGGACGACGCCACAGCGCGACACCCGATCGGCGCTTCGCGGCGGCGCTCATGCGCGGCCACGGCAAAAGTCGAGACGGAACATATGGTAGAAGCCTATTGGCGGAACACACACGCGCCAAGAGCCGCGCGCTGTCTATAATTGGGACCATGTCCCAACACACTGCCCTTCTCGACGAGCTGACGTGGCGCGAGCTGCTGTTTCAGCACACTGACGGCCTCGCCGCACACCTCGCCAAAGGTCCGACCGCAGCGTACTGCGGCTTTGACCCCACCGCGCCCAGTCTGCATGTGGGCAATCTCGTACCCGTGATGGGCTTGGTGCACTTGCAGCGCGCTGGTCACAAGCCCATCGCGCTGGTGGGCGGCGGCACGGGCATGATCGGGGACCCGTCGGGGAAAATCAGCGAGCGCACGTTGCAGACCCTCGACGTGATTGAAGAAAACGCGCGCCTCATTGGAGCGCAGCTGGAATCGTTCCTCGATTTTACCGGCCCGCACGCTGCGCGAATGACCAATAACGCCGACTGGCTCGGCTCCATTGGTCTGCTCGACTTCCTGCGGACCACAGGCAAGCACTTTACCGTGAACTACATGTTGGCCAAGGACTCGGTGAAATCGCGTCTTGACGCTGGCATTTCATACACGGAGTTCACCTACATGTTGCTGCAGGCGCACGACTACGCCGAGCTGCATGCCCGCCATGGCGTCACACTGCAAATTGGTGGTAGCGATCAGTGGGGCAACATGACAGCCGGACTGGAGCTGCTGCGACGCACCGTAGGAGCTGAAGCACACGTGCTCACCTGCCCACTGGTGACCACCGCCAGTGGACAGAAGTTTGGAAAATCGGAGGCAGGTGCTGTCTATCTCGATGCAGAACGCACGTCGCCGTACCGCTTTTATCAGTTCTGGCTGGGAGCGGACGATCGCGACGTGACACGCTGGTTGCGCTTTTTCACGCTGCTCGGGCGTGATCAAATCACCCAACTCGACGAAGCCACCAGCACCCGCCCCGAGCAGCGTGAAGCGCAGCGTCTGCTAGCCGCCGATGTCACCACGCGTGTGCACGGTGCAGCGGTGCTGCAAACGGTTGAAGCAATCTCGCAGGTGTTGTTTGGCAAGGGCGACCCTCGCGAGCTCTCGGCCGATACACTGCGTGCCATGTCACGCGAGGTGCCGTTCGCTGAGGTTGACGCACCGGCCGACGGGGGTGCCGTGGACGCGCTCGATCTGGTGGTGGCCACAGGGCTGGCCAAGAGCCGCGGCGTCGCCAAGCGATTGGTGGAGCAAGGCGGCGTGTCGGTGAACGGACAACGCATGTCCATGAGTGAGCGAACGATCGCCGGAGATGCCTGGTTGGCCGACCGGCACCTGCTGGTCAAGAAGGGAAGCCGCGATTGGGGGTTGGTGCGCGTGCGCTGAACCGCGCCTGCGCACGTTCACGCACGTTCACGCACGTTCACGCCCGTTCACTCCGACTCACGCCACCGCACGGCGATATCAGCCCTCGAGTGCCGCGATCGTGCGATGGATGTCTTCCATGGTGTTGTAGCCGTGCGGCGCGATTCTGATAGCGTTCTCGCGCGGCACGCACACCACACCGGCTTTTTTGAGACGGGCCAGCGCACCCGTCATGTCATCGGGTACGATGGCAATCACGCCGGCCCGTTTGCTGCGCGCGGACGGAGTCCACAGCCTGAAGTCGCTGCGTGATTCTGCCCAGGCCACCAGCGTATCGGCCAGTTCGCCGATGTGCTGACTGAGTGCTACCGCCCCTCCAGCCTCTTCCATCGCCGACAATGATTCGTTGGCGATCGCGAAGTCGTGGTAGGCCAGCGTGACAATTTCAAATCGACGGGCATCGGGCCAGAACTCGTACTTGTAGTCGGTGAGATGCGCGTAATCACCGGTGGTGGTCATGCAGGCCCAGCCCACATCGGGCGCTTGCACCACGTCGTGCAGCTCACGCCGTACGTACACAAATCCGGTACCCCACGGGCTGAGCATCCACTTCTGCGCGCCGCTGGCAAAGATATCAATGGGCAGCTGATGCACGTTGATGGGCAGCACACCGCAGCCCTGAATGCCGTCTACCACAAAAAACGCGTCGGCATTGCGGCAGGCCTGTCCAACGCGCTCGAGGTCCACGACAAAACCGCTGGCGTATTGCACCCACGATACCACCACCGCCACCACATCGCCGCGTCCAATGCGCGTGATCAGTTCGTCTTCATCGGGCAAGCCGTCGGCGCCAAACGGAACGCGCTCCAGTGACACGCCGCGCGAGCCCAACGCCATGAACGGATACACGCAGCTCGGAAACTCGCCGTCGAATGTGAGCACGGTGCCCGGTCGCAGCGGTAATCCGCGGGCGGCGAGATTGAGGCCGTAGGTGGTATTGGGCATGAGCGCGATCTCGTCGCTGTCCGCACCGATGGCGCGTGCGAAGTGCTCCCGCGCGTGCTGCGCCGCGTTCACCATGTGTGGAATGCTGATGTGGTGCGGCTGAGAACGCAGCTCCAGCCACTCGCGACCGCGCTCCACCGCCCGCGCCGGGTGTGGACCGGTGCTGGCGGCGTTGAGATAGATCACATCGTCGGAGTTCATCCACGGGTAATGCGCGCGCAGCAATGACATTAGCGGTCTCTCGCACAGAAAAAGGCAGAAACGGATAGTGCGTAGGGGCTACATGTACAGGTACATGTACGTTTATACAAACTCTTGATGCGACGCGGTATCCTCACCCTACGCGGCCCCAACGGCCATGTTGCCGCGCGATCCATCAAACTGAAGCGCGTGCAAGCGTGCGTACGTACCAGCGCGCGCCAGCAGCTCAGCGTGCGTACCCGACTCCACCAGCTCCCCCCGCTCAAGCACCAGAATGCGATCGGCATGCTGGATGGTTGACAGCCGATGCGCGATCACGAACACGGTGCGTCCCGCGAGCAGGCGATCAATCGCTTCCTGCACCAGCCGCTCCGATTCCACATCCAGTGCTGACGTGGCTTCGTCAAGAATCAGAATGGGTGGATCGAGCAGCAAGGCGCGTGCGATGGCCAGGCGCTGGCGCTGTCCACCGCTTAGCCGTGCACCGCGTTCGCCGAGTGACGTGTTGTATCCCTCGGGCAGCTCGGAAATGAAGTGGTGTGCGTTGGCCGCACGCGCGGCTGTTTCCACCTGTTCATCACTGTACTCTCGGCCACCAAAGGCAATGTTGTTTCGCACCGTGTCGTTAAAGAGCACCGTGTCCTGACTCACCACACCGGTGAGCGCACGCAATGACTCAAGCTTGATATCGGCGATGTTCACACCATCGAGCGTAATCGATCCGGCGCTCGGCTCCACAAACCGCGGGATGAGATCTACCAAGGTTGTTTTGCCGGCGCCGCTGGGCCCCACCAGTGCTACCACCTCGCCCTTGCGGGCGGTAAACGACACGCCGCGCAGTGCGTCAGCACCTTCCTCGTATGTAAAGCGTACGTCGGTAAACACCAGTGAATCATTGAACGACGCGGCCACCCGCGTGCCTCGATCGCGCGCCACTTCCGATGGCGCGTCAAACACCTCGAACACGCGTTCGGCACTGGCCAGTGATTGCTGCGCCACGGTGGGCACCTGCGCCAGCTGCTTGAGCGGCTGCAGCATGCGCATCACGAGAATGAGGAACGAGATGAGCTCAGCGCCTTCCATGGTCTCATCAACCAGCACCAGTCGTGCGCCCAGCCACAACACGACCACGGCCACAATCGTACCCAGTGTTTCCGTGACGGGTGAGCTCAACATCGCCAGTCGGCTCACCTTCACGTTGCCGCGCGCGAAGGCACTGTTGGCCGTCTGAAACCGCGACGTCTCAAACGGTTCGGCGCGAAACGCCTTGACCAGGCGCATGCCGGATACCGCTTCCTGCACAATGCTCGTGAGCTCACCGTGCTGATTGCCAAGCCGGCGGTGACCTTTGCGCAGTTTGCGCAGCACGGGCATGAGCGCCACCGTGATGAGCGGCGCACCCACCAGCGACACCAGTGTGAGCTGCCACGAAAGCGACACGAGCGCCACAATCGTGGCCAGCACCTGCGCACCGCTCATCATGGACTTGGTAATGAGCTCGGTGATCACGGCTTTTGTGTTCTGCGTGTCGGTAAGCACACGCGCAATCACCTGCCCCACTTTCGTACTGGTAAACCACGGCAGCGGCAGTCGCTGCAGGTGTGCATAGAGCGCATTACGCAGGTCGCGCACCACAAACTCCTGCAACTGCGCACCAAGCTGGCCACTGATCCACACCAGTGTATTCTTGGCCACGATTACGACCAGAATAAACAGAATCACATTGAGCAGTGACCCCATCGGGTCGCCGTCGTTCAGAAACCAGCCCACCGTGACCTGCAGCAAATCATTGACCAGTCCCGCACTGCTGGTGAGCGGCGGCTGATCAAAGAGCGTGTTCAGAAACGGAATGAGCAGCGTAAACGAAAACACATCGAGTACGGCGGCACATACGTTCGTGACAACCGTCAGCGCCATGCGTGCCCTGTGCGGACGCAAAAACTTGAGCAGCCGCGGATACACCTTGAGCGGAGCCGCCGCACGCATTTCTGCCGTAGTGCCGGAAAGACCTGACGCCATTGCCGTCGACGCCCTTATCGTTTGGGCGTGAGCAACGAAACCGGCAGAATGCATTCCTCGGGCGAAACGCCACCATGCAGGAACGAACCGCGGTAGCGCTGCTGGTACTCGCGCAGCTTGGTAGGGTACACAAAAAACGTGTCTCCGGCCGCCAACAGTGTGTTCATGGACGTGCTACGGTGCGGCAGGCGCAAATCATCAGGGTTGGTAAAGAGCAGCGCCTGATCTTCCCGTTCGGCACGCAAGTCTTCGCCAAACTTGTAGCGCAAGTTGTTGGTGGCATCACGCTTCGCAAACACAGTGGCCGGCGTGTTGCAATGCAGCGCTCCATGATCTGTTGTGATTACCACTTTGATTCCCCGACGCGCCGCGTCCTGCAGCAGCGCGAACAGCGCCGACCGTTTCACCCACTGATGCGTGAGCGCACGCAGCGCCGCTTCATCGCGCGCGACTTCAAACAGAATCATCGACTCGCTGCGGCCGTGCGTAAGCAGGTCCACAAAGTTGAATACAAATGCCGAAATGCCGTCGCCAGCAATCGCGCCGGGCATATGCCGCAACAAATCGTCAGCATCCGCCGACGATGTGATTTTGCTGTAGCGCACCGGCAAGTCGATCTGCAGCTCTTTCAGCTGTTCCTGCATCAACTCCTTTTCATGCGAGTTGAGCGATTCATCGTCCCGGTCGCCCCACCAATCCGGATGTCGCGCCGCGATTTCACCTGGAAACAGGCCGCTGAACAGCGAGTTGCGTGCGTACGGCGTGGCCGTGGGCAGAATGCTGTAGTAGTGCGCGGTTTCGATCTCAAACAGCGGGGCAAACAACGGTTCAATGGCCTTCCACTGGTCCTGCCGCAGACAGTCAATCACAATGAACACCACCTTCCGATCGCTGCGCAGCACGGGCGCCACGAACTCCGAGACCACGTCCACCGACAACGGCGGCCGTTCACCTTCAAGCTCCCGCAACCAGCGTGGATACTCGGTGCGCATGTATTGCGCAAAGGCCCGGTGCATGTCTGGGTACAGGCCACGAAGAGACTCGTGCAGCCCCATTTCACCGGCCGCCGCGAGATCCACATCCCACTGCGCAATCTCCACCCAGCGGTCCACCCAACCACGCCAGTCTAGGCCTTGGTACCGCTCCGTCTCAATGGCCCGAAACCGCTCAACAAAACCGCGCGCCAGCGTCTGCGACCGGATCAGCGGACCATCCAGAATGCGCGTGACCATGGCCAACACCTGACGCGGCGTCACCGGCTTCACGAGATAATCGCGCACGTTTGCGCCAATCGCCTCCTTCATGGTGGCGTCTTCTTCGCTCTTGGTGATCATGACCACCGGAAGCGACGGCGCAAACTCCCGCAACTCGCGAAACGCATCCAGCCCACGCGTGCCGGGCATCTGTTCGTCAAGCAGCAGCAGGTCAAACGCGCGGTGACGCAACAGCTCAAGCGCGTCGTCGGCGTTGGTGGCCATCTCCACCGCATAGCCTTTGTCGCCCAGAAACAGACGATGCGGCTCGAGCAGGTCGGACT
>JBBSPO010000086.1:0-13122 GCA_038258695.1 Gemmatimonadales bacterium | reverse complement strand
CCAGCGTACGAAGCTGTTCGAGGCCATAAGGCCATAGGGCCCCAGGGAACCGATTGGCCGTAGCGACGAATCAGAAAAAATAAGGGGACCGCGCCGGCCGGCGCGGTCCCCCATCCTTCAAATAACCAACCGGCCTACTCGTACCGCAGCGCCGTAATCGGATCGAGTCCCGCCGCACGACGCGCTGGCCACACTCCAAACACCACACCGACAGTAGCCGAAAACGCGAACGCCATCGCCACCGACTGGTAACTCAACTCGGTGTTCCAGTTAAACACATTCCCCAGCAGCACTGCCCCGCCACCGCCAATCAGAATGCCAATCAGGCCACCCAGCAGGCACAGCACCACAGCCTCAATCAAAAACTGCATGAGGATATTCACACCCGTCGCGCCCAGCGCTTTGCGCACACCAATCTCTCGCGTGCGCTCAGTCACCGATACAAGCATGATGTTCATGATGCCAATACCGCCAACCACCAGCGATACCGCGGCAATACCCGCCAGCAGCGAACCAAAGACTTTACTCGTCTCGGCCGCCGTGTTCAGAAAGTCAGCCTGGTTGCGGATCTCAAAATCATCTGGCGTGTCGCGCAGCAAGCGGTGCTCACGACGCAAAATGCGCTGGATCTCCGCCATGGTTTGCGGAATCGAATCTTCAGTTGGCGCGAGCACCGAAATCGAGCGCAGTCTGTCCGTACCCATCACGCGAAAGCGTGCGGTCTGCAGCGGAATGAGCACCTGATCATCGGGGTTCTGCCACGGCGACGTCTGTCCCTTGGCGGTCAGTACACCCACCACAATGAACTGAATACCGCGAATACGAATGGGCTGACCAATGAGTGACGCGGGATTCTCGACCTTGAGGTCGGTAACCACCTGCGGCCCCAGCACTGCAACACGCTGCTTGCCTTCGTCTTCACGCTGCGTGAACATGCGACCCGCCGACAGTTCATACTTGCGCACTTCAAGAAAGTTGGCGGTAGTCCCGACAATCTGTGTGCTGGTATTGTTGGCCAGATACTGCACCTGCAGCTGCCGGTTCATCTCGGGTTGAATGGCCGTCGAAATGCTGGCGTTAGCCATCAGCGCGTCGGAGTCTTTCATGCGCAGCTGCGCACGATCGGTTTCCGACGAAATACCCCGACTGGCCACGCGCCCCGGATTGACGGTGAGCAACGTGGTGCCCAGCGCCGTAATGCGATCGTTGATAGCCTTTTGCGCACCGCGCCCAATGCCATCCATGGCAATGACGGCACCAACGCCAATCACGATGCCAAGCATGGTGAGCAAGCTGCGCAGCTTGTTGGCGCGCAGCGCACTCAGCGCTACGCGAAAGACTTCGGCGCTGAACATGTTCACCGGCCGCCGCCTCCAGCGGCAGGTGCGGTCTTGGTGAGACCCGGCACGCCACCCATCTGTCCAAAGCGTGCGTTGCGCTGTTCACGCGCGGCCTGCAGCGCCGCCATGGCCAACGACGCCACCATTTCACCCTCTTCCAAACCGCTGATGACTTCGGAGTAGTCGTAGTCCGAGACACCCAGTCGAACCATGCGCGGCTCGTACACACCGCTGTCCTTTACAACGAATACCACACCCTGTCGTGCGGGCGTTGGATTGCGACGCGACGCCACACCTGCGCCAGCCCGCGGGGCTGAGCCGCCAGGACGCCCACCGGCAGAGGCTGGACGACCCGCCGCCGCACCCGCCGCCGCAACTCGCGTCGCCGAATCACTGCCTACCGGTACCGCGCGTCCGGTGCTGGTGTCCGACGCCTGTGCATTCGCACCGCCGCGCGGCGCACCGCCACGAAGCGTCGCCATCACGGCTTCCGGATCCATGCCCAGCATCTCGGCTGCCGCGCCCGCGTCACGCATGCTGCGCACCGCGTCGTTGGGTACGGTGATCACATTCAGGCGGCTTTCCACGTTCACCGAGACTTCGCCATTCATGCCCGGCAGCAACAGGCGTTCGTTGTTGGGCAGCGAAATGATCACGGGAAACATCGTCACGCTCTGCTGAATGACGGCCTGCGGTTCAATCTTCTCAACCGAGCCGTTGAAGGCGCGATCGGGAAAGGCATCAACCACCACACGCGCGTCCTGCCCGTTGCTGATTTTTCCAATATCGGTTTCGTTCATGAACGCACGCATTTGCACACGTGACAGATCAGCCATCGTGACAATCGTTGTGCCGCCACCCATTACACTGGTCGCCGACTGAATGACCTGACCCAGCGCCACCGTTTTGGCGATCACCGTGCCGGCCACCGGCGCCGTGACACGTGCTTCATCGAGACGCTGCTGCGCAATGTTCACACTGGTACGCACACGGATCACGTTTGCCTGCGCCTGTGTGAATGCGAGATTGGCCTGTTCGTTTTCCTGCGCAGTGATAATGCGCGACTTGTACAGCTCGTCGGACCGCTCTTTCTGCAAGTTGGCCACGTCAAGCGACGCCTGAGACGAGCGCAAATCGGCCGCTGCCTGATCGAGCTGATTCTTGAGGTCGCGCGTGTCGATTTGTACAATCAGGTCACCGGGCTGCACGTTGCTGCCGGTTTCCACCGGCATTTGCAGCACCAGCCCTGACGCCTGCGACTTCACTTCCACGATTTCAATGGGCTCGACGGCACCCGTAGCCTGCGCGTCCACAATGATGTCACGTCGTTCTACCGCGACTTCACCAATGGGCGCCTGTTGCACTTCGGGCTCGCTGCACGCGGCGAGCAACCCCATCGCGCCGAGCGCGAACACAAACGAACGTTTCACGAAGCGGCGCTCCTGAGGGACGGACCACAATCGGGTCGCTGAGTTGTTGGACATTACGGAAGATCCTGACCAAGCAACGCTTCGATCTGCGCCTTGGCAACGCGTGCATCGAGACGCGCCTGAATGAGCGCAATGCGCGCGTTGTTGAGCTGCGTTTGTGACGTGAGCAAGTCGAGAGCGGTAGACGCGCCCAGCTGATACCGCTGCTGCTGCACGCGCAGATCTTCCTGCGCTGCTTCAATGGAGGCCAGCTGCACCTGCACACGAGCGGCGGCGGCCTGCAATGCGTTCAGCTGCTGCGTGAGCGTCTGCCGTGATGCGAGCAGCGCGTCGCGTGCCTGGGCCCGTGCATTGTCGAGCGCCACACCGGCGTTGACCTGCTGCGCTTCTCGGCTGAAGCCGTTGAAGAGCGGGAAGGACAAGTTGAAGTTGTAGGTTTGCTGATTGGCCGCCTGCTCGCCGAACAGGAGGAGATTACCTCCGCCAAAACTCTGGCTGGCGGCGTTCAGACCGTAGCTGTACGACATGGACAGAGTAGGCAGATACTGAGTGCGGGCGGCGCTGCGGCTTGCCTGCGCCGCTACAATGTTTGCTTCGGCCGACATCACCGCTGGTCCCATTGCTGCCAGTCGTTCGAGATATGCCCTATCGGGAAGCGCCGCGTCGTCTGGAACACTGGCCGTGTCGGCTGGTTCTGCAGTTACTGGCGTATCTGATCCAACCAGACGTGTCAGCGCCGCGTTGGCCACGCGCAAGTTGTTTTCGGCGGTGAGAATGGCCAGACGCGCGTTGCCCACCTGAATGATGGAGCGCAACGAATCAGACTTGGTGGCCACGCCAGCACTCACGCGGGCGATTGAGGCCTGCAGTTGGGCATCAGCCTCCTCGAGCTGTGCCTGCGCCGCCGACTCCGACTCACGGGCGGCCAGCACAGCGTAATACTGCTGCTTGACCTGGAGCGCGATATCGTAGCGCGTGGCGACAGACGAGATATCTGCCGCGTCCAGCTGGGCTCGTGTACGACGAAGCTCAAACAGACGGCGTCCACCGTCGAACAGTTCAAGGTTGGAGTTCACGCCATTTCGGTAATTCCATGGATTGCGCCCCAGTGGCACCAGGTTGCCCTGGAAAAACGTCGCGCCCTGCGTGCGTCCCGTGCCTACGGACATCGTCAGCGACGGGAGAAATGCGCCCATCGCGCTGCGCTTGGCTGCAGACGCGGTGCGAAGCGCGCCCAGCGCCTGTACCGCCGCCGGCTGGTTCCGCTGCGCCGCGGCCACAGCGCCGTCGAGATCAATGGCACGGGCCTCGTCGGCCACACTCTGAGCCAACGCCTCGGACCCAGCGGCGCCCGCAAAACAAACCGCGGCCATGGCCGCGGTAAACACCTGCATTCGAGTTGTCACGTCAGCGCTCCCTGGAAGCTGCTTTGGCACTGTCGGAGCGAGCCGACATGTGTTCTAATAGTTTTCGAAAGTCTATGCGCTGCTGCTCGTCGAACCGAAGTTCCATGAGCGTGCGCGCGCTGTCACGAGCTGAATCGAGAGCCGGACGAATGGGTTTCATGAGCTCGCTGTAGCGCCGGCCACGCCACTTGAGTACGGAATCCACGTGCGCGGTCTGCTCATCGGTAAGTCCGAGATCGCGTTGCAGTTCACGCACCGTGCCACTGAGGGTGTATTCCCGCGAAGCCGTTGACTTGTCCTTTGTGGTGGTGCCCGTGGACCGTCCGGCGGCAAAGCCGAGCGTGCCACCTGTAATGAACGCACCAAGCAGGAACGCTGCCGCCACCGACTTCATTTTGGATTTTGTCACGGTCGCCTCCGAACTCAGGGTTCGGCGGTAAACAAATACCGAGATGCTGAACCGGATTGTTCCGGCTCCGCGGTCGGTACGGAAAACGCGATGCTCATATCGTCATCGCTCAAATCGAACACGGTCCACGCCGCCGCACCGGCGGCGAGCTTGCGCAAATCGCGGTCAATCTGATGCTCCCTGTAGAGCGCTGAACCGGCCAGTGTGAGCATGAGCGCCGCCGCCACCAGACCAGCGGCACGCCACTCTACAAACACGGTCCACCACTCGCCTTGGCTTTCGCCCTGACGCACGCGGGCCATGATGCGCCCTTCGAGCCCGGTCCAGTAGCTGTCGTCGGCCGGCGCGCTATACAAATCGCGCATGGCTTCCGTCAGCTGCCTGTCACTGAGGGGCTCATCCGCAGATTCGCGCCCTGGAATAATCTTCATGAGTTTCTCCGCAGGTTGCCCAGCAAACGCCGTAGCGACGCCCGCGCATGATGCAAGTCTGATCGGGCGGTGCCCTCGGGGATTCCAAGGGTCTGACCGATCTCTGAATGCCTGTACCCTTCAACGTCGTGCAAAACCAACACGGAGCGCTGACGCTCCGGTAACTGCAACAGTGCCTGACCCAACCGACTGCGTAACTCCGCCCGGACCGCCGGATCGTGAAACGGTGATGACACCGATTCCGACAACTCGTCCGCGTCACGCACCTTCTTGCGGCGCGCAATATCGAGCGACGCGTTGGCCACAATCCGGTGCAGCCACGCACCAAACGCCTGCTCCGGGCGAAACCGCTCCAATGCCTTCCACGCGTGCAGAAAACCCTCCTGTACCGCGTCCTCAGCGTCATCGTGCGTGAGCACGATAGACCGAGCCACCGCATACGCGCGGCGCGAATGACGCTGCACCAACCCGGCAAACGCCACGTTGTCGCCCGCCTGCGCCGCCAGCACCAACGAACGTTCGGCCAGTACTTCGGCCGACCCGTTTGTCGCCAGCCGCGCATCCGCTGGACCGTCCGTCACCGCAACTCCAACTGACGACGTGGACCGGTCCTCATTCGTCACCCGCACACCCGCACGCCCGGCCGCGACACCGCGCTTGTCGGTGGTCGCGCCAGATGGTGCGCTGCTGATGGGAAACGAGAGAGTGGCGGTAGACACGCGTTTGTTGGGAGTCATACCGATTACGCACCCCCGGCAAGCGGCGTTGAAGCACCACTGGACGTACCCGCTGGGCCACCATTTCCGCCAAGGCCCAGCTCGCCTGCAATGCCGCGCATGGCGTCAAGGACAAACTGAATGTGCTCGTCCAGATCGACACCCAGCCCGGCTGCTCCGCCCACAATGTCTTCACGACTCACTCCGCGCGCGAACGCCTTGTCCTTCAGTTTTTTGCGCACGCCGCGGACTTCCACGTCGTGCAAACTCTTGCTTGGCTTTACCAGCGCGCAGGCCGTGAGCAATCCGCTCAGCTCGTCGCAGGCGAACAACGCCTGCGCCAATCGGGTTTCCCGCCGAACGCCCGTGTAATGCGCGTGGCCCAGAATAGCCTGGCATATGTCCTCGTCTACGCCGAGTGAACGCAAATACTTCACGCCTTCGGCCGGGTGCTCAACGTCGGCCAGCTGTTCGGCGTTAGGGTAGCGTTCGTAGTCAAAATCATGCAGCAACCCGGTGATCGCCCAGCGCTGCTCATCCTCGCCAAACCGACGCGCGTACGCGACGATGGCGGCCTCAACGGACAACATGTGTTTGCGCAGGGACTCGCTCGCGGTCCACGCTTCCATGAGGGCGAGCGCTTCGTCTCGTGTTGGATTGGGCATCGATTAGTGGTGTGACGTGAGAAACGGGCCAACGTTAAGGCCCACGATCCTGGAGCGGATCAGCGCACGACTTCGCTATCGGGGCGGCGGGGGCAGCACGGTGCTCGCCCACCACGCGGGCCCGGCCAGTCAGACAGGCCGGAATCTCACATAGGGCCGCGGAGACCATCGAACGCCTCGCGATGGCCTCCGCGGTGACCAGCAGCGCCAGTCATGCTGTCCGGTCCGCCTCACCACCGTGGTGCGGACCGGGTGTGCTGTCAGGCCGCTCGCGCGGCGTCAACACTGTGAACAGCGTAACCAGCACCAACAGCACTCACAGCGGCCGTTTCCGCATGCTCGCCCTCGTGTGAGTCAAACAGATTGTTGGTCCACACGACAAGCGCGTAGACAACGATCGCAATAAAAATCGCGCCGCCAATCAGGCCGGCAAACGCCGCACCCTTGTCGGAGCCGTGCGAAGGAGAATGACTCATGATGTGCTACCGAGGACGGAGGTGGATCAGTCGGCGTCGGCGACGCGCACTGAGTTCATAACGTCATTGGGGCCAATGGTTTGCACCACGTCAATGCCGTCTTTCACGAGGCCGAACACAGTGTGCACACCGTTGAGGTGACGCGTATTGCCCTCGCTCAGCACCACGAAAAACTGGCTGCCGCCCGTATCACGACCAGCGTGCGCCATGGACAGCGCGCCCAGCTTGTGCGTGTGCGGATTGCCAGTCGTTTCGCACGGGATCTTGTAGCCCGGGCCGCCGGTGCCGACACGACGGTCGCCTTCTGGCAGGTCGCGGGACAGCGGATCGCCGCCCTGAATCACGAAATCGGGGATGACGCGGTGAAATTTCACGCCGTCGTAGAACTTGTCATTGGACAACTTCTCGAAGTTGGCGACGGTTTTGGGAGCTTCGGCGGGGTAGAGTTCCGCAACGAATGTTCCTTTGTTGGTATCGAAAGTGGCCAGTTTGGGCACGGCAAGACTCGGTTTTGGGTGAAGAATAAGTATACCAACCGGGGCACACTGCTGAAAAGACTCGGGGGCCGGCCAGGCGCCTGCGCCCGGGTACTCAAACACGATACTACGTGGGCAGCTCGGCTGACGGACAGCTGTCGCGCACCACACATTCGCCGCAACGCGGCTTGCGGGCATCACACACTCGGCGACCGTGCCAGATCAGCAGGTGGCTGAGCAGCGCCCATTTCTCACGCGGAAACAGTGGCATGAGCGCCCGCTCAATGGCCACCGCGTCGGCCTCACGGGTGAGGCCAAACCGGCGGCTCAGTCGCTGCACGTGCGTGTCCACCACAATGCCTTCGTTGATGTCGAACGCGTTGCCGAGTATCACGTTGGCCGTCTTCCGCCCCACTCCGGCCAGCGCCACCAGCTCGGCGATGCTGCGCGGTACGTCGCCGTGGTGCCGGTCCATGAGCGCGCCGGCCATGGCAATCAGATTTTTGGCCTTGGACCGGAAAAACCCGGTGGTCCGCACAATCTCCTCCACGTCTTCCTGTCGCGCATTCGCCAGCGAGGCCGCGTCTGGGTAGGCCGCAAAGAGCGCCGGCGTCACCATGTTCACGCGCACATCGGTGCACTGCGCCGAAAGAATGGTGGCGCACAACAGTTCAAACGCATTGCCGTGATCAAGCTCGCAGTGGGCATCGGGGTACTCACGTTCGAGCGCCACGAGCACGATGTCGGCGATGCGCTTTTTATCGGCCACCGTGCGCGGTGCACGTTTAACGAGCGGCGCACGCTGCGACGGCTTTTGTCCCGTTGTTTTTACGGTTGAGCGTTTGGCCAATCGTCTGGTGCCTGCGTGTCAGGTGAGATGTGGTACAGCGCGACGGTGCTCACACCAACGCATCTGCCGGCCGCAGCGCGTCGCGCCGGACGCGGGCAAAGGCCAACACGTCTGCCGCTGAACGGGTGTTGAGCACATTGTCCGTAGACAGCCATCCCTTGCGGGCAATGCCCACACCCAGCGTGAGGTGATCAAGACCCTGCGGTGAATGCGCGTCGGGACCGATTGAGACGAGTGTGCCGTGCTGCCTGGCAATGCGGCACAAACGCCAGTCAATGTCGAGCCGGTGCGGATCGGCGTTGAGCTCAACGGCCACACCAACAGCGCCCGCCTTGGCAATCACTTCGTTCATGTTGATGGCGTACGGCTCGCGCGTGAGCAAGAGGCGTCCCGTGGGATGACCAAGCACGGTGACGTGCGGATCGTCCAGAGCCTTGAGCACACGGTCTGTCATCTGGCGTTCGTTCATGCCGTAGCGCGAATGCACCGACGCAATCACAAAGTCAAACCGATCGAGCAGCCCCGCATCGTAGTCCACGCGACCACAGGGCAGGATGTCCGCTTCAATGCCTTTGAGCACCCGGAACGTTTGTCCCGCGTCCTCGTATTCGGCGTTGATGGCGTCAATCTCCTCGTGCTGTTGCAGTACGGCGTCGCGGGAGAGACCGCCAGCGTAGGTGTTGGACTGCGAGTGGTCTGAGACGCCCAGGTACTGCAATCCGCGCGCGAGTGCGGCCTGCGCCATGTCTCTGATGGACGATTGGCCGTCGGAGTACTGCGAATGACAGTGCAGAGCACCTCGGAGCGCGGGCTCAACAATGAGCTCGGGGAGTGTGTGCGTCTGCGCCGCCAACACTTCGCCCGCTCCTTCACGCAACTCGGGCTCGATGTACGCCAGACCAAGCTGCGCATACAGCGCCTCTTCGCTGGCCAGTGTGCAGCCCGTGCCGCTCGCATCACGCAGTTCATCCGACACCAGCGAGTAGCCCAGCGTTGCTGCATGTGCAATCACCGCCGCAACGTGCGCTTCACTGCCGGTGGCCCGCCACAGCGCGCAGGCAAACTGTTCGGGGCGTACGCAGGTCAGATCGACCCGGGTACCATTGGTGAGCCGCAGCGTGACACTCGGTCCACCGCCGCCAATTACTTCGCGCACACCGTCCAGCTGCGAGAGGGCCGCGGCCACAATTGATGGTGACCCGCGTACAGCCGCCACAAGATCCACGTCGCGCACCAGATCACACTTGCGGCGAATGGAGCCGGCCACCGCAACGTCGAGTACGGACGGCTGCATGGCCACGAGCTCGCGCAGGCGCCGCGCTTCCGCGAGACCATGCTCGTACAGCACCTGCGCACCAGACTCCTTGAGCGATGCGATGCCAAACACGATGCGTTCGGCCGTTTTGGCGCCAAAACGTGGCAGCGCCGCCAGTCGCCCGTCGGAGGCCGCGTTTTCGAGTTCCTGCAGCGTCTCAATGTGCAGCCCGTCATGAATGAGTCGAATGCGCGCGGGGCCGAGGCCGGGCACACGCAGCATCTCCATCAATCCTTCGGGCGTCTCTTCCTGCAGCACTTCGAGCAGGTTGGCACTGTTGGTTTCGAGTAGCTCACGCACCACCTGGAGCGCTTCCGGAGCCACGGCGTCTGGCACAGCGGCGTTTGCGGACAGCAACGCCTGCATCCGGGACGGTGCCAACCCGGCTACGGCCTTGGCCGCGAGCTGAAAACTTCGTACACGATCTGCCGGCTTTCCGTGCAGTTCGAGCAGCGTGGCGATTTGTGCGAGAACGTGAGATGCGGCGCGCGGGTCCATACAGGCAATCTATAAGCGGTTCGCGGATTACGACTCCACACCGGCCAGTCGTTTGGCCTGCTTGATGAGCTCAACCATCTGGCGCTCGGTGAGTTCCAGCTCCTGATTGGCGGCGTCGGCATCGAGCAAACCACTGCGCATGGACACACCGACCTGATTGAGGTAGCGGATTTTGTCCAGGATTTCGCCGGTGAGCTTGCGCAGGCCGTGGTAGCGCCGCCGTTCGGCGCTGGCCCGCCGGAAGCGCTGCTGCAGCTCGTCGGGTCGCAGGCGTCGAGCCAGCGTAATCACGTCAGCTTCGGTCCGGCCCGGCAGCACGCCGCGATCGGGGATACCGTCGGCGTCGGTGGCGTCCGCTTCGGCAAACCAGAGCCGTCCAACAAACTCGACACCATCATGCGACACAAGCACCGTGACGCGATAGCGCTGATCGCCCACGTCAAGTGTAGCGACCGCAGCGTTGGTGACGGCTCCGAAATGATGCATGACAAAGGGGAAGTGAGCGGCGCCGCAACGGTGCAGTCGTTGCGTCAGCGTGTGGTTGATTGATCGAGAAACGTAGAGATAGCGGCAAACAGTGCATCCGGCTGTTCCACATACGGCACGTGACCGCACGCGTCCAGTTCTGTAAACTGTGCCCCGAGCGCTTCAGCCGCCGCGCGGGCAGATGCGATCGGGATTGGATCCTGCCTGCCATGCACGACGAGTGCGGGAACGCTGACGGCACGCAATTTCTGGCCCAGATCGTACTGCCCAAGGCTCTCCCACACCGATTGCTGGACACGACCAGTGACACGGAACGGTGTGAGGCTGGTGGCCCGTGCGGGATCGGCAAAGTAGCCCGCCACGCTCAGTTCGAAGGCTCTTTGACGGTAGGCCTCCGGGTCACGGGCGCGCAAATCGGAGGCCGCGAGGGCCTGTCGCGCGCCGGCAATGGACTCAGCACGCTGCCGTTCGGCGAGGTTCTGCTCAAACTCATTACGCCACTCGCGCGTGATTGGCGCCGGGGACACAAGCACCAGCCGCGCCGGTGCCGGCAGCGATGCATCTTCCTGCGCCGAAATTGTGTAGAGCATGGCCAGCAGCGCGCCCCACGAATATCCCACCAGCGTTGGTGCACCGAGTTCGCATTTGCGGATGACCGCCGCCAGATCGTCCACGTGTGTCCGCCATGTGATGGGCGTCACATCTGACGTGCGGGATTGCCCCCCCCCACGTTGATCGTAGGTGATGAGGCGGTGGTTGCGTGCGAGTTCCAGGAACTGCGGATAGAGATAGTCGTGGTGCGCACCTGGACCACCGTGCAGCAGCAGCAGCGGCGACGCATTGGGCGGGCCGTCTTCACGTAAAAAAAGCGGTTGCGACGTGGTGGTGGTGAATCGCTGCGACATAATGTTCTGGTGCGCGTAATTGAGTGTGTGTTGACATGCACCATGCACTGCGCGGCGCAGCGCGACGATGCATTTCAGGAACTCTGGCAGCCCACGTGGTGTCTAAGTAAGAGTTATGGGCTGTGCAATACGGTGCAGTGCAAAAGTTCTGAATGTATGAAAAGCTTTGGGGTATAAATCTATGCGAAACATGAGACGTTTGATTGCGGCCGCATTTGTCGTGATGTCTGTTCCCGCCATTGCCAGTGCGCAATATGGCAGCGACGCTGAGAAAAAGAATATTGTGCAAACCGCTCAGGCGGCCGGCAACTTTACCACGCTCACCAGTGCGCTTGTTAAAACCGGGCTGGATGCCGCGCTCACTGCGGAGGGGCCGTTCACAGTATTTGCGCCCACCGATTCCGCCTTCGCGCGCATGACCGACGATCAGCGTCGGGTCATCATGAACGACCCCAAGCTGCTCAAGCGCGTTCTGCTGTCGCATGTGATTGCCGGTGTCGTGAACAGTTCCGACGCGTACAAAATGGAGGGTGCAGACACAGAAACCCTCTCCGGCATGATGGCGCAGATCAAGGTGAATGATGGCAAGTTGGTGGTGAATCTGGCCACGGTTGTTGACGCCGACATTGCCGCGTCAAACGGCGTGATTCATTCGATTGACCGCGTCATCATCCCCATTGACGTAGAGCAGGCGATTATCGCTACGCTGCGTTAACATCGGCGCTGCAGCTCGTTGCTGTCAGCAACGATGCGGCACAGCTGCTGAACAGCTGCTACAAAAATGATGAAGCAATACGGGCCGTCGCTGTGTGTACAGCGACGGTCTCTGTAATTACACGCCCATATCCGCCGGCAATCGTGATCGCCACCGGTATACCAATCTCCCGGCACATCTCCAGCACCATCATGTCCCGGCGCTGCAGTCCGTCATGTGTCAACCGCAGTCGTCCAAGTCTGTCACCTTCATGCGGATCGGCACCGGCGAGATAGAACACCAGATCCGGTTGCGCCTCGCGCAACACACGCGGCAACGCTGCCGACAGCAGATTGAGATACGTGACGTCGTCAGTGCCGTCTTCGAGTTCGATATCCAGTGAGCCCGGGACTTTGACAAACGGATAGTTCTTGCGGCCATGCATGCTGAACGTGTACGTGTTGCCGTCATGCATGGCCAGCGCATGCGTGCCGTTGCCCTGATGCACGTCCAGATCAACCACGGCCACCCGCCTGAGTGCAGATTGCTTGCGAAGTTCGGCAGTAGCCACCATCACGTCGTTGAACACACAAAAGCCCTCACCGCGATCGGCGAATGCGTGATGAGTGCCGCCGGCCAGATTCATGGCCACACCGGCCTCGAGCGCGTGCGCGGCGCTGGCGATCGTACCACCTGTGGCGCGCCGGGATCGCTCCATCAGATGTGCAGACCATGGGAAACCCATGCGTCGTTGGGCCGCGCGATCGAGCGTGCCATGCGTGACTGCCTGCACGTACGCAGCGTCGTGCATGCGCAACAGCTGTTCATCAGTCGCGCGTGCCGGGTCGTGCACGTGTTGCGGCGCCACAATTCGCTCGTCGAGCAGTGATTGTCGCAGCAAGCCATACTTGGACATCGGAAATCGGTGGCCATCGGGCAGCGGAATGACGTAGTGCGACGAACTCCAGACGTGTAGCTTGCCCATGGATCCGGGCATCGCCGCGCTGCCATTCGCAGCTGACACT
>JBBSPO010000085.1:0-13206 GCA_038258695.1 Gemmatimonadales bacterium | reverse complement strand
CGCGCCAGACCACGCCGCGAGCCAAAGTGCTCGCGAATCATTGCGGGGCTCGGCGAAAACGCCGGCGTATCTGTTCGCGCATGCGGTACGATTGCAGCACAATATCCTTGAAACCTGTCAGAGTATCGGGCAGCGAGAATCGTTGCAGATCGTACGGAGCCTGGGCCACTTCGGGCACCACAATGTACCCGGCCTCAGCACTCACGGCCGCCGTGTAGCCCAACTGCTGCACAAACTGCTTTTCGCGCACGCCATAGTCTCCGCTACGTCCTGTAGGATAGCAGAATACACCGGACGGATTCTTGAGCTCACTTCGTACGCGCGTCGTACACTGCTCAAGCTCGGCCAGCGCGGTGGCGTCATCTTCACGGGCCAGTGTGACATGCCGCACGGTGTGCGCACCGAAGTGCAAACCACGCGATTCCAGTCGCCGGGCGTCGGCCCACGTGAGCGGCGCAAACACTTCAGGTGGTGAACCCGGCAGCTCGACCTGCAGCCCCGCGCATACGCTGTTGAGGCGTGCAATGGCTGCGTCAATGGGCAAGTCCTTGAGCTCACCCACAAACGCCCGTCGAGCCGTGGTTACACCTACTCTGTTTTGCGTGTCAATGTGTGTCACGCGACCATCAATCTCTAACTTCGCGCTGCCCTTCAGCTGCTTGAACAGGTACGCCACCTTGGCCTCCAGCGGCCAAAAGGTCCCGTCGGTAAGGCCGGTGGCCAAAAAGAAGGTGACGGGGCAATCGTGCTCAAGAAACAGTTCCGCGCCCACCGCCGCCTGCTCGGCGTAGCCGTCGTCAATGGTAAAGGCCACAGCGCGCGCGGGCACTGTACCATTCACTGACTGTTCACACAGCTCGTCGAGACTGAGCGTGGCAAAGTTGTGTTCACGCAAGAATGCGAATGCCGCGCGCAGCATGCGCGGGTCGTGGCCGGAAATACGGCCATCGGGTGTGGCAAAGCGGTGCAGCATGAACACCGGCACATGATCGGCATGCACAAGCACATCCGGCCAATGCCGGAAGTACGATTCTGCAATGCTGACCGAAGCCTGGCTTACGCCGGCCTTGAGCCGAGACACCGTCTGCACCAGTAACTCCATTCGGGAACCGTCTTTAGCCTGCTTGCTCACTTAATGCGGACGATTGGTGCGTGGCCGCGTTTCGCCACCGCAGCGGTCATGATTCTGTGATACACCGCACGATTGCCTGTCGGTCTGTGTCACTCAAGAGAGCATGTGTGGGCAGCGTGTGCAAGGTAGCGGCCAGGTGTGTGGCACCAGGGGTGGCGGGGCTGTGTGTTACAACGTCGCGGATTTGTGGGTATTCGGCCAGCGTGCGTGGATATGAGCGGGCAACGCCCAGCCGCGTCAGCGGTTGACCCTGCGCAGGCGTGAGGCGAACAGGGTATCGTAGCGCACCGCTCACGCAGCCCGGCAGGATCTCACACTTTAGCTGTGGCATGGTGGCCAGCTCATGATCGTACCACTGCTCTACGCGCCTACGCGCTTGCAGGATCTCTGGCTCTGCCTCAAGGGCAGCATACAGTAACGCCGCCGCCGAGCCGTGCATGCTGCGTGCCGGCTGCGGCGGGTGGTATTGCGTTTGGCCTAGCCCCAGCGCCGGAATGGCATTGGGCAGGGCGTACAGCCATGGGTGAGAGAGCGCGTTGGCGGCACTGGCCACCAGCAGGTGTTTGAGTGCTGGTGCGGCGGGCTCTATCGCCGGAGCGAACTCGCCCAGCGCCTCTTTATTCCATAGCAGCGCGCCACCGGCTCCGGCATTGATGCCCTTTCCGCGCCCAAAGCTCAAGATTGAGATAGGTGCCAGTGCACCACCTCGCGTGCCATGCAGCGTGCCGCCCGCGTGCTGAGCGGCGTCTTCAATTACCACGGCGCCAAACTGCTGGGCTGCGTGCATGAGTGCAGGTACGTCTACCAGTCGGCCAAACAGGTGGGCGGCTACCACGTGCGTAGCACCGAACTGGAGCGCCGCAACCAGTGACTGTTGGTCTGGTTGCAGGGTTACTGGATTAACGTCGTAGAGCGCCACGGTAAAGCCGGCCCCAATGGCGGCGGTGCCCAGGTCCGGGCAGGCGTACGCGGGCAAGGCAACGCACGGGTTGGGCAGCGAGCCGCGGGTGGCGGTAAGTGCCAACTGCAGCGCGGCAGTACCACTTTGCAGCAACAGCAGATCATGTTGCGGGTAGCGAGCAGAGAGTGCTTTCTGGGCATTGCTTAATGCCAGCTCAGCTCGCTGTCCGGAACGCGATACAAAGGCGCTGCTGAGCGCTCCTGCGGGAAGCGCCGAGTGAACGGGCGGGAAGCAGCGCCAGCGCGGCATTTTTAAGAAATAATGAAAACAGGCACACTTCAATCTCTTGAGCCGGACCACACTTGACAATGCGCATCTCAAAAGGTTGCGTGACAAGTGTTTACTGCGTCTGCTGTCCGATGCTTCTCTTCTTAAGCCGCCCCCATTACGCCGGGTATCGGCTGCCGTGGCTACAGTACTCGTAACCGACCCCGAGCAGCGTGCGGCTCTGGCGGCCGCTCGTTCGCTGGCGGCCGGTGGGCACCGGGTGATCACCATTGGGGCATCGCGAGGGCTGGCGGGAGTGTCTCGCGCTGTGGCGCAACACGTTGCCATAGCGGCGCAGACGGCAAAGCAGACGGACGCCTTCCGTAGCGCGGTAGCGCAAGCGGTGCGCGACTATGGCGTGCAGGTAGTGATTCCCGTAACGGATTTTGCGTCTCGGGTGCTGCTTGGTGAGGATGTTGTGGTAGGAGCACGAGTGGCCGGGCCCAGTGCCGATGCTTATGCGCGGGCCAGTGACAAGCAGGCTCTGTTGCAAGTAGCGGCGCGAGTTGGACTGCGGGTACCCCGGCAGCAAGTGTTACATGTTCCGGGTGAGCCGCTGGATTTGAAGCCGGATATGGCGGTGGTTGTGAAGCCGTCCCGTTCGGAGGCCTCGGTTAATGGTACATCAGTTAAAATGGGTGTCGCCTTTGCAGCCAATGCCGCTGAGGCTGCACGCGCGATTGCGGGGTATCCTGAGGCAGCGTATCCGCTGCTGGTGCAGGAGCGCACGGTGGGTGCTGGCACAGGGGTATTTCTGTTGCGCAGTGGTGGGTTAACCCATCTTGTATTTGGGCACCGTCGGTTGCGGGAAAAACCACCGGCCGGTGGGGTGAGTACGTATCGTGAGTCTGTAACTGTGCCAGATGTGTTGCGAGAGCTGTGCGAGCGTCTGCTTGCTGAGCTTGATTACAGCGGTGCGGCTATGCTGGAGTTCAAGCAGGACGGGATCACGGGGGAGTATGTACTTATGGAGATAAACGCGAGGCTTTGGGGTTCATTACAGTTGGCCATTGATGCTGGCGTGGATTTTCCTTGTGCTTTGGTGGCGATGGCGCTGGATCAGCCCCTGCCGCCTTCACAGCCAAAGGTTGGCGTACGCACGGCGTGGGAGTTGGGTGAGCTTGATCATGCGTGGGCGTTGCTGCGGCGCAGCCGTGCTGAGTTGCACCTGCCTGCTGGGAAGGAATCGGGTTTGGTGGCAGCATTCCGGTCACTTCTCGCGCGTCGATTGAGTGACCGGGCCGAAGTGTTCCGTTGGTCGGATCCAAAGCCGTTTTTTACTGAGGCGCGATTATGGCTGAGACTCAGGTAGTGCTATCAAATATGGGAATCTCGGCATGCAAGTAGTGGAGTCGGCTGCGGCAGCTAGCCACAGACTGCCGAGGCGCGTTCGGCGCACGCGCCTACCGGATCTGGCGTCCGTCGATCTGAAGCTAGGTACGTACTTTCGCGCGATGCGCGCGGAGTCCTTTGCGCTTACCGCACTCTGCGTCTACATGACATTCGAGTACTTGCGGCCACAGGGCATGTTCCCGGTGATAGATGTGATTCCGTGGGGCTTAACGACGATCGTGATCTGCACGCTCGCGGCATTAGCAGCTCCGTCGGGGGCATCTGGTCTCAACATCATTGACGCGTTATGTGGATTGTTCTTTGTAGTGTTGATGTCGTCGATGCTTACAGCCTATGACCCATCGGCATCTTTTGCGCAGTGGCTCACTCCTGTTTCGCACGCGCTTATGTTTTTTTCGGTTCGTGCGATTCTCACCAACCCTAATCGACTTTTGCTTTTTACGATCTCGTTCGCGATCATTAATTTTAAGTTCTCTCAGTACAGCGCACGTGCCTTTTTCAGGGGTGGCGGTAGTGCCATGGGAGCAGGCTGGTTCAGTAACACCGGCGAGCTTGGAATGGAGATGGGCATCATGTTTTTTGTGACGCTGTGTTTGGTACTCGCCCTCAAGCCATTTGCGAAGAGCCGTCGGCGCTGGCTTGTCGCGTTTGCGGTCTTCCCCGGCACGGCGTTTCTAGCGGTACTTGGCTCAGGATCGAGAGCCAGCCAGCTCGGTGTGGCAGTTGCTGCAGCGCTAATGCTGATCAAGCCGCCGCAGCTGCTGCGCAAGCTCATTGCACTCGGTGCGCTGGTTGCAGCCGTAGCAGTTTTGCTACCTGAGTCTCAGAAAGAGCGCTTCCGCTCAGCTGGCGATGATAAAACATCGCAGTCACGTATTGCGTACTGGGATATTGGCAAGGCCATCATAGCAGACAATCCGATGGGGGTTGGCTACGCAAACTGGGTGCCGTACTACAGTCGGTTTTACCGCAGTCAGAGCGTCATCCGCCGTGTCGAAGTGAGCCACAACAGCTACATCGATGCTTTTGTGGAGCTCGGGTATCACGGAGGTGGACTTTTCCTTTTGCTTCTCGCAACGTCGTTTGTGGTAAACTTTCGGACGCAATTTCGTTTGAAGCACAGAGTTGATGCGGCGAGCGTGATCACGCGCAGTGTGGCGAGGGGCACGAATCTGTCGCTGCTCGCGACTTGCATTGCGGCGTTTTTTATGTCTGTGCTGTATTATCCCGTGTTCTGGCTTGCATTCGCCATGACCTCTGCAGCGTATCAGGTTTCTCGCGGATTGACGGGAGCCGTGTCGACCCGCTCAAGCGCAAAACCGAAGCTAAGGGCCTCGCGCTCGACGCACGCTGCAGCGATACCCACGTCGGCGTGAACTGCCTTCTTCTTTTGAGAATCCATGTTTCCTGATGGCGCGGAGTTTGCGTTTACCATTTTGGATGACACTGACGATACCACGCTCGAGAATGGTCCGCCGGTGTACGAAGTCTTGCGTGACTATGGCCTGCGTACCACAAAAACGGTGTGGACTTATGACGTGCCACCAGAGCAGCGTGGAATATTTCACGCAGGTCAAACTCTCGCCTTGCCCGCATATCTGGAGTGGGTGCAGAAGCTAGAGCGAGACGGATTTGAGATTGCGTTTCACAACGCGTCCATGGCCACGTCAGACCGTTCGACCACGGTAAGCGCGCTCGGCGATCTTGAACGGCATTTTTTGCATCCTGTACGCCTGCACTGTAACCACGGACAAAACCGGGAAAACTTGTTCTGGGGTGCCGCTCGTTATCAGTCCGCTCCAATACATTTGCTTGCGCGACTGCGGAATCGTGAGTGTGGAAACAGGTACTACGAAGGAGAGATACCAAGCTCGCAACTGTATTGGGCGGATATCGCGAACGACAGATTTTCATTCATTCGGAGCATGGCATTCAGGCGTCTGAATGGCGCCGACATTTGGCCCAAACGTCCTTTTAAGGACCCGGGAAAGCTCGACAAACCAGCCTTTTTCAACACGGCTGACGCGCCAGACTGCCGAGCATTCAATCGGCTAGTGAACAAGAGCTCTGTTGATGCCCTCCGCCGTGCTGGAGGCTGGGCGATTGTATCGACTCATCTTGGAAAAGGGTTCTTCAAGGATGGCCAAGTTGACCAAGACTTTCGAAGAACTATCGAATACCTCTCACGCCTCGGTGGGTGGTTCGTCCCCACAAGTCAGTTGCTTGATTTTTTGGTTGAGCAACAGGGATGCGAGGCTCTTGGCGCATGGGAACGACTGAAGATGGAGAGCTTCCATGTGGTCGATCGACTGTTCAAGACTTGAAGGTTCGGCATTCGCATTTTCTCATCTTCGTTTAGATCGCAAACTTTCCTTAGGTTCTTCGGCATGGTGACAGAGTGTTTCCAGTGACTGGTCAGACGCCGGTGCTTTTTAGCGTGATTATTCCAGCGCTGAACGAAGAGATGATGATCTCGAAGCAAATCCCGCATTTGCGATCAGTGACATCCGGATTGCCACTCGAAATTGTGGTAGCCGACAACGGCTCCACCGACAATACGATGGAGGCGGCGCTGAAAGCCGGCGCCGATGAGGTCATCGCAGTGTCCGGGACGATTGGCAGGGCGCGCAATCAGGCTGTTCAGCGAGGGCGGGGTAAAGTACTCGTTTTTCTCGATGCGGATATTTTTCCGCATTCCGATTGGGCAGAAATGTTGAATGCCATCTCAGACGACGTACTGGGTTCCCGTTTGCTTACGGGGGCCACGTATGGCGTCCCACCAAACGGAACATGGATTGAACGCTATTGGTTCATGCCTGATCATTTGAAGCCCAAAAAGTACATCAACAGCGGCCACCTGATCATGTCGCGAACTCTGTTCGACGAACTTGGCGGGTTCGACGAGCATTTGAGGACCGGAGAGGACGTTGAGCTGTCGGCCAGAGCAGTCTCCAACGGAGCAGTTGTTCGCGACGATTCGAATCTACGCGTCGTGCATGAAGGATTCCCAAAAACACTCAGGCAGTTTGCTAAACGCGAGCTCTGGCACGGTACCGGTGACTTTCAGAGTATGGCCCTTTTCAGGAAGTCCAAGGTAGCAATGGCGGGAACAGCGGTCGTGCACCTGCTGCTTTCGGCTTTGACAGCGTCACTCGTTACAGGAAATCCTTGGTGGTTGATTGGGGCGACAGCAACAGTTCTGTTCCTTTCCATCATCGCTTCCATCCGAAAGGTTCGGAACGCGTCGCCGCTCACCCGCTTGTATACTTCCGCATTGTTTGTCGTGTATTTCTGCGCGAGAGGACTGTCGCTTTATCTTTCGAGTTTTCGAAAGATTAGTAGCGGACATCGACGGTGAGAAGATTCTTAATGTTTTCACTCGGCCAAGTAGGATCGTAGCCCGTAGGCAGCGCACCTTCTGTTCAACGAGAAATCGTAGGATGAGCCAGAAAACGTCAATAGTTTGAGCGGAAGGTAATCCCCCCGCTTTTAGCGGGCGCCAGCCGTGGATCTATGCTGCAAGAGCAAGTTTCATTGAGGGCGTAATTCCCCCCAGTGCCATGTTCGGTCGTTCGTTGTTGTAGGTCCAGAGCCAGGCGGTCCCCGCCGCCTGCACGTGCGCAATGGTAGTGAAGAGTGACTGCGACAGCCAGTCATAGCGCACCGTACGATTGTACCGTTCGATGTAGGCGTTCTGTTGCGGCCTCCCCGGCTGAATGAATTCCAGCGCGATGCCCCGCCGTTTCGCCCACTGCTGCAGCGTGTCACTCACGTACTCCGGGCCGTTGTCGCAACGAATCCGAATCGGCGTCCCGCGCCATTCGATCAGCTGATCCAGCGCACGCACCACACGGGCGGCCGGCAAGGACAGATCCACCTCCATCGCCAATCCCTCACGATTGAAGTCGTCGATCACGTTGAAGAGCCGAACACGGCGTCCGTCCGCCAACTGATCGTGCATAAAATCCATCGACCACGTGTCGTTCTGTTCGGTCGGTACGGCCAGAGGCTCTGGGACGGCCCGCACCAGCCGTTTGCGGGGTTTGATGCGCAGATTGAGCTCCAGCGCGCGATACACGCGGTAGACGCGTTTGTGGTTCCACGGGAACTGCTTCACGTTGCGCAGGTACAGGAAGCACAGCCCGGAGCCCCACGAGCGATGCGCCGTGGTCAGGCGCAGCAGCCAGTCCTCGATCTGCGCGTTCTCCTCCGTCTGTTTGCCTTGGTAGCGGTAGCACGTCTCGCTGATCGCGAACGTGATACACGCGTGCTGGGCCAGCGCACGGCGCTGCGCTGGCCTTACCATTTTTTTGCGAGGGCCTCGCGCAAGAGATCGGCGCTGAGCTGCGCATCCACGTACAGCTTCTTGAGGCGCCGATTCTCATCTTCCAACTCCTTCATCCGCGACATCAGCGATGCATCCATGCCGCCGAACTTCGACCGCCACTTGTAGAATGTGGCGTTGCTGATGCCGTGCGTGCGGCAAAGCTCCGGCACGGGCGTGCCGACCTCCGCTTCCTTCAACACGGCGATGATCTGGCTGTCGGTAAACCGCGATGTTTTCATGGAAATCTCCTCAGGTCAGTGTACGAGAGTTTTCCACTTTTGGCGACCCCGCTTTTCCGGGGGGATTACCCACTGCTGGCGCACCGCAAATTCGGGGGGGGATTACCCTCGATATCCTCCCTGCGCGACACGAGAGAGGCGTCCATGCCGCCGAACGTGGACCGTCATTCGTAGAACGATGCCGAACGGATCATATGGGTTCGGCAGCGCCCCGGGACGGGCGTCCCGGCCTCCGCCGTCTTAAGGACCGCGATGATCTGGCTGTCACTAAACCGGGATGTCTTCATGGAAATCTCCTCGGATTAGTGTACAAGAATCTTCCACTCTTGGCGACCGTGATTTCGTGAGGGGACTACCGAATCTCCGCAGAGCTGATTTTGCGCAATTAACTAACTTGATGTGACCGCATCACGCTTCGTTATGACGCTGTCGTTGCCGCAAACATGGTTTTGGCGGTTTACGGAGCAGATTCTCTATACCAAGCAGCAATTTGAAAATATATGTTGTCTGGCGGCGGCGACTGCCCCCCCCCGTACGTCGGGTGCAGGTTGAAGCCAGTGAAGCGGGGAGTTTTTCCGCTTGCAAACAGCCGAATGTTATTCACGTCTAAAAGCTGGACTCCATTCACCCAAGCTTTGACAACTCCATTCGCCTTACCAGCATCGCCAGCCTCAAAGATCCACTCCAAATCTACCCACTGCCCAATCGGGGGGCCAAGCCCGCCCGACCTGTTGACATTGCCGGGAGCTTGCTGCGTCAGCACTCGAGGTCTCACAAATCCAGTGTTTGAGCCTTCTGGTACGATCTCCACGTAGTGGTTGTTTCCTTCTACTTGCGAAAAAAAGAAAAACTTCGTGGCAGTGTTACCGCCGTTTGACCAGTTATCACTCACATACGCCAACAGTCGTGTGTACACGCGCTTCGGATCACCCGTAAAGGCTCCCGCTGATGTTGGCGGTGCGACGCCCCCACGTACACCAACCGCCACTGTCGCGCTGCCAGAGACCCAAGCAGCAGCGCGTACGCGGAAGACTCCTCCATCGCTTGTCAACGGCGCATCACCAGCCCATGTACCGTTCTGGTCCGTCCTCGCACCCGAAGTCGCGACACCAACGGACGGGGTAAAGGCACCTCGAAGTGACACTTCATCCCAAGTCACTCCACCATCAGTGCTCTTTTCAAACAGCAACGTCCCTGTCCATGCGCCCGTGACACGGACAGACCACTCATTGTTAATGGGCCACGATCGGGTACTCTGACCGGTCGCGTTGATAGTGGTTGTCGAGCCGGGATACGTAACCTGAAGCACTCGTTTTGTCCCAATCGGCGTGCTGACGGTCGGAAATGAAATACGCTGAGGGAAGGTCCCTTTGGACTGGGTTCCCTCATGGTTATGCCACAGTTTAAAACCGGCTGCGTTCGGGCTGGCAGGGTGTACGGGGATTGGGGTCGCGAACAGCTCTTCAGGATAGGCACGCTTCTCCGCCCACGCAGGAGCGTTCGGTCCTGGGCCGTACGAGCCTGAGTACGGAGGTGTTGGGAACGGGTTGCCTGTTCCGGGCGGCAGCGGAGGTGTTCCGGGATTGGAGGAAGTCACTGCCACCGTAACCACCGCCGTATCCCGCAACACTCCACCCGAATGCGCCACAATCACCCGATACGTACCCGCCTGACTACCCGCCGTGTACGCACCAGTAGCCGTAATCGTCCCACCAGTTGAGCTGTAAGTACGAGGAGGCGGCGTGGTATCACCCGTGTTCCACGTAGCCACTGAGTTGAACTGGTGAATGACACCTGGCTGCAGCGTAACAGTTTTTGGGCTGATCCTGAGCGACGCCAGCTGCGCGGGCACGGGGCCTACGCGCAAAAACGCGGTGTCGGCCATGCCGCACACACAGGTGGCTATCACGGTGAATACACCGGCTGTTTGTCCCGCTGAGAAGAGTCCCATAGAGGATACGTTACCCCCGGTAGCCCGGTATGTCACACTCACATCGCGCGGCACGCCGTCCGACCAAGTGGCCAACGTGCTGAACTTCTGCGTGGCGCCCAGATCAATAGCGGCGCCAAACTTAGGTGTGATGCCGAACGACTCAACCTCAGGCGGCGGTGCGTTGGCAATCACCTCCACCTGCGCCTGCGAGCTGACGGTGCCCAATGTGCCGGTGACCACGGCGTTGCCTGGCGCCAGCGCCCTGATCACACCGGTGGTGGACACCGAGGCGACAGTGGGATTGCTGCTGACGTAACGCACAAAGCGCTGGTACTGTCGGCTGCCTACCTCGAATGGCGCCGTCCAGCCCACTTCGAGCTTGAACGTGGGGCCGGTGCTGGTGGGCAGCGCCCATGTGCCGGCGGCCGCAGCACGCGTGAAAGCCGGATCAGACAGCTCAGCCGCACCGGGCACCAGTGGCGCGTCGGCAGAACAGCTGAGAGCAACGCTGGCCAGCACAATAAAGCCGGCGGCTTTGGCATAAATTCTCATGAGGACTACAAACCTGCAGCTGCGGGACAAGTGTGACATCGGGCCGCTGGTCGCCTGACGCGGTTACAGACGCGGCCCGCTCTGGTGAGGTGACGACACCAGACGCGAACCGTAACCGTGATCAGGTGCCACTGCTGTGACAGTGATAACCAAGAGCGCATATTTATGTCATACTTGCAGGCAGGTTGTCACACTGTAGCAAACTGTGCCGGTGTTGTGACACTGCGGTGATCGCTGTCACTGCCTGGCTCAGCAGCAGCGGGTGCGTTCGCTCAACTACCGATCGGCCGACACCAGCAACACATCTTCGTCTTCCTGCTCATCACGACGCAATCCTGAATCGCGCCGGCGCGGCTCCATATCGGCCTCACTGGCCACACGCCACATGGCGATTCCCAGCGAGAACGCGGCCAGCATGGAGAAGCCGCCCTTGAGGAAGGCCACATAGGTGTTGTTGCGCAACGCGCCCCGCACACCCGACTGCGCCATTTGCTGCACTTCCTGGCCGTCGAGCATGAACAGGCCAAGCACGGGCAGCAAACAAATGCCCATGAGCACGGCAATAATTGCCACAGCGCGCAGAATGCCGGTACTGAGCGTGGCCCAGGCAATCATGCCGGCCACCAACAGCCCCAGCAGAATGAGCGTGGTGGAGTTGATGAGCGCGAGCTCGCTCTGAAAGCGCCACTGCACCAAATGAGTCTGCAGCGGCCACAGGCGAACTGCCACTTCGAGCAGCGGAGTGATGATCAGCGCCGCGGCGAGAGGATACACAAAGCGCAGATTTCCAGGCGAAGAAAGCATGGCAGAAAACAAAGGTGGGAAGTGTGAGTGAGACTGATCAGGAGCACACGCTATCTCCTTCTGTGATTGATTGCAAATCCTGCGCCAGCAGCCTCAGCCGTCCCCCTGCAACCCAACCCCAAAATACTCCGCCTCAGGTCGCCAGAAATACATGCCACTCACACTGGACGCAGGCAGCATGCTCCACGACTCGGTAAGCGACATGCCGGCCCGACCGGGGGCGTCGAGCAAATCAAAGAGCGTTGTTTTAAGCGAATGATCGGGACAGGCGGGGTAACCCGGCGCGGGCCGGATGCCCTGATACTGCTCGCGCACCAGCGCGCTGTTCTCCAGCTCCTCGGCGGGCGCGTACCCCCACAGCGTAGTGCGCACTTCCTCATGCAACCGCTCCGCAAACGCCTCGGCGAGCCTGTCGGCCAGTGCCTTGGACAGAATACTGTTGTAGTCGTCATGCTGGGCGTCAAACTCAGCCACCAGCTGGTCTACGCCGTGGCCGGTGGTGACGGCAAAAGCGCCGAGGAAGTCGGTGAGGCCGCTGGAGGCAGGCGCGATGTAGTCGGCCAGGCAGCGGTTGGGGCGGCCGGGGCCTTTGGCAAACAGCTGGCGCTGCATGGGCAGTGTGGCGGCTACCTGCTGCAGCGATGCATCGGTGTAGAGCACGATCTGTTCGTTTACTGACTGCGCAGCCCAGAAGCCCACAGCGGCTTTGGCGGTAAAGAGCTTCTTTGTCACAATGCGGTGCAGCAGCTCCTGCGCGTCGGCGTAGAGCGAGCGCGCGGCGGCACCAACTACCGGGTCCTGCAAAATGTCCGGGTAATGGCCAGCCAGCTCCCATGTCTGAAAAAACGGGGTCCAGTCAATGCGGCGGGCAATGTCCTCAAGCGGCCACTGGTCAAATGTGCGCGCGCCCAGAAATGTGGGTACGGGCACAGGGATGGTGAGGTCTATAGGCGCACGGTTTTTACGCGCGTTTTCTACGCTCAGCAGTTTGCTGCTGCGGGTATTGTTGGCGCGGGCCACACGAATGGCCTCGTATTCTGTGCGCAAGTTTGCAACGTACGGATCGCGACGCTCATCGTTGAGCAGTGCTGTAGTTACGCCCACGGCGCGTGAGGCATCGTGCACGTGCACCACGGGGCCGCTGTATGCAGGCTCGATTTTGAGCGCGGTGTGTGCCTTGCTGGTAGTGGCGCCACCAATGAGCAGCGGAATGGTGAGGCCCAGCCGCTGCATTTCGCTGGCGACAAACACCATTTCGTCGAGACTGGGTGTAATGAGCCCGGAGAGGCCGATGACATCAACGCGTTCACGCCTGGCAGCTTCCAGAATGTTGGCGCACGATTGCATCACGCCAATGTCTATTACCTCGTAGCCGTTACACTGCAGCACCACGCCCACAATGTTTTTGCCAATGTCGTGCACGTCGCCTTTGACAGTGGCCATGAGCACACGTCCGGCGGCTTTGCTGTCTACAGTTTTTGCGGCTTCAATGTATGGAATGAGATGGGCTACGGCGCGCTTCATTACACGCGCACTTTTTACCACCTGCGGCAAAAACATTTTGCCTTCACCAAACAGGTCGCCCACCACATTCATGCCGCGCATGAGCGGGCCTTCAATCACTTCAATGGGGTGGCT
>JBBSPO010000084.1:0-13210 GCA_038258695.1 Gemmatimonadales bacterium | reverse complement strand
GAGCAGATTGTGAAACTGCCGTGTGGCATCTGGCGCTTCGTAGGCGCCCTGTCCGGCCACCAGCGCAATACGCGAATGGTGACGCAGGGTGTCCAGCGGGCCACCTTCAAGATTGGCCACGTACCACATGGGATTGTTGAAGTATGCGTTCTCGTGGCTGTAGCCTTTGAAGTAGCCGGTGGAGAGATCGTAGAAGCCGCTCATGCCAATGAGGCCGCCAAAGAGATCGGGGCGGCGAAAGAGTGCGTTGTCGGAATGAAAGCATCCAAAGCTGGCGCCGGTGGTGATGGCCCGAGCACCTGGGTCGCCCACGGCGTGGCGGATAAACGGCACCACTTCGTCTTCCACGTAGCGTGAATACAATGCTTGTCGCCGCGCCTGTTCGGGCACCGGCAACTTGCGATCCATCCAGGCCAGCCGATTGATGCTGTCTATGGAAAAGACCTGTACGCGTCCGGCCGCAATCATGGGTTCAATGGCTTTCACCAGCCAGAAGCGCTCATTTTCCAGATAGTCAGCGGCGGCCGTGGGAAAGAGCAGCACCGGCTGTCCGCCCCATCCATAGTGAACGATTGGCATCTCGAGACCGAGAGCGGGGCTGCGCCAGCCGGCAAGGCGGCGCGGGAGACGGGGATCGACATACGAAGGCATCAACAAAGCTGGCGCGATCGGTCACGCGGGGCAACGCCGCTGTGTCGTGTTTATTGGCCGGTGGTTCCGCCAAGGCTGCTGGTAGCGCAAAATGTGGGCATTGGTCACGTGCCACATGTCTCTCCTTTCACCCAAACCACCAGACCATGGGGCTCGAGCACGTCAAGCAGGTATTTGAACAGTACGGGAAAAGCGATCCGATGTACGCGGTGCTCACCGATCACGCGCGGCGGGGTGGGAAGTGGGATCCCGCCGATTTTTTCGCGCACGGCCGGGAGGAAATCACACGCGTGACGCAATACCTGCACGACAACCAGCTCACCTTTCCAGCCGACCAGGCGCTTGATTTCGGGTGCGGTGTGGGGCGACTCACGCAGGCGCTGTACGCTCACTTCTCCCACGTGACCGGCGTGGATATTTCCAGCACGATGGTGGCCGCCGCGCAGCAGCACAACGCCGCGCCGGACAAGGTCAACTACGTCATGAACGATCAACCGCACTTGCAGCTGTTTGCCGACCGCTCATTTGATTTTGTGTATAGCAACATCACGCTGCAGCATGTGCCACCGGCTCCCGCGCTGCGCTACATCGGTGAGTTCCTGCGCATCCTTCGCCCCGACGGACTCGCGCTGTTTCAGGTGCGCATTGGCCCGCGCATTGACGAGGGCTCGTTGAGCGCCTGGTGGTACCGCGTGCGACGCGAACACCTGCGGCGCGTGTGGCAGCGATTACGTGGACGGATTCCTTAAGAGATGCACTTTGTCGCGCGTTCGCAGGTGGAGGAGGTAGTTGCGGCCGCTGGCGGTCGGATTGTTGATGTGGTGGACATGAGCCGATTGCAGGACGGTGGCAGTCTGCGCTTTGCGGTGCGCAGAGCTTAGCTCCACGCACCGCGCACCGTGTTGCGATCAGGCGTCTGCCGCGTCGCGTGGCAGTCCCATGATCGCTTTGACCTCGAGGAAATCTTCGAGCCCGAAGACGCCCCATTCGCGACCATTGCCCGACTGCTTGTAACCGCCAAACGGTGCCCCGTGATCGACCGGGCCGCCGTTGATGTGCACCTGACCGGTGCGCAGCGCCCGGGCCACACCCAGCGCGCGCTCTGTGCTGCCCGACCACACGTAGCCTGACAAGCCGTACGGCGTATCGTTGGCCGCAGTAATGGCTTCCTGTTCGGTGTCGTACGGAATCATGACCAGCACCGGACCAAACACTTCTTCACGCGCGATGCGCATGGTGTTGGTGACGTTGCTGAAGATCGTGGGCTTGACGTAGAACCCAACCTCCAAGCCCTCCGGCTTGCCCAGTCCACCCACCAGCACCGTGGCGCCTTCCTCAATGCCGGCGCCAATCAACTTTTGCACCCGCTCGTACTGCGCCGCGCTCACTACCGGTCCCATGGAGGTGGACTCGCTGGCCGGGTCGCCCACCACAATGCGGTCTACCACGGCCCGCGCCAGTGACTCGGCATCGGACAGCATCGCACGCGGTACGAACATGCGGGTGGGTGCATTGCACGACTGTCCACTGTTACTGAAACATCCGCGCACGCCTCCGGTGATGGCCGACTTGAGATCAGCATCATCAAGAATGATGTTGGCCGACTTGCCACCGAGTTCCTGCGTGACACGCTTGACGGTATCAGCGGCCGACTTGGCCACCACGATGCCGGCACGCGTTGAACCGGTGAACGACACCATATCAACATCCGGGTGCTGAGACAGGGCATTGCCCACCGTCTCGCCGTCGCCGTTCACCAGATTGAACACACCGGCCGGCACGCCGGCTTCGTGCAACACCTCGGCGAGCAACAGCGCGCTCAGTGGCGCCTGCTCACTGGGCTTGAGCACCATTGTGCATCCGGCGGCCAATGCTGGCGCAACTTTGCACGCGATCTGATTAATGGGCCAGTTCCATGGTGCAATGAGCGCGCACACACCGATCGGTTCGCGCACCACCAATGACTTACTCACGGTGTGTTCAAACGCATAGTCGGCCAGCGCACGGCGCGCGTGTGAAAAATGCGCGATGCCGGCCGCGGCTTGTGCTGCCGTGGCGAGTTTGATGGGGGCGCCCATTTCCTGCGAAATGGTTTGTGCGAATTCGGCCGAGCGACGTTTGTAGATGTCGAGAATACGGTCCAGCAGCGCCAACCGTTCTTCACGTGTGGTCGCGCTGTATGACGGAAACGCAGCGCGTGCTGCGGCAACGGCGGCATCCACGTCAGCCGCTGCACCCAGACTGATTTGCGCGATGGGCTGCTCGGTGGCGGGATTGATCACATCGACAGTGTTTGCCTTGTCTGGATCACGCCACGCGCCATCGATGTAGAACTGCTTTTGATTGGTCATGGATCACTCATGAAAGAATGCGTTCTGGTGGTGCTGCTGCGTGCCACCACAGTGCTGCTATCCGCAAGGACCGTTCGGCGCTCCGTATTAACCCAGCAGCAGCTCCAGTTCCTCGCGCCCGATTGACGCCATCACGCCCTTGTCGGCGGTCAGAATCGCATCGGCCAGTGAACGCTTGGACGCCTGCAACTGCAGGATTTTTTCCTCAATCGTATCGCGTGCAACAAGGCGCGTGGCAATGACCTGACGCGTGCGTCCAATGCGATGCGCCCGGTCAATAGCCTGCGCTTCCACGGCCGGATTCCACCACGGATCCAGCAGGAACACGTAGTCAGCGGCGGTGAGATTCAGGCCGTGACCGCCCGCCTTGAGGCTGATCAGGAACAGTGGACAGTCGGGATCGTTCTGAAAACGATCAACGCGCTCCTGACGATCACGGGTGCGTCCGTCGAGGTATTCGTACACCACGCCCTGCTCATCGAGCGCCTTGCGTACCAACGCCAGAAACTCGGTGAACTGCGAAAACACGAGCGCCTTATTGCCTTCTGCTGCGACTTCGGCCAAGGCGGGCAACAGGGCGTCGAGTTTTGCACTGGGCAAATGCGCCTGGCTGGAGTCGGCCAGTGAGGGGTGACATGCCGCCTGACGCAAACGCAGCAATGCCTCGAGAATGTGCATGCGCGACTTGCTCACGCCGTCGCGATCGATGCGTTGCAGGAGACTTGAGCGATAGCGATCGCGGACGCTGTCGTAGAACGCACGCTGCGACGGTTCCATTTCGACTTCGAGCGTGTTCTCCAGCCGATCGGGAAGATCGGGCGCGACTTCGGCCTTCGTGCGCCGCAGAATAACCGGGCGCAGTGCGCGGGCCAGCGTTTGATGGGCCGACATGGCCTCGGCCGCTTCGATGGATACGCTGGGTTCACCGTTGTCGGCGACGATGGCCAGTACCTCAGCCGGCACCTCGGCCGGCACCTCGGCCGGCACCTCAGCCGGTGGGTCTGCAGGCGTGTCGGCGCGCAACATTGACGCAAACCGGTGCGACGCACCGAGCATTCCCGGATTGAGGAAATCCAGTACGCTCCAAAGCTCTTCAATACGGTTTTCAATGGGCGTGCCACTCAACGCCAAACGATTGTTGGCCTTGAGCAAGCGTGTGGCCTTGGCTGTGGCCGTAGCGGCGTTCTTGATGGCCTGCGCTTCGTCGAGCACCACGTAGTCGAACGTGATGCTTCCCAACTGCACAATGTCACGGCGCAGCGTACCGTATGTTACCAGCAGCAAATCGACGTTTTTCGTATCCAGCACGTCTACGCTGCGCTCTGTGGCACTCCAGTCGAGCACGCGCATATTCGGCGCAAACCGTTCCGCTTCACGTCGCCAGTTAAACACGAGCGAACGCGGCACCACCACCAGCGACGGACCGTGCCCTTCGGCGCGACGCGCTTCAAGCAGTGCCAGGACCTGAATTGTTTTGCCCAAGCCCATGTCGTCGGCCAGGCAACCACCAAAGCCGAACTCCCGGAGAAAGTGCAACCAGCCGAGTCCTTCGCGCTGGTACTCGCGCAGCACACCCACAAATCCCTCTGGTGGATTCACGGGCACGATGCGTTCAAATCCCTGCAACTGCGTGCGTGCCTGTGCAAAGGTCGCGTCAACATCAGCTTCCGGTACCGAGGCGAGCAGTGCATTGAGCAATGCAATCTGCGTCCGCTTAAAACGCGTCCCGTGTTCACCTGCTTCACCGCTCGCAAACAGTGGACCCAGTCGCGCCAGCCACTCGGTTGGCAGCAGTCCAAAGGAACCGTCGCTCAGCTGCACCATGTCTTCGCCGCGCTGGCGCGCTTCCAGCACCGACGACAGCGACGCGGATGTATCACCGTAGCTCACGACGCCATCGAGGTCGAACCAGTCCACCCCGGAGCGTACGGTTGCTTGCACGTTGCCAGGTGTGCGAAACGCGCGCCCGTCGGCCTCGACCTTCCACCCCTCGCGCGCCAGCTGGAACGCCATCGCGGGCACCCGGGATCGCGAGAGCACAAGACTGACCGGCGCCGAGGTGACATCACCCACAGCGGTCGCACCAAGCGCGATGATGCGCGCACGCGCCCGGGCTTCGGCGCGCAGATCACGATGCTGCAAGGTGTGGGTTTTTATATCGAATCGTGTAGGGCCACGATCCGCCGCATTCACCCGAAGTGCGGGATACTGAAACGACAGGTCCAGCCCTGCCGAGTTTTTGCGTTGCCACGATTCGGGATCGTCCACGAACGCCAGCACGGGCGTTGGTTCACCGAACGACTCGTTGATATGCACGTCGTCGGGCAGCGTGAAGGCCGGAACACGTGGCATGGCGTAAAGGCGCGCAATCACCGGCCACACATCCCGTCCCACGGCCATACCGGGCACCGACTGCAGCTCACTCACGATGGGGAACACCCCGTCGTGCTCAAAACGCGCAACACGATCGCGCACAATCACAATGCCGCTGGAGTGCAGCAGGTCTGGTTCGCTGAGCGGAATATGTTCACCTGCGCGCAGCAGACCACCTTCCAGCACATGCTCGCCGCTGCGTGTGCGTTTGATATGCAGCGTGAAGCGCCATGCATTGTCTTCGCCGCTGCTCTCGTCCCAGCGCAGTGTGGAGAGGTGCGTACGTGAACCGGCGGTACGCAGGCGCGCCCTTCCAGTGTCACAGATCATGCGCAGCACGGTGTCGTAGTTGTGCGGTGGCAGCACAAAGCTGGTGCGCATACGACCGTTGTCGGGCAGTGGTGCGGCGCCGAGCAGCATGCGCGCAATCGTGTGATCGGATTTGTCAGGCGCTGAAAACCAGACAGCCGTGGGAAAGTCAAACGGCTTGGGTGGTCCCCACGCGCCGTCGCGGGCGCGTTTTTCCGTTCCCAGATCAACTTGCACGCCGGGCGCGTTGCGCGAGGCGCTGGAATCAATGATGTAGACCAGGCGGCGATCATCCGGCCAATCGGCACGTTCGCGTTTTTCTATTTCCTGCGCGTACTGCATGCGCCAGCGCGCCCGCTCGAGTGCGTGCTCCCATGACGGCGTGTCTGCGGGACGCACGGCAGGTGGTGGCGGTTCTCTCATGACATCGCCATTGACGGCGAGTTCGTGCACGTCGCTGTTGATCACCACCTCGTGAATGTTGCGCGCGGTGGCGAGCAGACTGGAGAGCGCACCATTCGTGTCGAGGGCCAGCAGGAACGCCCACAGGTGCTTGCAGGCATTGCCGCCGGCCGCGTACGGGCAGGTGCACGACAGCTCGAACTGTCCTGACGAAACCTGAATGGACACGGAGTAGGGCACGGTGCCCTGCACCACTCCGAGTACAAGTTCCGAGTTCGCGTGGGCCATCGCGACGGCGCCACTGGAAAGCAGTTGTTGTCCGCGTGTACGCGTTACATCTGAGAAGGGTCGGCCGAGTGTTGCAGGAATCATTATCGCAAGCTACCACAGCGTGGGCACGATTACGGAGTGGTTTTGTACAAAGTGCTACACCTTTGGCTGTGTTGTTGAGTAGAGTTCAGATTGCCCGTATTGCGCGCACTGCGCGCATTTTTTCGTTGGCACATCGCAGTGCTTCCCTTTGTGACGAGGCTTGCGCACTTGAATACACCATCACAAACCGATCGTGTGGCCATTCTGGGTGGAGGCAATCTCGGTCTTGCGTTGGCGCAAGGCTGGGTGCGCGCCGGACGGTTTACGCCGTCTCATGTCTCAATCACACGTCGCCGTCCCGCGAGACTGGCCGAGCTTGGCGCACAGGGCTTTATCACCAGCCACACAAGTGCCCAGGCCACCGCGCAGGCGCAGACAATCGTGCTGGCCGTGCAGCCGCAGCAACTTCCGGCACTGCTCAGAGACATCGCACCCATGATCGACTCGTCGCGCCATCGTGTGATCTCTGTGGTATCGGGAGCCTCGATTGCCGACATTCATGCCGTGCTGGGGACAACGGTTGATGTGGTGCGCGCCATGCCCAATACGGCCGTGGTCATTGGCGAGTCGATGACGTGTCTGGCGGGTGATGAAGGCGCCGCACTCGACGAAGCGCGCGCGCTCTTTGATCTGGTGGGGCGCACACTGGTGATTGGTGAAGACATGATTGTGCCGGCCACAGCGCTCTGCGCGTGCGGCATCGCGTTTTTTCTGCGCACCATACGCGCGGCCATGCAGGGCGGTATTGAAATTGGTTTCCACCCGGAAGATGCGGCGCTGCTGGCCGCCCAGACCGCCAAGGGCGCTGCGGCCCTCACACTGCAATCGGGTGCACACCCGGAGCGTGAAATTGATCGTGTGACCACGCCGCGCGGCTGCACAATCGCCGGTCTCAACGAGATGGAGCATCAGGGTTTGAGCTCGGCGATGATCAAGGGCATCGTCGTGTCGGCCAAGGCGGCGGCGGGGCTGTATCGGACCGACTGAACGCTGGGGTTGATCCGGGGTACGCTTGACAAGCAGATCCGTCGCACTGTCGAGGCGGACTTTCCACAGGTGGCACCATGATTCGTGCATCCCTCGGCGCGGCCGCCGCGCTTGTTGCCGGACTGCTTTCCGGCCCCGTTGCATTGGCCCAGGATCCTGTGGCGAATCGTGATCTGATGCCGGCCGACGCCGCATTGCAGCGCTATTCGTCTGAACAGCTCGACAATCTGGTGAGTCCGGTGGCGCTCTATCCCGATGCGCTGCTGGCACAGGTGCTGATTGCGTCCACCTTCCCCGACCAGATAGAAGATGCGTCGGCGTGGGTGCGCGCGAACGGCACCAGCGGCATTGACGACACCGGATGGGACGTGAGCGTCAAGGCCATTGCGCACTATCCGTCGGCGCTCAACATGCTGGCCGAGAGCATTGACTGGACAGCGGCGCTCGGGCGGGCCTATGCGTATCAGTCAACCGATGTCATGAACGCGGTACAGCGCATGCGTGCGCTGGCCGATGAACACGGAAACCTGGTCAGCACCGAACAACAGCAGGTGGTGCGCGAGGCCGATCAGTACATCATCGTACCTACGCAGCCACAGATCATTTACGTGCCGGTGTATGACCCGTACGTGGTATATTCGCGCCCCTTCTGGGGTTCGGCCTACAGCAGTCGCTATTGGTCGTTTGGTGTGGGATTTCCGATTGGCAGCTGGCTGATTTATGACCTCGACTGGCGTTTGCGCAGTGTGTACTACAACGGCTGGGACCGGTCGTATTTTGGCTGGGGCGGCGGATGGCGTAGCCGTGCGTATCCGTTCGTTCACCTCTCCAATGTGTATGTGCACCCGAGGTACAGGGGTGTGTACGTGAATCGCAACGTGTATCAGCGTCCGGTTAACTACGCGGCCGTTGAACGTCAGGCACGCGTGCATCGCAGTGTCACGTACGCCGAACAGAGTGCCGCCGAACGCAACGCACGCAACGCCCGGTTGGCGCGTTCACGCGATGCGACGCGCGCCGTTGAGCAGGTCAGTGGTCGATCAAACAGCGCGGGTGCGGTCGAGCGTCAGGGTCGTGTGACTGGTGCCACCACGGATCTCACGCGTCAGGTGCAGGAGCGTTCAGCGCGTCGCATTGACGAGTCTGTAGCACGCCGCAGCGAGCCGCTGCGGGCGAGCGATCCAGGCGATCGCCCGCAGGTGATTTATGGTGATCGCGGTGAGCGGGTGCGCCAGGCAACGGTTCAGCCGCAGGCAGCGCGGGCACAGGTCATCCGGCGTGTACCGAGTACGAGATCGGCGCCGGTGCCAGTGCAGCGTCAGTCGCCGCCAACCGTGTTGACACCACCAACGCGCGCCGTGCAACGCACACCGAGTGCGGCTGAACGGCAGTCAACAGCGGCGCGCGAGCGTGTGATGCGCGATGCGCAGCGATCCGTGCAGCAGCGTCCGCAAGCGGCGCCGCAACCGCAGGCCCAGCAGCGACCGCAGCCGCAACAGCAACCACAAACGCGACGTCAACCGCAGGTCCTTTACGCTCCGCCACCACGTCCGCAGGTGCGACAGCAACCGCAGGCCCAGGAGCGTCCGCAGGCGGCGCCGCAGTCACAGCCACAGACACGCCGAACGCCCCCACCTGTGGAGCGCCGTCAGCCACAGGCGCGAAGGGAGCCTGCACAGCAGGCACAGCCAAGCGGTGTACAGCGCGCCATCCCCACACGTCCGATCAGGTCGTCACCGGTTCGTCCATCGGGCGTGCAGCGCGGTGGCTCGCCAACGGGTGGTGGGTTGAGGGGTGCGCCAATCGGGCGGCCGTAGCAAGTTTTACAAGTATCCCTTCGCGGTTCACGTCTGTTTCCCGCCTCCTGCCCTCCCGATGATGCGTTTTGTTTTTCTGTGTAGTGCCGCTGCGCTGGTTGCCGTGGCCGCCCCTGCCACCGCCTCCGCGCAAACCTACCCCACCAGCTGGGACCCCGCGCTCATGCAGCGCGCCGACGTCAAGTCGGCGCTCACACTGCTCGAACAACGATTCCCGCAGCAGGTGGAAGAATGGATCGCGCTCACTGAAACGCCAGGCAAATCAAAGCTTGAGCAGGCGCGCGGCGAATACGTCAAGCGCGTGTTCGAGCAGGAAGGGCTGCAGGTCTCGGTTGACTCCATTGGCAATGTCACCGGCGTGCGCAAAGGCACCGGCGGTGGACCAACGATCGCCATTGCCGCGCATATGGACGTGGTGTTCCCGCCCGGCACCGACATCAAAGTGCGGCGCGTTGGCGATACGCTGTTTGCGCCGGGCGTTGGTGACAACACGGCATCCGTTGCCAACATGCTCGCCACGCTGCGTGCCATGAATGCTACAAAGTTCACCAGCAAGGGTGACCTGATTTTTATTGGGACCGTACAGGAAGAGCTGGGCCTCAAGGGCATGGAGTACTGGCTCGAACACAATCCGGCACCTGACCTGCTCATCGTACCCGACGGCGCGTTCGGTGCCGTTTCCTACGGCGCGCTGGGCATTTACTGGACCAAATACGTGTTCACCGGTCCGGGCGCGCACACACTCGCGTCACGGGGGCGTCCGTCTCCCGTCAAAGCACTCGCCGACGCAGTTGAACGACTCTACGACATTGCGTTGCCGCCGCTGCCCGATGGAGCCGTGATGAATATTGGACAGGTGGGTGGTGGTGAGATTTTCAACTCGATTCCGCGCGAGGTGTACTTCACCATCGATCTGCGCAGCCCCGATCCCGTGCTGCTCGATTCACTCGACAATCTCATCGCGCGCACGGTGCAGGCCGTTGCTGACTCGCAGAAGGTGGGCCTGCGCATAGAAGTCGATCAGAAGAGCCGGGCTGGCGGAACGGAAAAGCAGCTTGAGGGCGCGCGCGCTCACCCGATTGTGCAAACGGCCATCGATATCAACCGCGCGCTGGGCATCAGCGCGGGCATGCCGGGAGCGCGCGAGGCGGTGCCCACCGGCGCCACAGACGCCAACTCCGGCGTGGTGCGCAAGATCCCGAGCATTGCGATTGGTGGCTCCAAGGCCACCGGCGCGCACCAGCTCACGGAGTATTCGCTGGTCTCATCGGCGCTGCCGAGCACCAAGTTGCTGTACTTGCTGGCGGCCACGTTTGCCGACGGCGTGAAAGTCGTGTCGCCGGCGCAGGTTGTGCCGTGATTCACATGCTGAGGGCGCGCCGTCACAGGCAAGCTGACCGGCGCGGTGACCGCCGCGGTGACCGGCGCGGTGACCGCCGCGGTGACCGGCCGGTGTGACCGGTGACATACCGACGGTGTACGGGCGATGTGTCGTGTAGCGATCGCCGCTCGTCCACCGTACATGCGATTTCAGTTCTCCGCTCCGCCCACAAAAAACCGCCCGCCGCTGTTCCGGCTCCGCGCACTGGTGGCCGCGCTGTTTTGTACTGGCAGCGGGCTGTTTGCCCTGAGGATCGCGATCACCGGTTCCCGTGTGTCGGGGGGTTTCTGGTTCCTGCCCGACGCGACCAATCAGATGGTGGGGCGCGTAGTGTTCGGTGTGTGCGGCGTGCTGTGTCTGGCCATTGCGTGGATGGCGTTCCGGGATGTGCGGGCACCTCGCGGGTAGCTCGACTCAGACGTCGGCGCCAGTGACTCAGGAACACCCCACACCACACCACCCGCCCGCTGCGTCGCCACCAGCGCCGCCGTCAACGCCAGCACACCGGTGAACTGATGCAGCGCGCCCAACGAAACGGGAACCGCGAGCAACAGCGTGGTCACGCCCAGCAGCAACTGCACACTCACCACCGCGCCCAGGCGCAGCACGCCCTGCCGCACAAGCGCTGACACCGGCGCTTTCAGTACGCGCCACACCAACAGCAGCGCCACAAGGGTGGCCCCAATCGCCAGCACACGATGATGGAACTGCGCGGCCGCCGGATTCTCGAATGCGTTCACATACCACGCGCCCAGCTGTGAATAGCCCGGCGGCACGATCTGTCCGCCCATGAGCGGGAACTCGTTGAAGATCTTGCCGGCGCGCAGGCCAGCCACAAAACCGCCGGACAGCAATGTGATGCCCAGCAGCGCCGTCATGCCGCGCAACGCCCAGCGCCAGGCAGCAGGGGCGCGATCGCTCGTTGTCGTCGAATCGCCGGCCGATGATACCGGCGGATCTTCACGCCGCATCGCGGTCACTAACGATCGCGCTGGCCGCAACTCGCTGTACGTCCACACAGCCACGGCCAAAATGCCGAGCGCGAGCCCGAGGTGGGCCGTCAGCCGATAGGCACTGACGCTGCTGCGCTCCACCAACCCGCTTTGCACCATGTACCAGCCAAGCACGCCCTGACCAAGCGTGAGCAGCGGCAGCAGCGTCAATCGCGGCAGCAGCCGGCGTGGAATACGTCCCTGCACCAGCAGCCACAAATACGGAATCGCAAACACCAACCCCACGCTGCGGGCAACGATGCGGTGAAACCACTCCCACCAGTAAATGAGCTTGAAGCCGCTCATGGTGATGTCCCGGTGCGTGGTCTGGGCCTGCGGAATCTTCTGGAATTCGGCAAACGCGTCGGCCCATGCGGCATCGGTTGTTGGAGGCAGCACACCGGACACCGGTTTCCATTCGGTGATGGACAGCCCGCTCTCGGTGAGGCGTGTGATACCACCCACCGCGACAGCCAGAAATACTGCGACGATGGACGCGAACAACCAGCGACGCAAAGCGACGCGATCACGCTCCGGGAGAGCGCGGACCGCAGAATGAGACGGTGTAGACACAAGTGAAGCCTCGCCGTCTGCAGGGTTACCGTCAAGCGGTCCGATGCTGGCGCTATCGAGACGCGCCACCGCCGATTCGACTAGCTTAGGGACTTCCTGCGTATCTGTTTTCCCGGAGACTTCCTGTGGCCACAATTCTTCAGTCCCTCCCCGTCGGCGACAAAGTCGGCATCGCGTTCTCTGGCGGTCTCGATACGAGCGCGGCCCTGCACTGGATGCGTGCCAAAGGCGCTGTGCCGTATGCCTACACGGCCAATCTCGGACAGCCCGATGAAACGGACTACGACGAGATCCCGCGCAAGGCCATGGAATACGGCGCGGAGAAGGCCCGTCTCATTGATTGTCGTCACCAGCTCGTGGCCGAAGGCATCGCGGCCATTCAGAGCGGCGCGTTTCATGTCACCACCGCTGGCGTCACCTACTTTAATACCACGCCGCTTGGGCGCGCCGTCACGGGCACGATGCTGGTGGCCGCCATGCGCGAAGATGATGTCAATATCTGGGGCGATGGCAGCACGTTCAAAGGCAACGACATTGAGCGCTTCTACCGATACGGATTGCTCACCAACCCGGGCCTCAAGGTGTACAAACCGTGGCTCGACCAGGCGTTCATTGACGAGCTGGGTGGCCGCAAGGAGATGTCAGAGTATCTGGTCCAGCACGGCTTCGCCTACAAAATGAGCGTGGAGAAAGCGTACTCCACCGACTCCAACCTGCTCGGCGCCACGCACGAAGCCAAAGATCTGGAGCTGCTGGACCGCGGTGTGCAGATCGTGCAACCGATTATGGGCGTACCGTTCTGGCGCGACGATGTGGAAGTGAAGCGCGAGACCGTGAGCATCCGCTTTGAAGAAGGCACGCCGGTAGCGCTCAACGGAAAGTCATTCGACTCGCTGCTTGATCTCTTTCTCGAAGCCAATGTGATTAGTGGACGTCATGGCCTGGGCATGAGCGATCAGATCGAGAACCGCATTATTGAAGCGAAGAGCCGCGGCATTTACG
>JBBSPO010000083.1:0-13564 GCA_038258695.1 Gemmatimonadales bacterium | reverse complement strand
GTTTGTGGACTGGAACAGGCCGCGCGATTCTGACTCGGAGCACACGGTCACGTACGATCGGATCAGCGTGCCACCACTGCATGAAGACGACATGTTCGATGACGCCTTTACAGCTATCTCGCGCGACGGCGCGAGCGCCATCGAAGTGATGGTCCGCTTGCTCAAGGGTTTGGAAACGCTGGCGCACATTGGCGACCAGCCTATGCGAACGGCGGCCGTTCGCCATGCAACACGCGCCATCGCGCAGGCGGATCAGCAAGCGCACCTGCCCGAAGACCGCGCGCGCATTCTCCGGCACGCGGCGCTGCAGTGATCAGGTTTACTTGAAAATATTCAGCAGATTTCCAACAAACCCGGTGCGATCAATCTCACCACGGGCCAGGATCTCAAGTTCACCCTTGTCCAGCCAGATGCCTTCACACGTAGGGCACTGATCGATGGTCACCGTCCCGGATTCCTTGACCACGAGTGTCGAGCCGTCGCGCGGACACTTGTTGCGGTCGGCGGCAATCCGGGCGATTCGCTCCGCATCGGCCTGCGCGCGCAGCTCCTTGCGCAGCTCGGCGTCAACTTTGGCGAAGTATTCGTTCTCGTTACGGCTGGGCGTGAACTCTTTAGACATGACGGGTGCGAGCGAGGGGTGATTCGGGGTGTGCTTCAATAGTTGTAGCATATTCGGTGGCGTCCGGCCATGCCAATCCTGGCGCTCTGTCCGCACACTGGGGGCCGGCTCTGCCGCTCGTGATGGACGCCGACAGGAACGATTCGCTCAGCGCTATACTATGGTTTGTAGCCGGATTTTCATCATTCCTGTCCACATTTCCCTGGGTCATCACACGGCATGCCGATCATTTCTCTCCAGCACAGCGCTGAACGCCCCTGGCACGAGCAGGTGGATGCGCTCCCGCTCGCCATCGTCTACAAGCACAGTCCAACCTGCGAACTCTCGGCCATGGCCATGGAAGAGGTGAAGGTGCTCGCCCGGGAGCGAGACGATGTGCCCATTTTTCTGGTGGATGTGCTACTCCAGCGCTCCCTCTCCAACGAGATCGAATCGCGCCTCAAGATCCGGCATGAATCGCCACAGGCCATCATCATGAAGAGCGGCCAACCGGTCTGGAACGCCTCGCACCGCCAGGTCAACCTGAAGCGCATGAGCGACGCGCTCCCGGCAGCTACTGCCGTCTGAGGGCGGATCGCAACACTCGGCAAAAAATGTCACATTCGCTGCAAAGGGCAGATTATTCCTAGCTGGCAGCGAATGTGGACAGTCGGGGAAATCGGCATTTTGTGCCGAATCGGGTTTGGCAAAGCGGTAAGATTTTTTACCTAACGTGATGTAAAACAAGGTGTTACACATTACGCTCGACGTCTGGAGAAATCCACGTTAAAGTTTGGCCCGAGCATTGCTTCTAGGTGATCACGGACACTCACGCCGTTTTCATCGAGGCTTTTCAGCAATGCTCTTCGGACTCATCGATCGCGTTACCAATGCTTCTCCGCTGCGCGGAGCGCTCGACCAAAGTGTCGCGCGCACCCGGGGCATTCAAGACCGCATCGCCAAGGCCTCGCTCAACAACAGCGATGGCTTTGCCCTTGCCGCGGAGCAAGGTGACGTTGAGCTGGCGAACGGGAATCCGGTTGATGTTGAACAGGAGATGATCAACCTGGCCAACGAGCAGCTGCGCTTCCTGACCACGGCGAAGCTGCTCGAACGCACCTATCAGAGCCTTCGCAGCGCCATCAAGGGGACCGGTTGATGCCTGATCCCCGTCGTATTGGATTGCTGCCGGCCGCCGGCGTTGACATGCCCCGCCCTCGCTTCCGCTCCCTGAGCATCTCGGCCAGCGGACTATCAGCGCAGCGTGCGCGCATGGAAACCATTATGCAGAACATTGCTAATGCCGACGTCACACGCACTGCCGAAGGTGGTCCGTACCGCCGTCGTAACACCATCATTGAGTCAGCAACACAGCAAAACAGCGACAGTGCACGTCAGCCAGCCATTTACGGCACGCTGCCGGTGAACCAGGCGCCATTTGGAGCCGCACCGTTCCAGCTGCCTGCCCTCGGTGACGTCAATCGCGCCATTCCTATTCCGATTGTTGGCAACCAGAACGACGGCCTGCATGGCGTGCGCGTGGCTGGCACGGAAATCGACACCGCCGACGAAGGCCGTCAGGTCTACGAGCCCGGCCACCCGGACGCCGACGAAGGCGGCTACGTGCGATACCCGAACATCAATCCCACGCAGGAACTCGTGCAGCTGATGGACGCCAAACGGCTGTACGAGGCCAACGCCACCGCATTTCAGACGGCCAAGCAGATGCTGCGCGCCGCCCTCGATATCTGATCTCCTTTCTTTCGCCTCACTCCCACGCGTCAGCTGCCATGAGTCTCAACGGCATCAACAACAACCCGCTGCTTTCGTCGCTCGCGCCCATCGCGCGCTCGACGCAGCCCACCGGAATCGCGCCCAACGGCACGCCAGCTCATGGCGCGCCGGCGAACGCTGCCCGTGGGGCCGCTGAACGCGCTCCGGTCACCGCGCGACCATCAATTGCCGCTGCGCCCACCACGGTACCCGCCGAAGCACCACCCGGCACGGACCCGGCGCTCTGGAATGTGCTGACCAGCGAAGAGCGCACGTTTTTCTCAAAAACCGCCGCACTCGGTCCGCTGACCTACGGCAAAATCAAAAACGCAACGATGCCAGCGCCGCCCGCCATGCGCGGCGGCCGACTCGACGTGCGGGCCTGAGGAGCACTGACCGATGACTACCAAGATCGATCTCATCGCGCGCAGTCTGCCCGAGTTCCAGCAGCCGGGTCTCGATACCGGCGCGCGGACCATCTCCCTGCCCGGCGTCGAGAACGACGGTCCGAGCTTCGGCGATACGCTCACGCAGGCGCTCAACGGCATTGGCGAGGTACGCGACCACGCCGGCGATATGACGCGTCGGTTTGTCGCGGGTGAAGATGTCGAGCTGCATCAGGTCATGGCCGCGCAGCAGGAAGCCGGGATTGCACTCGACCTGCTCATTGAAATGCGCAACAAGCTCGTTGAGAGCTATCGCACGCTCATCAACATGCAGTCGTAATCGACACACATGGCCCCGCTCCTTGAATCCCTGTTCGGACGCGTCGACGGACGACGCCAGACCGCCATCATCATTGCTGGGGTGTTGGTCACCGCCGCCGTTTTTGGTCTGTCCCGTTGGGCCACCAAGCCGGAATTCGTACCGCTGTACACGGACGTCGCGATTGAGTCGGTTGGTGCAATAACCGACAAACTCGACGAAGCAAAGATCGCATTCGAGCTGGAGCGTGGCGGTGCCGACGTGTTTGTGCCAGCCAAAGACGTCGCGCGTGCCCGCGTCCTGCTGGCGCGTGAAGTACTGCCCGGCAGCGCACGCCCGGGCCTTGAGCTGTTCGACAAGCCCACCTGGGGCATGACGGATTTCACACAAAAAGTGAACTACCGCCGAGCGCTCGAGGGAGAGCTCGAGCGCAACATCGGCGCTATGGTGGATGTCGAGCGCGTGCAGGTACACCTCGCACTTGAAGACGACAAGCTGTTCAAAAAAGACGCGCGTCAGTCAAAGGCATCGGTCACACTCGCCATGAAGAGCGGCACACCACCGTCGGACGCCACTGTGCAGGGTATTGCCGGTCTGGTGGCGGGATCGGTGGGTGGACTGACGGCCAACCACGTGGTCATTGTTGACGAGCGCGGCAACGCCCTCACCACGGTTGATGATGAGAGCGGCGTTGGGATGTCCAATCGCCAGCTCACCATGCAGCGTGAAGTCGAGCAGCACCTTGAGAAGAAAGCCCAGGAGCTGTTGTCCAGCATTGTTGGTGCTGGAAACGCACGCGTGCAGGTGGCCGCCGCCATCAACTTTGACAAAATCGAACGCACCACACAGAGCGTTGACCCTGACCAGCAAGTCATCAGCGTAGAGCATAAGTCGGAGATTCTGCCGCAGGAAGGACAGGCTGGTGCCGCGTCATCAAACGTCGCCACCACCTTTGAGACCACGCGCAGCATGGAATCATTCAGCGGTGCGATCGGCAATGTGCGCAAGATGACCGTGGCCGTGCTGGTGGCCGACAAAGTCACCATCACACCAACCGCGGACGGCGCCGAACCCACACCGCCTGTTATCACACCACGCAGCGCCGAAGAGCTGGCGCGCATTGAAACACTCATGCGCAGCGCACTGGGTGTTGACGAGGCGCGCGGCGATGGCATTTCAGTTGTGAGCGCGCCCTTTGACATACCCGTGTTCACTCCGCGGGTCGTGGACTCGCTGCCGAAGACCGACATGCTGACACGCGTGATGGAAAACCCCAACCAGGTGATCACGATTGCCTCGTTGCTTGTACTGACCATTCTCACACTCGTCTTTGTACGCGCAATGCGTCCCGTTCCCGCACCGGTTGTATCGGCGGCTATCGCTCCCGCTGCTCCTGCGGCACCGGCGCTGAATGCAGGCACCCAGCGCGAAAGCGAGCCCGATCAGGAACTTGTCGTAGCGGAACGCAAGCCGATTGTATTGCCGGCGCCCACGACTACGCCAGAGCGTGAACAAGCTATGGCCACTGTTGACCAGCGTCCTGACGCTGCGGTGCGTGTGACACGTACCTGGTTGCGGAACTGATCATGGCCACCGCTGTTGCGACACGGGGCGCTGACAAGTACGCGCCCGATCGACTCACTGGCCGGCAAAAAGTCGCCATTGTGTGCATGGCGCTGGGCGCCAAGCATGCGGCCAAGATCACTGGTCAGCTGCATCCGGAAGAGGCCGAAATTGTTGCGCTCGAAATGGCCACGCTCGACCGGGTACCGGCTGAAACCATTTCAGCCGTCCTGAGCGAATGGCTTGAACTCACCGTTGGTGTGGACTCACTGTCCACTGGCGGCGTGGAGTTTGCACGCGAAGTGCTTGAGGAAGCATTTGGTGCAACCAAGGCCATGGCGATTCTCAAGCGAATCCAGGGGCAGCTGGCCGACAGCGATCGCTTCGGTCGGTTGCGTCGCGCCGATCCGCAACAGCTGGGCAGCACATTGCGCGGTGAACACCCGCAAACGATTGCGCTCATTCTGGCACATCTCGATCCGGCGCACGTAGCGCAGATCCTTCGTGAACTCGACACCACACTGGGCGGCGAGGTCATGTTCCGCATTGCACGCATGGAAAAAGTCTCACCCGAAATGATTTCGCTGGTAGAACGCGCCATCGGCAGCGAAGCCGAAATGGCGTTCACACAAGGGATGAGCAGCGTTGGTGGACCGGCCGCAGTTGCGGCGGTGCTCAACCTGGTGAGTACATCGCTCGAAAAGGAAGTGCTCGAAGCTGTCACCGAGCGCGATCCTGCACTCAGCGATCAGATCAAGAATCTCATGTTCGTGTTCGAAGACCTCATTGCCCTCGACGACAAATCGCTGCAGCGCCTGCTGCGCGAGGTCGACGTCAAGCAACTCGCGCTCGCACTCAAGGCCGCCAGCGCAGAACTCCGGACTCGCATTATGGGTGTGATGTCGCAGCGCGCCGTGGCCGGACTGCAGGAAGAAATCGAGTTCCTCGGGCCGGTCAAAATGCGCGATGTCGAAGCATCGCAGAGCGACATTGTGGCCAAGATTCGTGCGCTCGAAGAAACGGGCGAGATCGTACTTTCAGCCGGATCGGATGATGTCATCGTCTGATCACTTCCGTCAGCCCGCGCCCTCGGCGTGGGCGCTCGATGAACTCGAGACGACCGATGTTTTTCTCTCGATGCCGGGCTTCGGAACCGAAGAGCTCATCACCATCAGCGAACCTGATGCCGAAGAGCCGGATGCCGACGCGGTAGACTTTGACGCCGCGGTCGCTCAGCGACTCGAGGCAATGCGTCCCCAGCTCGAAGCGCAGGCGTTTGAACGCGGCCGGATTGCAGCTCGCGAGGAAGCCGAACAAAGCTCGCACGAGCAGCTTTCGCGCGTGCTGCAGGCGCTCGTTGAGGCCACGCAGTCGGTGCACGCGCACGAACAGCGCTGGCTGGGAAACGTCGAGGAAAATCTCGCCGCGACCGCCGTCACTGTAGCCCGGCATCTCATTCAGCGTGAGCTCACTGCCGAGCCATCGGTCATCACCGATCTGGTATCGCGCTCGCTGGCGCAGTTTCCGCTGGAACGAAACATCACCGTACGACTGCACCCCGATGATCTCGCGGTCGTGCAGAACGCGATGACCCGCGACGAAGCGTTTGCTGTGATTGCACGTGAGGTGCGCTGGCACGCTGACGCACACATCGTGCGCGGCGGCTGTCTGGTAGACGGCCGTGAACGTGTGCTCGACGGACGCATTGATACGGCACTGGAACGCGCTTACCGATCGCTCGGCCAGGTGCTCGCATGAGCGCGTCGCTGCATCACGCCGCCGATACATTCGCCGAACGACTCGGCGATGTAGATCGCTTTGCGGTTTATGGTCGCGTAACACGCGTAGTAGGACTGGTGCTCGAAGCCACCGGCCTCGAAGCGGGGCTGGGCGCGCTTTGTCGCGTGACCAGTCACTCGCGTGACCGATCGGTACTGGCCGAAGTTGTTGGGTTTCATCAGAGTGGTGTGCTGCTCATGCCGCTTGGCGAAATGGACGGATTGCATCAGGGCAGCATTGTACAACCGCTCGGTCGGTCGTTTGGTGTGGATGTTGGACCGTCGCTGCTTGGTCGTGTGCTCAACGGCCTTGGACATCCGATTGACGGTAAAGGCAAGCTCGATGTGGTGGAGCGCGTACCGCTCTCCGCCGAACCGCCCAATCCTCTTGAGCGTCAGACAATTGATCGTCCGCTGGAGACTGGTGTGCGCGCGATTGATGGACTGCTCACCATTGGACGCGGCCAGCGTGTTGGCATTTTCGCCGGTTCCGGTGTGGGCAAGAGTACGCTGCTTGGCATGATCGCACGTCACGCGCGCGCCGATGTGAACGTGATTGCATTGCTTGGCGAACGCGGACGCGAAGTACGCGATTTCCTCGACAACTCGCTTGGACCCGAAGGGCTCGCACGTAGTGTGGTGATTGTCGCCACCGGTGACCAGGCGGCACTGATTCGCGCCCGTGGTGCATTGGTGGCCACGGCTATCGCCGAATACTTCCGCGATCAGGGCAAGCAGGTGTTGCTCATGGTGGACTCGGTCACACGCGTGGCTATGGCGTGGCGTGAAATCGGCCTTGCCACCGGCGAACCACCAACCACCAAGGGCTATCCACCCAGCGTGTTTGCCAATCTGCCGCGTTTGCTCGAACGCGCCGGCAATGGTGCGCGTGGTGGCATTACCGGTGTGTACACCGTGCTCGTTGACGGTGATGACTTCAACGAACCCGTGGCTGATGCGGCCCGCTCCATTCTGGACGGACACATTGTGCTCACGCGCAAACTCGCCGCCCAGAATCACTTTCCGTCCATCGACATTCTTGAATCAAAGAGTCGCGTTCGTGATGCGATTATTGCGCGACCACAGCAGGATGCAGCGGGACAGGTACAGCGCCTCGAGGCAGCGTACCGGGAGAAGGAAGACCTGATCATGGTTGGCGCGTATCAGAAAGGTTCTGATCCGTACGCCGATGCCGCCATTGCACATCGTGACGCCACGCTCGACTTCCTCAGACAGGCTCCCGACGAAGTCACACTGTACGGCGACACCTACGCGGCACTCACCACCCTGGGTGGCACCATCTCGGCCTCAACCAGGAAGACCGTATGAGTTTCAAGTTTCGTTTGCAGCGTGTGCTTGAGCTGCGCGAGAAGGCTGAACAGGCGCGTGCACGCACCCTGCGCGAGACCAGCGAAAGCGCTGAGCTTATGCGTGAGCAAGCCAACGCGCTGCATGCGTTACGTACGCTACAGCGTGAGAGTCTTGACGCAGCATCACGTGGACTGATTTCCGCCGGCGAGTTGCAACACGTGTCATATGTGATTGCTCAGCTCGATTCGCGCCTGGCGCGTGCGACTGACGACGCCGCTGAGGCTGAACGTATTGCAGTCGAAGCACAACAGGCGCTGCAAATCGCATCGCGGGATCGGCGTGTATTGGGACGACTCAAGGAAAAGCATGCCGAACGCTTCTCGGAAAACGAGCAGCAACGGGATCGGCTGCACATGGACGAAATCGCGCTATCGCGTTTCACCCTCAAGCGAATGACCAGCGATGCTGCTGAATCGGAGCGTACCGCTCGCACAACACATCGCGTGACGCCCGCCCGGTCGCTCACGCCGCCATCTTCTCCGACTCTCTGAGTCTCTCCTTATGCTTCGTTCGATTCTGCTGCCTGTAGTACTGGCGCTCGTTGTTGGCGTGGCGGGTAGCGCAGGCTATGCGGTCATGAATGCCCGCACCACGCACGCCGCGCATGTGATCGTGCAGGATTCGCTGGACCGCGTACACGCAGACAGTGTGGCCGCCGACAGCGTGGCCACGTTATTGGCCAACGCGGAACGTGACTCCGCCGCGCAGATGCAGAGTGTTGATCCGTTGGCCGAGCTTGGAGAAAATGCGACGCCAGCCGATTCTATCCGCGCGCTGTTAGCGCAGCGGGAAATGCTCACCGGTATGTCACAGACTAGCGACACTCCTGCGCTTACAGAGACGTCTGTGCCAGCAAAAGCGCCGGCAAAGACGGCAGAGAAAGCGCCGGTTACCAGTACCTCACCATCTGAAAACACCAGCAGCAACGCGGCCGATGCGACGCCAGCGAAAGCCACGGCGGCCGATGCACCCGTTGCGGTGAAGTCTGCAACCGCGCTGCCCGAAGACATTCTGCCGGAGAAGCGATTGGCCAAAATCTTTGGCGCCATGTCGGCGCGTGATGCGGCCAAGGTCCTCACGCAGATGTCCGACGGCGATATACGCACGATTCTCTCCATGATGGGAGATCGGCAGGCGGCGGCCGTGTTGTCGGCGCTGCCGGCTGACCGTGCCGCAAAAATCACCATGCAAAGCGCCGCCAGCTCGGCGAGTGGCACACCATGAGCATTCTGCCAATGATCCAATCAAACGCCAGCGCACGTGCAGCAGCGCCGGCACGTGCTGATCGGGCAGTGCGAGACATTCAGGCCGAGCGGCCCGAGTCTCCTGAGAAGACAGACCGTACGGAGCGCACGCACACGCCACCGGATTTCGCCATGCTCCTGGCGCTGCTGGGTGGCACCAATGCTCCGTCACCAGCACGCGACGCAGCGCATCCTGAATCGTTGCTCCAGAGCAATGAATCTGAACCAACGGTTCTCCTTGAAAACGCGGAGTTGGCAATCGACGCGGAGAACTCCGAAGCATCTGTTGCGGCCAATGCTCGCGCGCGCGCTGGCGGCGTGCCCGTTGGCAGCGTGCCCATTGGTACGTCGCTGGCCGACAGCGAGCAGCGTGCACTCGCGCGATCGATCCGCGCTGATGCGCTGCGCGTTGCGCAGGCGGTGATCGCCGATACGAACCGCGCCGCTGGATTTGCTTCTGACGAGTCGGGTATGTCCCCGACGCAGTCGGCAGAAGGATTGTCTGACAACCAACTCCTCTCACTGGCTGAGCGTGCACGCAGCGGCGCAGTGGGCGAGCTGCTGGCACGTGGTGATTCGCAGGCTGCCGGACTGCGTTCTACTCTTGACGCCGTGCTCGACATGGCCGGTACGCCACGTGGCCGCGCACTCGCCGAGGCAACACGTCCGGCATTTGCCGCTGCGGTCACACGTTCGGCGGGTGATGTGTCTACGGCGGTGCGTACTGTTGACGCACTCTCACCGGGGTTCAAGGGCCGGCTGGAGCGCGTGATGGATCGTATGCGCGACGAGTTCGGTCATGATGTACAGGTGGTGGAGACGGTACGCTCAACGGAGCGTCAGGATCATTTGTATGCGCAGGGGCGCACTCGTCAGGGTCCGATCGTGACGTGGACCACCGAGAGTGCGCATCTTTCTGGCGAAGCGGCCGACGTCATCATTGACGGCAAGTGGCACAACCCGCAGGGTTACGCCCGCTTGCACGAGGTAGCAAAAGAAGAAGGACTGCGTACGCTTGGCATGCGCGATCCCGGTCATCTTGAAATGCCCGGTGCAGCACGTGGTGAAGGCAGCGCATCAGCGATCGCGCGTGATGGCGCAGCCGGCTTTGATCGCGGCATGTCGCATAGTGGCGTGGCCGGTGTGGCTTCGGTGGCTCGCGTCGCGCAGGTGGCTACGGTGGCGCAGGTGGCGCGGCCTGGTGGTTCGGGTATGCCAGCCAGGGCGGCCGCATCACGTTTGTCCTTGAGCGGCGAGGCAACACTGCAAGTCGCGCCCAACGCCGCTGGTGGCGCTGCGTCAGGGTTGCTGGCGCACGATCACTCAACTGGTGGTTTGTTGGCGCGCGGCCAGTCGGAGTCGCAGCACAACGCACCAAAGCATTCCTCACGCGACAAAAACCGCGACAGTCTCAGCGATCGCGAGCGCAGCGCTATCAGCGCGGTGGAACGTGCCAGTGAGCGCGGGATTGAACGCGCCGGTGAGCGTTCAGCAATCGGCGGCGAGGCACTGTCGGCCATCGGTCAGCTGGGATCCAGCGTTGAGCGCGTGCTCGACGGCGGTGTGCCACGGGTGACGGCGCCGGTGGGCAGCACGGCGTCCTCACGCGCTGAAGCGATCGCGGTACTTCGTGAAGATGCGCCGGCGCGTTCGATCAACTCGCTGACCATGCAGATCGATTCACCCAACGGCGCCGAAGAAATTCGTGTGAGCCTGCGCGGTGGCACGGTGGGCGCCCAGATCAGCACTGGCGACAACGCACTCGCCGATCGGTTGCGTTTGCAAACCGCCGACCTGGCCGATGCACTCAGCCGACATGGTCTTGAGAACGAACCGTTGCGCGTGCAGCAGAACGCGCGCGCGCACGACAACGACGCAACGCGTCAGGCGCTCGCCGATCGCGGTGAGTTGCTCAAGGCCGGTAGCAGCGCCGCTGGCCAGCAGAGCGGACAGCACACCGGACAACAGACATCACAGCAGCACCAGCAGGAGCCGGGGGCACGCGATCGTGGCGCCGCCCGTCAACACCCTGAGCGCGACGCGCGCGACGCGCGTGACGACACTCACCAGCAGGGCCGGCGCAATGACCGGCAGGAGAACCGCTAATGTTTGATATCACCCGTGTCGCCAGTCTGAACAATCTGGCGCCCCGCTTCGATACGACGACGCCCGCACCACCACAGGCGCCCGTTGAAGCCTCGCCTCCCCCCCCCGTTGGGACGGGCAAGCAGAACGATGCGCTTGGGCGCAACGAGTTCCTGCAGCTGCTCGTGGCACAGATGAAAAATCAGGACCCGCTCAACCCGATGGATGGTCAGGAAATGGCCGCCCAGCTGGCGCAGTTCTCGCAGGTTGAGCAGCTCATTGATATCAACGAGAGCCTGCAATCCGTGGCGGGCGGTCAGGTTGAGCTGGGCCTGGCGCTTGAAGACCTGAGCTCTATCACACTCGCGCAAGGCGATGCCATGGCCAAGCTGCTTGAGCAGTCCATGGCCATCAACACCGTGGGCCGGACCGGTGTGATTGATGGCAACCAGGTGTTTGTCGACAGCGATGGCAATGGGTCGATCACAGTGGACACCGGTGAAGGTGAGGGTATGGGTCGCCTCACCATCACCAATGACAAAGGTGAAACCATTGGTCATTACCAGGTCGCCAATGTTGGTAAAGGCATGCAGTCATTCGACCTCAAGGATTTTGGCATCACGCCCGCACTTGAGCCCGGGCAGTACACCTATCGCTTTGATACGGGCAGCGGTGTGTCGTCGTGGGCACCCTCGAAAACGTACACCAGCGGTCGCATTACCGGCCTGCGCTACGAGCAGGGCGTGCCCACGCTGATGCTCGGTGACCGGATCAGCGTTCCCTTTTCGTCTTTGCTTCAGATTCGCAGCTAAGTCTGCGCCCAACCATCATCAGAGGAATATCACAACATGCTGCGTTCACTATTTGCCGGTGTTTCCGGTCTGCGTAACCATCAGGTGCGCATGGACGTTATCGGTAACAACATCGCCAACGTCAACACCGTCGCGTTCAAGGCCGGACGTGTCACCTTCAAAGAAGGCTTTGCACAGTTGCTGCAGGGCGCCAGCCGTCCGCCCGGAGACCAGGGTGGTATCAACCCCATCCAGATCGGACTTGGCATGCAGATCGGTTCCATTGACCAGATCTTCAATCAGGGCAACATCGAAACCACTGGCCTGGGCACGGACATCGCCATTCAGGGCGACTCCCTGTTTGTGGTGCGCAAAGGCAATCAGAGTTTCTACACACGCTCCGGCAACTTTCAGGTTGACGCGCTCGGCCAGCTCGTGTCGCCGACCAACGGCTTTGTGGTGCAGGGTCGCATGTACGAAAACGGATTGCTGCAGGACGGCATTCAGGACATCCGTCTGCCCTTTGGTCAGAAGGTGTCGGCGCGTCCGACGAGTGAAGTGACGTTGGCCGGCAACCTCAATGCGTCGTCGCCCATTTTTCAGGGTGACTTCAATACGCCCGCCGATCGTGCACTGCCCATCAACGAACGGGCGTGGACAGAAACGCAGATTGCCGTCTTCGATTCGCAGGGCACCAAGCACGATGTAAAGATCCAGATGTGGAAGACCGCCGCCAATGAGTGGCAGTGGCAGCTCGATCCGAGCACCAGTGCCTCGCGTCAGTCCTTTGAGACCGATTCCAACACACCACCGTCGTCCATTCAGCTCACCGCGCCGCCAACCGGATATGAGATCCTGCCGGAGAACGTGCGCGTCACCAGCCCCACCGGCGCGCAGTATGAGTCACCCGCTGCGTGGTCGTTTTCGGGTGGCCCGCCACCGGAAATCTCGTTTACCGCCAACATGCCGTCCGACGCAGCCATTGAAGTGTCGTACTTCATGAGCCCGACCGCAGCGACGCCTGGCGTCAACGGCGGCACGCTCACGTTCGACCCCACCGGCGTCATGACCACCAACATCACCGCCGCGTTGGACTTTGCGGTGCCCGGCGCCAATCCGGTGCAGCTCGACATCAAGCTGGCCGGTGGTGTGAACGGTCTCACGCAGTTCGCGTCCACCGCATCGACGGCCGTACTGCGCGACCAGGACGGCTACACGGCCGGTTCGTTGCAGAACTTCTCCATTGACCGGTTTGGTTTGATCACCGGTTTCTTCACCAACGGCACCACGTCGCCGCTTGGCAAGATCGTGCTGGCCGACTTCAATAACCCAACCGGTCTGCTGCGTGTGGGCGACAACATGTATCAGGAGTCGGCCAACTCCGGTTCCGCCGTGCTCGGCTTTGCCCTCGAGGGTTCGCAGTCGCAGATGACGGCTGGCGCGCTCGAAATGTCCAACGTGGACCTGGCGCAGGAGTTCACGAGCATGATCGTGGCGCAGCGCGGCTTCCAGGCCAACGGCAAGGTGGTTTCGACGTCGGACGAAATGCTGCAGGAGCTCATGAACGTCAAGCGGTAAAGCACGCCTGAGCCTGACGCGCTGATACCAACCAGCGCGCTCCGATTCGGATGTTGCTCCCGTTTGTGCAGAAGG
>JBBSPO010000082.1:0-13609 GCA_038258695.1 Gemmatimonadales bacterium | reverse complement strand
GCTTCCTTGCCCGCCGGCTCGTTGCCGTGCACCGCGTTGGCAATGAGCACAATGGTCTTGCCGCTGCGCAGTGCGTCCTGCGCATTGGTGATCGGATCGCGTGACACCGTAACCAGCGTAAACGGCCGACCAAGCAGGGTCAGCGTGAGTGGCTTGATGCTCACGTCATCGCTGGCCGCGTCAAGGTCGTACCAGAACTTCATGAGCGGCTCGTACGGTGTGGGGCCGGCCTTGAAGTCGTTCTGCTCCTGCCAGGTGCGAAGCGCTGGCGCCTGCGCGGAGAGTTGTGGCGCGTGAAGCGCCAGCAGGGTCAGGGAGCCGAGCGCACTGAATGCGAACCGGGCGGCAAATCGCAACGTGGGGGGAGTCGAAAACAGGCGCATAGCCGGAGGGGTACCGGGGGAAATTTTTAAAGCGGACGAGGAGAGAACGAATGACCCACACAAGGGTCCATGCTCCGCGCACGCCGTAGGTGATGATCCGGATCCTGCCCACCAGCGCACCACAGCGCAAGGCGTCACCCGTGGCCCGCATCTCAACTCGGGGTCACTAGTTTTGACGGAACATGCGCTCTGGCTCCCCTCACGCATCACCCGGGCGCGCTGCTTTCAAAGTTTTGTCCTGTGACTGATTCCAACACGCCAAACCCTGACGAGTTGCTCGAACAAGTGCGTTCGGCCTCTGCCCTGCTCTCCCGCATCATCGAAGATCGAGCACTGCTGGTGGCCGTGCCGGCCGACGAACGCCACCGGTTTCTTGAAGCCATCGCACAGGTATTCAACCCCGATGCCCGCTCACGACGCGCCATGGTCAAGGCCACCACGCGCGAGCGCAAGAAGGCCGCAGCGGAGCGCGACGACGAAGTATTGCATCAAACCGGCATTCGCGCGCTGCGTCGGCAGCCGGTGTTCACCACGCCCAACGTATATCGCCTCAACGACCCGCGTGACGCCGAACCACAGGCGCAGTCCGACTCGCAGCACGACTCGCAGCACGAAGCCGCACCCACGGCCGCGGTACCGCAGCATTGTTACATCTGTAAACAGAAGTTCACCACCGTGCATCACTTCTACGACCAGATGTGCGTGCCTTGTGGTGACCTGAACTTTGCCAAACGCACTGAACTGGTTGACTTGAGTGGACGCACGGCGCTGCTCACCGGCGGACGAGTAAAGATTGGCTATCAGGCCGGACTCAAACTGTTGCGCTGCGGTGCCCGGTTGTTGGTCACCACCCGTTTCCCGCGCGATTCTGCCATGAGGTACGCGGCGGAGCCTGACTTTGCCGACTGGTCTCACCGGCTGGAAGTATTCGGGCTGGACTTGCGCCACACACCCAGTGTGGAAGCGTTCTGCCACACCCTGCTGGAGCAGGAAACCCGTCTGGATTACATCATCAACAACGCGTGCCAGACAGTACGCAGGCCACCCGCGTTCTATGCGCACATGATGGAGCGCGAAGCCGCGTCGGTGCAGGAGCTGCCGGCGAGCGCGCGCCAACTGTTGGGCACCTACGAATCGTGGCGCAACAACAAGCAGCTCACCGATGGAGCAGCCGACGGTTTGCAGTCCCCGACATCTTCGGCCACAACGCCAGCGAAACCATCATCAACGGCTGCAACGCCAGGCGACCACGTGGGCCTGAGCCAGGCCGCGGCGCTCTCGCAGGTGCCACTGCTGCCCGACGATCTGCTGGTGAGTCACACGCTGTTCCCGGATGGCAAACTCGATCAGGACCTGCAGCAGATTGATCTGCGTGACCGCAACTCGTGGCGCCTGCTCATGCACGAAGTACCAAGCGTAGAGTTGCTCGAGGTGCAGCTGGTGAACGCCATCGCGCCGTTCATCATCAACGCGCGCCTCAAGCCGCTCATGCTGCGCACCGATAACCGCGACAAGCACATCGTGAATGTGTCGGCGATGGAAGGTCAGTTTTATCGCAACAGCAAGACCACGCGCCATCCGCACACCAACATGGCCAAAGCTGCACTCAACATGATGACGCGCACCTCGGCCACCGACTACGCGCAGGACGGCATCCACATGAACAGCGTGGACACCGGCTGGGTAACCGACGAAGACGCAGCGGAGCTGGCGGCGCGAAAGGCGATCAATCACCGCTTCCACCCGCCGCTGGACATCATTGATGGCGCGGCCCGCATTGTCGATCCGATCATTGCCGGCACGCAAAGCGGCACGCACGTGTGGGGACAGTTTCTGAAGGACTATCGGCCCACTGACTGGTAGCATGCAGATGTAACAGGCGGCGGCGCGATGCGTACGCCGTCGCCTGAACACAAGGCGTGGACCAGTCCGCTACGGCAGCAAAAACACCACGCACAGCAGACCAGATATCGCCAGCGTGATCGCGTACGGAAGCGCCATCCACACCATGCGGCCGTATGACAATCTGATCAGCGGCGCCAACGCCGACGTGAGCAGAAAGAGAAACGCGGCCTGACCGTTGGGTGTAGTCACGCTCGCCAGATTGGTGCCTGCATTAATCGCCACGGCCAGTCGTTCAAACTGCTCCCGGCTGATCGCGCCCGCCTCCAGCGCGCTGTGCACTTCGGTGATGTACACCGTGGCCACAAACACATTGTCGCTGATGGCCGACAGCAAACCGTTGGCCAGATACATGGCGCCCACCTGCTGCGTGCCTTTAAACGTGAGCACGTAGCGCACGATTGGCTGGAACAGATGCTGATCGTGAATGACGGCCACGATACCAAAGAACACTACCAGCAACGAGGCAAACGGCATGGCCTCGGTGAACGCCCGGCCCAGGCGGTGTTCTTCCGTCACGCCATTGAACGCTGTGGCCAGCACAATCACCGTGAGTCCAATGAGCCCTACCTCACCCACGTGAAACGCGAGCGCCAGCACCAGCAGTATTGCAATCATGCCCTGCACCCACAGCATGGCCACATCCTGCCGGCTGCGGCGCTCGCCTTGATACTCATCGTACGCATCGAGAATCTGCCGCACGGCATCGGGCAGTTGGTCACCAAAGCTGCATATGCGCCACCGCTCCACCGCAACACAGGTGGACAGCCCAACCACCAACACCGGAACGGACACCGGCAGCATGTTCACGAAAAACTGCTGAAAGTCCCACCCAACAACGTTGGCAATCAACAGATTTTGCGGCTCACCCACCATGGTGGACACGCCACCCAACGCCGTGCCCACAGCCGCGTGCATCATGAGGCTGCGCAGAAACCCGCGAAACGTATCGAGATCGGAGCGGGCCAGATCACCGATCTCCTCGTCACCGTTCGCGTCGTGCTCGTGGTGGTACTGTTTGCCCGACGCCACCTTGTGATAAATGAGATAGAAGCCGTGCGCCACGGTGATCACCACGGCCGTGACCGTGAGCGCGTCCAGAAACGCCGACAGAACCGCCGCCACCGCGCAGAACGTAAAGGACAGCAGCGTCTTTGACCGGATGCGCAACAGCAGCTTGGTAAAGCCGAAGAGCAACAACTCTTTCAGAAAGTAGATGCCCGCCACCATGAACATCAGCAGCAGAATGACCGGAAAGTTTTGCACCACTTCCGCGTACACGCTCTCGGCGGATGTCAGCCCCATCGCCACCGCCTCAATCGCCAGTAACCCACCCGGCTGCAGCGGATAACACTTGAGTGCCATCGCGAGACAGAAAATGAACTCCAGAATGAGCACCCAACCCGTAATGAAGGGTCCGGCGCTCACCATCAGCAGAGGATTGACGATCAGAAATGCGACGATTGACAGCTTGTACCAATCGGGTGAACGGCCCAGAAAGTTGTCCGTGAGCGCGGCGGCCATGGTCTGGGTTGCCATGTCAGCGGCACCCGGAGTTCAGACGCCGAATCGGCGACGACATAGGGGAGGTGGTGGGGGAGTGATTGGGTCCGGCCTGTGTCGCTACAGTAGCACGCACGGAAGCGGTCCGTCAGAGGTGCCTGTGACCTTTTGATCGGTCATGCAACTGTGTGCCTGCTGCAGCAGGGCCCGGGCTGTAACACATTGGGCCCAACTGCGTGCAAGTTGCTTCACACACACGATTTGCGTGCTGCAGCGCAGCTCGTACATTCCTTGTCGGCTCATCATTTCATGACACCGAGCCGAAACTCTTTGTAACGCCAGGCGTGGCGCTGTTGCCACACCCACGCGAAACACCGGCCAACGCTGACCGCGGGCGCCGGAGTCCCTGTCCCTTCCCGACGTGTCCCGATCTGCCTCGCGATTCCCCGCGCTCCCCATGCCGCGCGGACAGAAAAAGGAAGAAATCCTTCGCTCAGAGCTGCCGCCCACGCTGCCGCTCATGGCGCTGCGCTCCACGATCGTCTTCCCGCTGGGTACGATCGCGGTGCAGATGGGAGCGCCCGAGAACCTGGCGCTGCTGCGCGCGCACGAAGAATCGGGATTGATCGTCGCGCTGGTGGTCGCCGGATCGGATCAGGAAGACCCTATTGACCCACACAGCTTTATTGGCAAGGTCGCCGTTGCCGCGCGCGTGCACGAGCGCATCAACCTGCCTGGTGATACGGTCCAGATCACGTTGCAGGGACTGCGACGCATTACGCTCGACGACATCGCGCAGGTGCAGCCGTTTGCAATTGCCAACGTGCAAGGAGCCCGCGAGACCCCCGCCGATCCCAGCGAGCTGGACGAGCTGGTGGCCCGCACCGTGTCGGCGGCCGAAACGCTGGCCGAGCTCATTGAACGCATTCCCAGCGAAGTGCCGCAGATTCTCAAAATGAACGTGTCCGACCCAGGTCGCTTTGCCGATCTCGCGGCCACCAACATGAATCTGCGCATCTCCGATAAAGACGAAGTGCTGCAGCGCCTTGATATCGGGCAGCGCATCCGGTTTATCCTCTCACGCCTCGAGCGCGAAGTCGCGCGTGCGCGCGTGATGGAAGACGTGAAAAAACAAACCGAAGTCAAGATCGAAGAGCACCAGCGCGAGTTTTATTTGCGTCAACAGCTGCGTGCGATTCAATCAGAGCTTGGTGAAGCCGATCCCAACGAAAAGGAATCGATTGACCTGTTGCGTCGCATCGAAGACGCGCAGCTGCCCGAGAAGGTGGCCGTTGAGGCGCGTCGCGAAACCGAACGCCTCCGGCAGCTCTCGCCTGCCAGTAGTGAGTATCAGGTACTGCGCACCTATCTCGACTGCCTGCTGGCGTTACCGTGGCACGAACGTTCAGCCAACGACTCGGATATTGCGCTGGCCAAAGTGGAAGAAGCCCTCGACGACCGTCATTACGGGTTGGACGAAGCCAAAGAGCGCATCGTCGAGTACCTCGCGGTGCGTAAACTGCGTGGCGGCGATCCCAATGGCCCGATCCTGTGCTTTGTCGGACCGCCAGGTACCGGCAAGACATCGCTTGGCGAAGCCATTGCGACAAGCATTGGTCGTGCGTTTTATCGCATCTCCGTAGGTGGCGTTCGCGATGAAGCCGAAATCCGCGGACATCGTCGCACGTATGTAGGTGCAATGCCTGGCATGCTGTTGCAGGCGCTGCGCCGCGTGCAGGTGCGTGATCCGGTGATCATGATTGACGAGATCGACAAGATGGGCAACGGCGGCGCCAGTGGCGATCCCACCGCGGCCATGCTCGAAGTACTCGATCCCGCGCAAAACGACTCGTTCGTGGACCATTACCTCAATCTGCCATTTGATCTGTCGTCGGTGCTCTTCATTTGCACGGCCAACAATCTCTATGATATTCCGCCGGCGCTTCGTGACCGCATGGAAGTCATTCGCATTGCCGGCTACACGATCGAAGAAAAAGTTGAAATCGCTGAGCGTTATCTGATGCCGCGCTTGCTCGAGGATCACGGCCTCAACGCCAATGATCTGGTTATCCCCGACACCGTGCTCGGCCACATCACCTCGCGCTATTCGCGCGAATCCGGACTGCGCACCTTTGAACGCTGCATTGCGTCCGTGATGCGTAAACGTGCCCGCGCCAAAGCCGATGGCGATGAATCCTCATGGATCGTGGACACCGAGCGTGTTGAGGTGATACTTGGCGCGCCGCGCTACAGCATGGAAGAAGCAGAGAAGGAGCCGGAAATCGGTGCTGTGACCGGTCTCGCGTGGACGAGCACGGGTGGTGAACTCATGACAATTGAAGCGCTACGCATGCCGGGTAGCGGCAAACTCACCGTCACCGGTCAGTTGGGTGGAGTGATGCGGGAGTCCGTAGACGCCGCGTATTCGTTTGTGCGCTCACGCGCCATCAATCTTGGTATTGAAGAAGTGGAGTTCCGCGAGTCTGACCTGCACCTTCACTTTCCCGCTGGCGCCATACCCAAAGACGGTCCGTCAGCTGGTATCGCCGTCACGTTGGCGCTCGCCAGCGCGTTGTCGCGTCGTCCGGTCCGACGTGATGTGGCGCTCACCGGCGAAGTCACGTTGCGCGGCCGGGTATTGGAGATTGGCGGCGTCAAAGAAAAGGTGCTGGCCGCATATCGTGCCGGCCTGCGGGAAGTGATTTTGCCCAAGGCCAATGAAAAGGATCTGCGCGACGTGCCTGAAGAAGTGCGCACCGGTATGGCATTTACCTTTGCCGCAACCATGGACGAGGTGTTTCATCTGGCCCTGCTCAGCAACGCCACCGATACACCGGCAGATCTGAGCGACGACACTCTCTCTGCTGCTCTCGACGACGCGACGCACGCGGAAGTGGCACCGCGCACACGCGGCGGTTCAGAACGCCGTCGCGAGCGCGTGCAGTAGCAAACCCACCAAGCCACCAACCACGGTTCCATTAATCCGGATGAACTGCAGGTCACGCCCGATCTGCAGTTCTATTTTTCTGGACGTTGCATCGGCGTCCCACTGCGCTACCGTAGTGGCGATAAGTTGCGCCACCTCGCCGCGGGCGTGCTCCACGGCGTAGGTCACAAGCTCCACGATCCACTTGTTCACCTTGGCGCTGAGCACAGGATCGTTGAGCACCGAGCGTCCCAATCCGCTCACCCAACGCTCTATCGCATCAGGCTCAGCCTGCTCATCGGCGGCAACACGTTCGGCGTAGCGTGTAATGCGTCCCTTCACATCAACCCACACGTCACGCGAGAAGTCAGACACCGATGGATGATCAAGCAACTCAAGCTTGAGCTGTTCGGCGCGCGCAATCACCTCAGGTGACGAACGCAATGATTCAACAAACCGCTGCACTGCTTCGTCGTAGCGATGCCGCAGTGGATGATCGGGATCGGCGGCCACATCCGACAGCGTGTTCTCAACACCCGTCACAATGCGGTCGTGCAGCTTGTTCTCAACCATGCCCGGAACCCACCACGGGCTTTCGGCTTTGATGCGTTCGCGAATGACTTCTTCATTTTCGGCAACAAAGCGCGCCGCCAGACGCAGCGCGTCATCAAGCAGCCCTTGATGCCGTCCGCCTACCGTCAGCAGTTCAAAGCCGCGCGCCAGCAGTGGCGCAACCTGCATGCTGCGCAGCCGACTCACCACCGCGCGGTCCGCGACAGCCTGGACGTCGTCGTCTTTCAGCACGTTCACCGCACCGGAAAGTCCGGTAGCCACATGGCGTGCCAGCCGCTTGGAGTTTTCTGGCTCGGCCAACCAGCGCGCTGCCCGCTCGCCCAGGTTCATGGCCGCCAACTTCTGCTCCACCACCTCGCGCTGCAGGAAGTTGCGTTGCACGAAGTTTCCAAGCGCCGTGCCAATGCGATCTTTGCGCGACGCAACAATCGCGGTGTGCGGAATCGGAATGCCCAGCGGATGACGGAACAGCGCCGTGACCGCGAACCAGTCGGCGATACCACCCACCATGGCCGCTTCGGAAAACGCCACCACCCACGCCAGCCACGGATACTGCGATTCGAAGTAAGCCGCAAACGCAAACAGCGCCGCCACGAACACCAGCATGCCGGTGGCCACGCGCTTCATGGACGCGAGGCGCTGCCGCTTGATTTCGTCGTCAGCGGTAATGCGTAGTGCCGGCGGCAGAGATTCTTCCACGCTGGGAGGAACCTCCGGAGTCATACGCAGCGGATCAGTTGCCAAGCGTGATCCGCGCCGGATCTATCAGACCGTCAGCCTGCCCAAGCGGCGCATCAACAATCACCACCAGCGCACGTCCATCACGCTGCTCTACGCGCACGGTGACGCTGCGCGCATCGAAAGCGTTGCGTACGGTGTCAGCTGCAACACCCCACCGCACAAATGCTGCGCCGTCTTCATCGCGCGTGCCAATTCTTGGATAGCGATCCTTGAGCCAGCTGTTAAACGCCGTGACAAACTCGGCTGCCTCAACAGTGTTGTCCCACACACTGGCCCACACCAGCGCGTCACCGTTCGGAAGCGTGATGTACGCGTAGCGATCTCCAGCCAGTCCACGCGCTGCACTACCGGCCTGGACTTCGTTGCGCACGTGTTCGAACAAAATCAGTCGTGTTTCCAGCTCGCCAAACACATTGGTAAACGTCACCGAACCGCGCGACGGCTCTGGCAGCGTGACCGTGACGGGCTCCGGTCGTGCACCTGGCGCGATTAACGAATCTTCGTTTGGTCCAAAGAACGAGTCATCGTTCAGCAGCTGCCGCGTGGACACCGGCATGTCACTGAGCAACTCCGCCTGGGGCCGACGATTGGAAAAGCGATACACAAAATCGGCGCCGCCCGTGTACGGAAACAGCAGCGACTCGCGGATGATCATGGGTGCCGTCGAAAAAATCGGCATGCCGCTTTGCCCATCACGCATAGCCACGCGCGCTCGCTCCCATCCACCGAGCCGCATACCGGTTTCTCCGAGCGAGGCCACCAGCTGCGCGTAGACGGCTTGTCCCTCAAGAATCGCCTGCGCCGTAACCTGTCTATCGGCGTTGTCTACCGCGGCCTGAATGGAATCAATGTTCACATACTGATCCTGCAGCGCGTGCACCAGTTCGTGCGTGATGGTGACGTCTACCAGCTCCGGCCGACCGCCCTCTACCACGTACAGCACCTTGGTTTTGGGATCGTAGTATCCCACAATCTGCTCTTCGAGCAATCGCTGCAGCAGGTCACCAACGTCTACCGAATCCGGAATCAACCCGAGGCGTTTATACACGCCTTCCTGACCAGCCAACATTGTTTGCGCGCGCTCACTGGTGAGCTGCTTGAGCACAAACTCCCGCACCTCGGCCTTGGTACGCGTTTCCAGGACTGGTGTTGTCTTGAAGGTGAGGCCAGTGGCCGCTTCAACTTTCGGGATCGCGCGTCCGAGCGTCTTGGCATATGGCCCATCACCGACCGCAGGTGCGCTGTCACAGGCGGTACCCGCCATGATGAGCGCTGCACTCAGCAGAATGCGCAGCCGTTCCGTTTTTCTCGCGCGAGATGTTTTCACAAAAGCCATCACAATCCCAGAGTGCGTTCAAGGTACCAGGCGATGAGCGGATCACCCCAAAGCAAGGCAAGGAGCGCGGCTGGCGCAAGGAACACACCAAACGGCACGTCGGGAAAGGCGAACTCTTCACCGCTACGGCGCGCGCGCACCCACACAATCGGTCCCACAATCACCAGGAACAGCGTCGCTCCCAGAAACGCGCCGCCCACAATCGTCAGAAATGTGCGTGGCGGACCGAGCGCGGCCCCGACAAAGGCCATCAGCGTCTCATCGCCAAATCCCATGGCTTCCTTTTTAAGCGCCACTTCGCCCAGCCAACCAATAATGCGAATCGTGCCGGCGCCCACGCATGCGCCGAGAATGGCGTCCCAGGGACCAACAAACAGTGAGGCTTCGCCCACATACAACAGCGCGATCACCGAGGCCGAGAGTGTGAAGAACAGACCGGTAATCGTGAAGCCGTCAGGAATCAGGTAGTGCTGCGCGTCAGTAAGCGCGATGCCCAGGAGTATCGTGGTAAAAACAGCGACACGCAGCGCTTCAAAAGAAAATCCCCAAACGATCGCGGCTCCCATCCACAGCAGTGCTACAGCGAGCTCGATCAGTGGATACTGCACCGAAATGCGCGCCTTGCAGCCAGCACACGCGCCACCAAGTCGCAACCATCCAAAAATCGGCACGTTTTCATGCCATTTAATAGGGCGCTCACAGTGCGGACAGCGCGAAGGCGGTGACACCACGCTCATCTCGGCTGGCCACCGTCCTACACACACGTTCAGGAACGAGCCAAAACACGCGCCAATAACAAATACGCCGAGGTAGAACAGCCAGAACTGTGCAATCGGAAACTCAGCGAGCACGGAGCCTCAAGGTCAGGAAGGTTGAGCATTCAGTACGTACAACAGGATTCCGGCCGCCACTGCGACATTCAGCGATTCGGCTCCCGCGATCATGGGTATCGCCACGCGCGCGTGTGCCGCGGCGGCCACATGTGATGACACGCCGTTGCCCTCGTTCGCAACAACAACCGCCAACCGACCCGGACGATCGCGGGCGGCCTGTGCCAACGGCAATCCGTCGGCAGCAGCGACCCACAGAGATACGTTCTCCCGGGCCAACCATTCGACGGTTTGCTCCCACGTCCACGCGACCACAGGGTGCGTGAACAATGACCCCATCGCGCTACGGACGACTTTGGCGTTCCATAGGTCAACCGTGCCGGGCAGACTGATCGTCACCGATGCACCTAATCCGTGAGCGGAACGAATGATCGTGCCCACATTGCCGGGATCCTGCACCGCATCGAGAATCAACGCAGATCGGATCTCCGGCCAACCTTCCGGCGCGATTTGGGGTATTTGTGCAATGACCAGAATCCCTTGGGGCGATTCGGTGTCAGCCGCGTCAGCGAACGTGCGCTCGTCCACGATTTCCACAGGTATCTTTCGGCTGGTCAACTGCTGTTGCAACTGTCGCAGTCGAGCAGGCAGGGATTCGTGATCGCCATCACGTTGTATCAATGCGCCACGCAGGACCAATGGGCTGGCGAGCAGCGCTTCTACTGTGCGCACGCCCTCAGCGACAAAGAGCCCGTGACGATCTCGTGCCTTGCGGCGCTTGAGGTCACGTGCAAGAGACAACAGCTTCACAGTGGCTCCGAAATCAGGGACACGTTGTTGGGTAAGGTTTGAGTAAACAGGATCACCAGTTATCGCGCTCGAATGAGCGCAGGCAGAAGGATATGCGCGAAAATCAGATCAGACACAACAGGCATCGTGCCAGCTCGCCGGGCGGACTGCGGCGTACGCGGGGCTTGTCGCTCGCAATGGCCGTGAGCATTGTGGCCGCCGGAGCCGCCGGCTGCATGGCGTCCACGCAGGAAGAAGTGGCCATGGGCAGCCAGTACGCTGCCGAAATCAACAGGCAATTGCCCATCATCACCGATCCGCAGGTCGCCAGCTACATCACAGTGCTCGGCGACTCGATTGCACGCGTAGCTGACCAGCGCAATCTCGACTGGCACTTTTATGTGGTCGATCAACAGGAAGTCAACGCCTTCGCCGTGCCCGGCGGATACATCTACATCAATCGCGGATTGATTGAACGCTCGGCCACGATGTCGGAACTGGCCGGTGTACTGGGCCATGAAATCGGACACGTGACAGAGCGCCACTCCATGGAGCAGATGGCCAAATCGCAGCAGGCGAATCTTGGACTCGGCATCACCTGTATCCTCGCACCGCAGGTGTGCAACAGTGGTCTGGGCTCGACAGCCATTCAGATGGGCGCCGGTGGCGTGTTCGCGAAGTTCTCGCGAGATGACGAGCGTGAGGCTGACCAGGTTGGCGTTACCTACATGGTGCGTGCCGGCATCGATCCGCGCGGTATTCCGGCCATGTTTCGCACGTTGCTGGCAGAACGTCAGAACCGCCCGGGCGCCCTCGATGGCATGTTTTCAACGCATCCACTGGCCGAAGACCGTGTCACCGATTCCGAAGCGATGATCGCGCAGATCGATCCCGTGATTCTCAACTCGCTCACCACCGACACGCGCGCTTTTCAACAGTTCAAGGCACGTCTCAAGTCGCTGCCACCGTCACCGACCTCCCCACAGCGATGACCGTTCCCGAGGTGCCATCTGCCCCTCCAATCGCACTCACCATCGCCGGATCGGATTCCGGCGGTGGGGCTGGTATTCAAGCCGACCTGAAAGTGTTTCAACGCTTTCAGGTTTTTGGTACATCGGTGCTGTGCGCGATCACCGCGCAAAACACAACGGGTGTGAATGCCTGGGAGCCGGTGTCAGCGGCACTTGTCCGAGCGCAGCTTGACGCCGTCGCCGATGACTTGCGCCCTGCCGCGGTCAAGAGTGGTATGCTGGCCAGCGTTGAGATTGTGAATGCGGTGGCGGCAGGACTTTCGGCACATGATCTGCGTACATACGTGCTGGACCCAGTAATGGTCGCGACGTCAGGTGATCTGCTGGTGGACAAGGGTGCCGTGCAGGCGATCCGTGAGAAGCTGGTGCCACTGTCGACACTCGTCACGCCCAATCTTGACGAAGCAGAGGTTTTGCTGGGAGAGCCCGTGGCGGATGTTGACGCCATGGAGCGCGCCGCGCGCGCGTTGGTGGAGCAGCACGGTGCGCAGGCGGCCCTGGTCAAAGGGGGACACCTGCCCGGGCTGGAAATGGTGGACGTGCTGTACCACAATGGCACGATTGAGCACTTCCGTCATCCGCGCATTCATACCACGAGTTTGCACGGCACCGGCTGTACGCTCAGTGCGTCAGTGGCCGCGCATCTCGCGCGCGGCAACCCGCTGCGCGAGGCGGTTCGCAGTTCGCTGGATTATGTCTATCGCGCCATCCTGACCGCACCCGCGCTGGGAAGCGGGCACGGTCCACTCAATCACTGGGCGTAGGATGCGCGTGGTATCTGCCTCGCACCCGTACGGGACGCGGGTGGCCGTCGTTGCCGACGTGTAGCGTCGCTGACGCTCACGCCGGTTTTGTAGCGCGCACAAAGCCAGCGATAAAACGACCGGTCACATGGTCCAACAAATCGTCCCCGGGCAAACCCGCCATCTGAAGGAATGCGCGGGCATCGTGCGGATCGTACTCCCGCGTTGGTTCAACACTGGCATTCACGAAACCGGTGTCGTGCAGCAACGCCATGAAGTCATTCTGATCCATGGCACCGGCAATGCAGCCGACCCAGGCCTGCATGCTGGATCGAATACCCTCCGGAATCTCGCCACGTGACAGCACATCGCTCACCGCCAGCCGTCCACCCGGCTTGAGCACGCGAAACGCTTCCTTGAGCACTGTTGCTTTGTCCGACGACAGGTTGATCACGCAGTTGGAAATAATCACGTCCACCGACGCATCAGGTAGCGGAATGCTCTCAATGTGTCCCTTGAGAAACTCCACATTGCTCACACCCGCCTCGGCCTGATTGCGACGCGCCAGATCGAGCATCTCATCGGTCATGTCCAGACCATACGCCTTGCCGGTGGGACCAACTCGCCGCGCGGACAGCAGCACATCAATGCCACCGCCCGAACCGAGGTCGAGCACCACCTCACCGGCAGCGAGCTCGGCCAGCGCCGTCGGGTTGCCGCAGCCCAGCGAGGCCAGCACGGCGCCTTGTGGCAGCGCCGTGGTTTGTGTCCCGTCGTAGAGATTGTCGCTGATTGGATCGGCGCCGGGTGATACGGACGTGGCAGCCGCGCCGCAGCAATCGGTGCTGGCGT
>JBBSPO010000081.1:0-13661 GCA_038258695.1 Gemmatimonadales bacterium | reverse complement strand
CTGGGCCTGTACTCGCAGGCGCGCAACGATGGCCGCCCGTACCGGGCAGTGATTCTGGACTTGACGATTCCCGGAAACGATGGCGGGGGAGTAGTGTTATCACGACTTCGGAACATTGATCCAAACGTCGTTGCCATCGTGGCCAGCGGATACGCAGACGACGACGTGCTCTCGGGTCACGACAAGCACGGATTTAACGGACGACTGAAAAAGCCCACCGATCTGCCAACGCTGAGCGTAGAGCTCGCGCGCGTGCTGCAAGCGGGTGCCGTGCCAAGCTGAGGCAAGGTGTCCGCCCAATCGCCCGTCTCCGCCCGCCCACACACCACCATGTCGCCTTTTGTCCCACTGGTCCACGCCCGACGTCCGCTGGCGCAATCACACGCCGACGCGCAGTCATTTTTTGAACGCATGCAGCAACGCCGAACGACCCGGCACTTCTCCAACGAGCCTGTCCCACGTGCGCTCATTGAGCTGGCCATTCGCACAGCCGGTACGGCACCGTCAGGCGCGCACCAGCAGCCGTGGACTTTTGTGGCTGTGTCTGATCCGGACATCAAACGGCGTTTGCGCGAAGCCGCCGAGGAAGAAGAGCGCGCCTTTTACAGTGGCAAGGCGTCGGCGGAGTGGTTGTCGGCGCTTGCTCCGCTAGGCACCGACGAGCACAAATCACATCTCACCGATGCGCCGTGGGTGGTGGTGCTTTTTCGGCAGAGTTATGGCGTGAATGCGGACGGGAGCAAACGCACTTTTTATTACACACAGGAGTCGTGCGGGATTGCCGCAGGATTCTTTATCGCGGCGGTGCATCAAATGGGACTCGTCACCCTCACGCACACCCCCAGTCCCATGGGATTTCTCTCGGAGTTGCTGGAGCGACCGCCTCATGAAAAGGCCATGCTCGTGATGCCCGTGGGCTATCCGGCGGACAACGCGCAGGTGCCCAACCTCGAGCGTAAGGCGTTATCCGACATTGCCGTGTGGCGGTAAGAGCAGCCGATCGCGCCGCCTGAATCGTTTTGCGTGGGAGCCGCGTGGGAATGGCGTGGGAGTCGCGTGGGAGTCGCGTGGGAGTCGCATGGGAGTCGCGTCGGAATGGCGTGGGAGCCGCGTGCATGGTGCGCGGCGGCAACAACGCTGCATATTGCAGATGGCGCTGTGTTGTCGTGCGCCAACGTTCTCTGGCCCTCACTCCATATGACCATGCGATTCCTTGCCCTGTCACGTATCGCCCCGCTGGCCTTTGCCCTCGCGCTCGCCGCACCGGCGCAAGCGCACGCGCAACGTCAGCCGCCAGCCGCACGCATCACCCTCGACGAAGCCAAACGCGCCGTAGACGCCGCCGAAGCTGAAGCGGTGAAGAACGGATGGAACCTGGTGTTCCTGATTACCGACGCCGACGACAAGCCCATTTACCTGCGCCGCATGGATGGCGTGCCCACGCGCAACTACGAAATCGCCGTGGCCAAAACGCTCACCGCACTCAAGTCCGGCATGAACACGGTTGACTACGCGGCCGCGCTCAAAGAAGGCAAAGTGCAGGAAATCGAAGGCGCCACGCTGTACGAAGGTGGACTGCTGCTCAAGCGCGGTGGTGCGGTGATTGGTGCCTTCAGTGCCAGCGGTGCCAGTGGTGCGCAGGACGCGCAGGCGGTGAAGGCGGGGATGGCGGTGATTGGGATAACGCCGTAGACGTTTTGGCGACCGAAGGAACGGAGAGCAACGGTGAGCAACCGCAAGCGACCTCATCAACCGCGAGCGACCACGAGTAGCCGAGAGCAACCGCGGCGGGGCTGCCACAACGGTTCCGCGGTGTTGCGCTGAGGCCGCACTCTCGTCGCACAAGTGAACCCGTTGTTTCCGTTCACTCTCGCGCTCATGTCGTCCTCAGATCCCAGTCGCACCCCCCGTCGCGCCAGCCCGGCCGACGCGCGTAACCGTCGCTCCCTTGGGCGCGCCCTCGTCCGCTCAAAACGATCGGGCATGGCGCGCTACTGGCCCAGTGCAGCGCTGTTTGGTGCCCTGCTCTTCACGAGCACCGTAGGCTGGTACGTGGCCACCACTCCGCGTACCAGTGCGCCGGTGGTGGGCTACTCCGCGGTCGCGGGCGCAATCGCCAGCAAACAGGTGACACTGATCGAAGTCAGCGACAACGGTCTGCGGCTATCGGCCACGCTGGCGCACGGATCGCAGCTAGCCAGCACGTCCGGCGCGCGTGAGGTGACCGCACACGTGCCCAGCGCAGTTTTGTTGGCCGACATGGAGCGCTGGAGCCGCGAGGGCATCGCCGTATCGGTGCGTCCGGTTGGTGTGTGGTCATCACCGCAGACGTGGAGTACCATCACGCCGATTGTCATTTTACTCGTCGCCGGCAGTGTGCTGCTCACGTGGCAACGCCGCGTGCGCGCTGGCAAGTTCGTGGTCACGCCGCCCGCCCGACATCTCACAATGGCCGACGTGGGTGGCGCGCGCGAAGCCCGTGCCGACCTGCAGGATGTGATCGCCTTTCTCGCGTCTCCACAAAAGTTCGACGCCCTTGGCGCACGATGCCCGAAAGGTGTGCTGCTGGTTGGCCCGCCCGGAACGGGCAAGACGCTGCTCGCACGCGCGGTTGCCGGCGAGGCCGGTGTCCCGGTGATCATTGCCAGCGGCTCCGACTTCACCGAGATGTACGTAGGTGTTGGCGCGGGCCGAGTGCGCGAGCTCGCCCGTCGTGCGCGCGAATCTGCGCCGTGCATTGTGTTCATTGACGAGTTCGAGTCGTTGGGTGGACGGCGCGGACGCCCCAATCGCAGCAGCGAAGAAGAAAACACACTCAACGCACTGCTGGTTGAGATGGATGGCATGGCCGGCAACGAAGGTGTGGTGTGGATGGCCGCCACCAATCGCGAAGACATGCTCGATCCGGCGGGTCGCCGCCCGGGGCGCTTTGACCGCGTCGTTGAAGTACCGCTACCGACGCTCGCCGACCGACTGGAAATCCTGCGCATTCACGCCAGCCGCGCGCCACTCGCGCCCGATGTAAACATTGACGTGATCGCGCGCCTCACCCCCGGCTATTCCGGTGCGGAGTTGGCCAACCTGCTCAATGAAGCCGCACTGGTGGCAGTGCAAGCCAACGAGACGGTCATCACGGCCGCCCACATTGAACAAGCGCGGGACAAAATCCTGCTCGGCCGCATTCGCGCGGGCGTTGTTATTGCGCCCGACGAACGACGTCTGGTGGCGCTGCACGAGGCGGGACATGCGCTGGTCGGCATGATCACCTGCCCCGAGGACAAGCTGCACAAAGTCACTATTCAGGCGCGTGGACGTTCACTGGGCGCGGCGCACTTCTCGCCGGAAGCCGATCGGCATTTGTACTCGCGTCACTACCTGGAAGGCGTGATTGCCAAAGCACTGGGCGGACGTGCCGCCGAGTTGATTTTTCTGGGCGCCAACTGCGTGACGTCAGGCGCGGGCAGTGATCTTATTCATGCCACAACAGTTGCCCGTCGCATGGTAGGCGAGTTTGGCATGAGCACTGGCGTAGGACTCGTAAGCGCCGATCCGGCAGCGCACGGCGGCGGCGCACCCAGTGCACAGTTGCAATCGCGCATTGACGACGCGGTGGCCGAGCTGATCATGGTGCAGTCAGAGCGTGCCGAGGCGCTGGTGACGCAGTATCGCGATGCGGTTGAGGCGATTGCCAACGCACTGCTCGAACACGACGTGCTTGACGCGGCCACCGTGTTCGACATCGCGCGGCGGCATGGTGCATTGAATCAGCCGGTGGCTATCGCCGCCTGAGGTTCTGGTTAGTACAAACGGCGGACACGTTGCGCCGGGGAGAACCTTTGGCGTCAACGTGTCAACGTTTGATGCTCTGATTCAGCCTACTTCGATGCAGTTGGATCCTGATACGGTTCAATCGCGCGACACGGACCCAGCACTGTCATGGCCAGAATAGCGCGTTTTGCGTCGTGCACGTTGAGCAGTGGTGCCGCGTTTCTCCGGCGCCCTGTGCCGCTGGTATCCAACCGATCGAGCGCGGTCATGCCCGCTGACGCTTTGCGTGCAGATTGTACGCGCACGGGAGCCACACGCACGGTTGCCGCGCGTGGTGTGGCAACGCGTGGTGTGGCCGCGCGTGGTGCGGCAGCGCGCGGAGTTGCTTGGCGCGGAGTCGCATCGCGCGGTGTCGTCACGCGCGGAGCAGGCGCTTGCACCGGTTCCGTGCGCGGCACGTCCACCGGAACGCGCTCTTGAGGTTGCATACGTGATCGCTGCGGTAACGGCTGCTCCTCAAACACATCAGCGTCACGCTGTTCACGCGCCTCGTATCTCTCAATCGTTTCGGACACGTCCGCCTCGCCCTTCCGCTTGAGCGCTCTCGCAACCAACTCGAGCAACCCAAACAGCAGGAACATGCCAACAATAATGAGTTGCTGAAAGCCACCGTCGCCCATGCCTCAGCCCTCTGTTACAGCGATGGCTTGCGATCCGGATCTTCTCCGGTGCGTGCAATCGCCTCGCGCATGTCGGTGTCGGCCTCGACATTCTTCATGCGATAGTAGTCCATGATGCCAAGATTGCCCGAACGGAACGCTTCGGCGAGTGCCCGTGGCACTTCGGCCTCGGCTTCAACAACGCGGGCCTTCATTTCCTGTTCAAGGGCCACAGCCATCGCACGCCGCTCTTCGGCTTTCGCCTGCGCGATCTGCTTGTCGGCGTTGGCCTGATCAATTTGCAACTTGGCGCCAATGTTGTCACCGACGTCCACGTCGGCAATGTCGATAGACAAAATCTCGTACGCGGTGCCAGCGTCCAGTCCTTTGCTGAGAATGTGCTTGGAGATATAGTCGGGATTCTCCAGCACATCCTTGTGTGATGCGGCAGAACCAATGGTGCTCACCATGCCCTCACCAACACGCGCAATGACGGTCTCTTCACCCGCGCCACCAACCAGTCGGTCAATGTTTGTACGCACAGTCACGCGCGAGACGGCAATAAGCTGAATGCCGTCTTTCGCAATTGCTGCAATGCGAGGTGTTTCAATGACTTTGGGAATCACCGACATCTTGACCGCTTCAACAATGTCGCGTCCGGCCAGATCAATGGCCGCCGCACGCTTGAAGCTGAGTGGAATGCTGGCCTTGTCTGCGGAGATGAGTGCATTCACCACACGCACCACGTTGCCGCCAGCCAGGTAATGCGCTTCGAGGTCGTTGACCGAAATCTCAAGTCCGGCCTTTACCGCGCTGATGCGAGCCGTGATCACCGTGCCGGGTGGCACACGCCGCAAGCGCATAGCCACCAGCGTCATCAGGCTCACACGCGCACCTGATGCCCACGCAGCAATGAACAGGTTGAGCGGCACCAGATACAGCACCGCTGCGGCCACAACGATCACCAGCAGCAACAGCCCCAGCACTCCTTCCATTCCGTACATCAGTTTGCCTCGGTCGTAATAAGATGCCGGCGGACCACGACGCGATTTCCATCTACGCGCGTGACGATGACTGCTGTCCCCGGGTCGATCTGTTCACCATCAGATACCACGTCCACCCGCACGCCGCCCAGATTCGCGATGCCCGATGGGCGCAACTGCGTGACCGTTGTTCCAACCACACCCAGCAGGTGATGATCTGCTTCGGGCGTGGATTCCCAACCGTCCTGTGCATCCATGGCAGTCTCAAGCACCAGCTTCCGCGCGAAGGGCGAACGCGTCATCGTACGCATGAGCACGAGCCCCAGCCCAATGGCGATAAACAGTGAAATGGCCACGCGTGACAGTGCATTACCCACCGCGTCCATTGATGCACCATCGCCGAGCAGACTCAAGGTCACACCGGCCAGCAGCGCAATGATGCCCGCGACACCGGCAATGCCGAATCCTGGAATCACGAGGACTTCGATCACCACAAAAACAATCCCAACAAGTACGAGCAGCAGTTCTTCAAACCCCGCGAGTTGCACAATCCAATGGCCGCCCAGAAAGAGCGCGAAGCTCGTGAGTCCGGCAATTCCCGGCAGCCCAACACCCGGCGTGCGGATTTCCACCAGGATGCCCAGCAGTCCCACCGACAGCAGCAGCGACGACACCACCGGATTAGTCAGCAATCGCACAAACTGTTCGGCCCAGTTCACGCCCGCCTGCTGAATCTCGGCGTCGGCCAGATCAAGCTCCTGCAGCAGTGCACCAACAGACGCGGCGCGAAACTGCGCCACATCATTGGTGAGCGCTTCTTCGGTGGTGAGTGTGAGCAGCTTTCCTTTTTCGATGACGCCATTGATGCTCACATCAGCGTCAACCATGGCTTCGGCAATAAGCGCGGGACGCCCGCGGGTTTCTGCGGTCGCGCGAAACTCCTTGCGCACATACGACACGGTTTTTTCGTCTGTTGGCTTGGCTTCTGTGCCTTGTGCACCCATTTGTACCGGCGTGGCGGCGCCAATAGTCGCGCCGTCGGCCATGACAATGGTATTGGTCGCCAGTGCGATGAGCGCACCAGCTGAAATCGCGCGCCTGTTGATGTACGCGACCGTTGGCACGGTAGACGACAAGAGCGCATCGCGTATCAGCACCGCCGCGTCCACCCGACCGCCAAAGGTATTGATCTCAAACACCACCATGCTCACACTGTCGCGCTCCGCATCGCGCAGCACACGCTGCACAAACGGCGCAACGCCCAAGTCAATGGTCCCGCCAATGGGCGCCACGACCACTATCGGGCGGCGTGCCGATGCATCGCGCGTTGGCGCGACCTGAGCCGCCGCCAACACGGCCATCGTACCGCCGGCTACCACAGACATCACGCTTAACGCGAGTGATTTACGCCAGATCATTTAGTCACCTTGATCGGTGGGTAAGACATTGCGGTGAACCGGCGCCGGCTCGTGCATTATGTGCTGCAACGCTACTGATACAGCACTCATACAGCGAAGGCTCCCGAACAGGCCCCGGTTCCCCGTGTCTACCCCACTACGGCGTGATCACCAAATTGTTTACCACGGTGTAGCCCGCCGACTTGTCAGTGGCAACTTCGCCGGCCAGCTTCTTCTCGGCGTCCGTTTTCACGCTACCGTTCAGCGTCACGGTTTTGGATTCTTCATTGGTGTCAACGTTGATGTCGCCCGCGCCCAGGCGCGTATCGGCGATGAGTGCGCTCTTGACCTCACCCGTCTGCAGCGCACCCTCAACTTTGGTGCCGGCCTCACCGGCTGCCGCTTCCGTCTTCTCAGCCGCAATGTCGGCGTCCTGCTTGAGGCCATCAGCGGTGTTGCCGCAACCGGTAGCGAGGGCGAGGAAGGCGATGGCAGACAGTACGGTGATTGGCTTCATTTGAGGGCTCCGGCGGGGAAATGTGGAGGGAGGGCGCGTGAGCTTGTACTAAACAAGATACGACGAAGGGGGTGCGGGCGCAGGGGGAACAGCCGTTTGACAGCGTTCACGGTGGCAGTAAACGGTTAATGGTTTGAGTTTTTTACCTGCACCGTACACCGTAAACCGTAACCGTCAACGCAGTCAAACGGCTGTGCTGCCCCAGGACTCACGACCGGCCGTTCCGCCCTCGCCCGCCTTACCCTCTGATGTCTATCCGGAGCGTAACCCCCGCCGCATCAATCGTGCTCGGATACCGCACCAGCGGCAGCGGTGCGGGACCGGCCACATTGATGCCGTCCACGTCGTACTCCGATCCGTGGCACTGGCAGATCATACGTTCGCTTTGAAAAAGCGAAATCCCACAGCCAGCGTGTGTGCAAATATTGGTGAACGCGCGATAGTCGCGCACACCCACACGAATCACGATCACACGTTGTTCGCTGAACACATAAGCGGAACCAGGCGACTGCAAGGCGCCGAGCAAGTTCAGCCGAACCGTCAGCACGCCATCCTGCAATTGCACCGCCGCAGGATCCGGAGCAACGATCGCCGCATCGCTGGAACACGCGGACAACGCAGCCAACGCGCCGATTCGCCATAACCATGTGCGACGCGAACACGATGTCAAACACGGCGCAGGATGCTGCCGCTCATCCATGCAGCGCGACGTCGGTTTACGCGAAGAAAGCGTTGTGCGGATTTCCATCACACAACCTTCGCGCCAAGCCCGATCTCGACGCCAGCGGCACCGCGCTGTGTTGCCGTTCCGTTACTCGGACGATGCACAACCGAGGTTTTGTCACAGGCGCCTGTCTTCATACTACATGCAACCTGACTACCGCGCCTTTCCGTGCGGAGCGGGGCAAGGTGCCGCTGTTCAGCGATGCAGGTGCGCAGCGGATCCACCAACCGATCAACTCAGGCACTGCCTGAAGGATTCATGTAATGCGTCATCTCAGTTTACGAAACACCGCGGTGCTTGCCGCAACTGGCATTCTTTGCGCAGCCGCTGTTGGCTGCAGTGATGATGATTCCGGCGTCATCGGTCCCGAGGAGCAAGGGCTCACGCTCACCAACACGTCTGTCACTCCCGCATTGATCAAGAGCCTCACGACCGGCGTTGAGATCTACAGCGTGATCAGCAGCGACGATGTGCTGCCCGACTCTCCGGGCTTCGTGTTCGGCGGCTCCGCTGACGGAGCGGGGTTGCTCAAGAACGCCGATGGTACGTTCACCATGTTCACCAACCACGAAGACAACTTCGCAGTATCACGCGTGACACTCGACGCGAGCTTCAAGCCGATTCGCGGCGACTACGTGGTCAACTCCACAGCTGGCAAGTACCGCCTCTGTTCGGCCACGATGGCGATGCCAGCAGTGCACGGATTTGGTCCGTTGTTCATTACCGCGGGCGAAAGCAACGAAGAATCCCAAATCCTGGCGGTCACACCCTTCGGCACGCCGAACACCCCCAAGTATCTCACTGGGTTCGGCCGCTGGAACACAGAAAATGCGGTCCCGCTGCCGGCTGTAGCCTACCCCAATCGTACCGTCGTCATTCTGGGCGATGACGACTCAGGCGCACAGGGTGGACAGATCGCCATGTACGTCTCCAACACCGTTGGTGATCTCGACAACGGAACGCTGTACACATTGGCGCGCACGAATGACAACACACGCGAGCGTGACATGGTACTGGGACAAACGTACCCGGTGACCTTCCGCGCGATTGCGGACCATAAGTCGCTCACCGGACGGCAGATTAACCTGGCCACCGCTGATCTGAAATCCGTCGCTTTTGGTCGTGTGGAAGACGTGGACTACCGCAAAGGTGGATCGGGACGCGAGCTCTACATCGCCGTCACCGGTCAGAACAACAGCGGTGTCAACGCAGCGTACGACCGCACCAAGTACGGACGCGTGTACCGCCTCAACCTTGACGCCAACAATCCACTGCAAGGCACAATCGAAGTGATTATTGATGGTGACGACCGTAGCGGACCGGCTGGCATGTTGCAGAACCCGGACAACATCTACGCGGGCGAGAACTACGTGTACGTGCAGGAAGATGACAACGGCTACGGCGACGAAACGCATGACGCCTACATCTACCAGTACAACATTGCCACGCGCGCATTCACGCCGGTCCTGCAGTTGGATCACCGTCGCAGCGAAGCTGATGCGGCCATTTATAACGCGGTTGGCGGACGACCCGAGGGCAAGGCGGGCTGGGAGTATGGCGCCATGATCGATGTGTCGGACGAGCTTGACAACGCAAACACTTTTCTGATTTCGCTGCAGCCGCACTCCTGGCGCGCTGACAAGTATCGGGGGGTGGACGGTGGCACGCTGCGCCAAAACGAAAACCAGGCCAGCATGATGGTGCTCGTGAAGGGACTGCCCAAGTAATGCACATGCGCAGATTGACGCAGAGGGTCGTGGCATTGCCACGGCCCTTCGCGCGATGGGGCCGGGTCGGGCGGGTACTTGTTTCAGCGGTAAGTGCTGCGATGTTGTGTTCTGCGTGCGACGCCCGTGATGTGGCCGACGCTACGCTGCAGCAGAACGTATCGCCGGCGAAAGCCGCCCAGGACCTCTGGGTGGCCGACATTGACTCGCTGGCATTGCGCGTTGATGCACTCGACTCCGCAGCGGTACGGCTGACGGAAAGTGTGACATCCGGCACGGTCGCCGAGGCGCAGCAGGCCTTCGCTGCCGCGCGTGTCGCCTTCAAACGTGTAGAGTTCCTCGCTGCGTACTACGAGCCATCTACCACGCGGGCAATGAATGGGCCAGCGTTACCACGCGTTGAGGACGAAGAGGGACCCGAGGCGGTCTTTCCACCCGAAGGGTTTCAGGTAATCGAGGAGTTACTCTTTCCTGCGCCAGCAGCAGAAAGTGCCGTCGATATGCTCAATGAAATTCGCAATTTGCGCGCTTACGTGACGCGGTTGCACACGGCAGCATCGCATCAGAATATTACCGATGACCGTCTGTTTGATGCGGCCAAGCTGCAGATTGCGCGGGTAGTATCGCTGGGTGTTACCGGGTTCGATTCGCCAGTCGCACAGCTCTCGATGCGCGAGGCAGCAGCGTCGCTCCGCGGCATGCGGGATATGCTCTCGGTGTATCGGCAGTCGCTGGGCGGGCAGCAGTGGGCGCCGCTTGACAGCGCGTTCTCACAGGCCATCGCCAGTCTCAGCGACACTGTCTCGTTTAACGCGTTCGACCGACTTGGATTTATTGCCACCAAAGCCAACCCGCTGGCCCGCTCACTCGTGCGCGCACGCGACCAGCTCGCCATCGGCACCCCAGATGAACTTCGTGCCTTTCGCGTGACGGCAGTAACGCTGTTTGACGAAGACGCCTTCGATGCGCATGCGTTCGCCTCGCCCGCAAGCGAACGAGCAACTCCGGCGCAGGTCGCCCTCGGTCATGCGCTGTTCTTCGAACCGCGCGTGTCAGGCAACGGCGCGGTCGCCTGCGCATCCTGCCATGAGCCCTCGCGCGCCTTTACCGACGGTCGCACTCGTTCGGTCGCGCGGTCCGGCGGATCATCATTGAGGAATGCGCCCACGGTGATCAACTCGGGGCTGCAGTCAGGGTCGTTCTACGACCTGCGCACCACCTATCTTGAGGATCAGATCTCCGACGTTGTCTCCAACGCCGAAGAAATGCACAGTAGCGTGGAACGCGCTGCCGCATCGCTGGCGGGCGACGCGCGCTACCAGCAACTCTTTTCGGCGGCGTTTGAACCAGCGCAGGAGGGCTCACTCACCGGACACACAGTGCGCGTTGCCCTGGCGGCCTACCTGCGATCATTGCAAGCGCTCAACTCCAGAGTAGACCAGGCGCTGCGCGGCGATACGATGGCACTCTCCCTAGAAGAGCGGCATGGCCTGAACCTGTTCATGGGCAAAGGCAAGTGCGCCACGTGCCACTTTGCGCCGCTATACAATGGCACCGTGCCGCCCATGTATACGGAAAGTGAAGTGGAGGTGATTGGTGTGCCTGCAACCAACGTGGTACGTCGCGCGCGCATTGATCCGGACTCGGGACGGTTTCACATTACACGGTCGACTCCGCATCTGCATGCGTTCAAAACACCCAGCGTCCGCAACGCGGCACTCACAGCGCCCTACATGCACAACGGAGTGTACGCTTCGCTCGAAGAAGTCGTCGACTTCTACAACCGTGGAGGAGGTGTTGGCATCGGTGCGTCGGTGGAGAACCAGACGCTGCCAGCCGACACACTCGGACTCACCGCGAACGAGCAACGCGCGCTAGTACGTTTCATGGAGGCGCTGACCGATACGGTGGGAGTGACGGCCAGAGTATCACCGTCTGGTCGTCAGGTGGTGCAACACACTGTGCGCCCGTAAGTTGGGTGTGGGCGTTGGGGGAACAACCGTTTGACAGCGTTCACGGTGGCAGTAAACGGTTAACGGTTTGGGTTTTTTACCTGCACCGTAAACCGTAAACCGTAACCGTCAACGCAGTCACACGGCTGTTTCTCTGTGGTCAGAAACCCCCACCCCGCCCCGCCGTATACTTATCCATGCCCCCATCCTCCGAGTTCCTCGCCCTGCAATCCGCCCTCGCCGGCGAGTACTCGTTGCAGCGCGAACTCGGCCGCGGCGGCATGGGCGTGGTGTATCTGGCCCGCGACGTACAGCTCGATCGCGATGTCGCCATCAAGACCCTTCCCGCCGACATCGCCACGGCCACGGCACGCGCCCGGTTTTTGCGCGAAGCGCGCACCGCCGCCGGATTGTCGCATCCCAACATTGTGCCCATCCATCGCGTGGGCGAAGCCAACGGCATCGCCTACTTCGTGATGACGTATGTGGACGGCGAAACACTCGGCGAACGACTTCGCTCGCGCGGTCCACTGCCTCCGGCCGATGCCGCACGTGTGATGCGTGAAGTGGCCTGGGCGCTCGCGTACGCCAACGGTCGCGGCATTGTACATCGCGATATCAAGCCCGACAACATCCTGCTCGAAGCCGCCTCCGGACGCGCGCTTGTGACGGACTTTGGTATTGCGTCGGCGTTGGGCGCAACAGTGCAGCAGCGCGACACGTCACACAGCGTGAACACAACTTCGCCGGGACTCGCCATCACTGATCCTGGCGTACTGGTCGGCACCGCGCACTTCATGAGCCCGGAACAGGCCGGCGGCACACCGATTGACGGTCGCAGTGATATCTACGCGCTCGGCGTGGTGGGCTATCTCGCCGTCAGCGGTCGATTGCCCTTTGAAACCAGCAGCCTGCCGGCATTGATTGTCAGACAGGCCACCGAGGCGCCACTGAGCGTGCTACAGGCGGCGCCAGGCGTGCCGGCCGCACTGGCCCACGCCATTGATCGCTGTCTGCACTTCAATCCCGAACAACGATTCCCCGACGGAGACGCGCTCGCGTCGGCACTCGCTCCCCCCCCCGAAACGCGGCCGGCGCTGCCAACATCGCTGCGCGCGTGGCTGGCCGCGCGCAATCCGCTGCTCGTTCCGTACCTTGGATGGTCGGGCGTGTTTGGTACCATGTCGCTGGTGAACCTTGCCGTGTGGGTTACCGGCAACCGACCAGACGGTCCCGCTGACATTGTATTGCTTGCTGCCATCGCGTCGCTGCCCGTCTTTCCAATCGTTGGTTTCCATCTCAACCAGGCACGATTGCAGTTCACGGCTGGCCATTCGCTCGCTGATTTGCGCAATGCACTCAATCTCGCGCAGCGCGAGCGCTCCGAGACGGACGCGCTCGTTCGCAGTGTACCCGACTCGCCGTTCAAGCGCCTGCTCCGCGTGGCAACACTTGGTTCAGCCAGTTGCCTGGCAATCATATTCGCACTCGGACTCGGCGACGTACTAAACAAAACCAACTTCAGTCCGTGGATGGCGATCACGCCCGTGCTCAGCACCATGTTCTTTGGCGCACTGAGCAACGCGTTTGATGTGCAGTTCATCCCCGACCGCCTGCGCACCGCGTGGCAAGCCGGCGTGCGCGATCGGCTGTGGAACAGTCGCGCCGGCGAATGGCTGGCGCGCAGGCTGGGTGCACCCGATCGTTCACGCGCCGTCGGTGGCGGTATGTTTGTCGCCACTGAAGCCGCGCTCGGTGTCGCAGCGGGGGAGCTCTTCAACGCGTTGCCTCAAGCGTTTCGCGACCAGCTGCACGATCTTCCCGCAACCGTGGCCGCGCTCGAAGCACACGCCGTACACGCGCGCGCCGAACTCGAAGAAATCGCCGCCCTCGCCCCCGTTGCCTCGCACGACGCAGGGATGCTGGACAACCGG
>JBBSPO010000080.1:0-13708 GCA_038258695.1 Gemmatimonadales bacterium | reverse complement strand
AGGTGTACCTGGTTGGCGTCACGGGCAGCAACAACGGCGGACCGGTAACCGCGGTGGGCGATCGCGCTACGGTTATTGACGGGCGCCAGTAACTGCAACGTGACGACGAGGTGGGCCGTGCGCCGGTGCTTGACGTCTGCGCGCAACGCCTACGCCGATCGAAACCGCCGATACAGAAACAGCAGCAGTACAGCCCCTAGCACACTGGCGATAAATCCGGCGCTGCTGTCGGCGGAATAAATACCGAGCGCGCGACCGAGCAGCGTACCGACAAACGCACCGGCGATTCCAAGCAGCATGGTGACGATCAGTCCACCAGGATCCCGGCCCGGCATGATCGCCTTGGCCAGCGCGCCGGCAATGAGGCCAATGAGCGCGGTTATAAGTAATGCTGTCATGACAATGGTCCCGGCTGGATGACGTGGAGGGAGGGCACTATCAGCCACGCGAACAATCGTTTATCCGCCATCGCTGATTTTCTGATCCGTCGCAAAGTTGCTACGGGACCGCGGGCCCGGGTGCAACGCGGCGGCCAAAGACAAAGCGGCCAGCGCGCTTGGCCACCGCAACGACCAGCACCAACACAAGCACGATGCCAATAACAGGCAGCAGCACGGCCAATAACGCAAGCACCAGCGAGCCACCAAGCTCCACTGTAGATACCGCGGGGTTGCCCAAACCGCCGGTAAGCGCACCGCTCTTGAGACGCGCCAACACGCTCGCGCCCTGTGTCAGTCCAGCCACACCACCACCACCAATGATCACCACCGCCCATTTGAGCATTGGTGGTACATCAATCAACACAGCAGCAGTAGCAACCATTCCCGCTATCAGCGCCGCGGGCGTAGCGATCACATCAAGTGCATTGTCCAGCCAGGGCACATAGTACGCCGCAATCTCAAGGACCGTGGCGGTGCCCAGACCGATGAGCGCCGGCGTGCCGGCCAGCCACATCCAATTCTCGCCAATAGGCACTACATCGTTGGCACCGGCGAGCCCCAACACAAACAGCGGCAGAAACACACGCATACCGGCCGATGCGGCGAGGCCGAGCCCAACAGCAATGGCGACAAAAATTTCCATGATGCTCCTACGCAGCGAAAGTTTTAAACGCGCATCATGCTGCGAGCCAACGGCCTATCGGCGCACCGCGATAAACAATCCCACAGTCGCCAGTAACAGTCCCCAGGCCAAAAGGGCGCAGAGCACCGCGAACAGTCGCAGTCCCACTCCTCCCGAACGCCAACGCGACACCCAGCTCAGCACCGGCAGCAACGGCAACGGCAGCAACACCGTCACTACGAGTGAGAGTGGCCACGCGGTTTCGCCAATCGCACGCAGCGCGGTGGCACCGGTAAACGCAATGAAAAATCGGTCGGCAATGCCAAGCATCAGACCGCCTGGAATACCCATGCCCGGCATGATGCCGACAAGCATGAGCAGGCCGGTCGTAAACAGCGCACGTCGCCGTGGGCTGGCGCGCGTGATGGTGACCTTGGATGCATTGGGTGAAGCATCAGTAACAGACTTGTCCATCAGCCCACCTTCGCCTGAGATGCTACGTCATCTGTGGTAGTGGGTGCGTTGGCGTCTTCCCACGCACGCCAGCCACCGGAAATGCTGTACACGTGCGAATAGCCCATCTCCTGCAAGGTCGCACAAGCGAGGATGGACCGATATCCACCGCCGCAGTACAAATACAACGGCTCACTTGCGTCGGGCACGAGGCGTTCGATGTCACGCTCGAGCACTCCGCGCGCAACATGCTGCGCACCAACCGCGTGTCCGGCCTGCCACTCGCGGTCTTCGCGCACGTCGAGCAAACGTGCGTTCTCATGCGCCGCTACAGCGTCCCGCGCATCGTGCACCGATACTTCGGTCACCGATGACCGACGGGCAGCCACGTAGGCAAGAAATCCTGGTGCATGTTCCATCTAACCATCTCTGCGTTGGGGTGTCACCATATCTTCCTGCGCCAGCGCGTGCAGCACGTCACCAGTGAGGCGATGCACGGTCCATTCTGTCATGCCTTGCGCGCCCAGCGCGTTGTAGAATTTGATCGCGTCAACATTCCAGTCGAGCACTGACCATTCCAGACGCCCGCAGTCGCGCTGCACGGCCAAGCCCGCCAGATGTGCCAGCAGTGCCCGTCCTACACCACGACCGCGAAAGTGCGGTTCGACAAACAGATCTTCAAGGTACAACCCCGGCTGTGCCAGAAACGTGCTGTAGTTGTGAAAGAATAGCGCAAAACCAGCGGGCTCACCGTGCACGGAGGCCAGCACCACTTCAGCCGCCGGACGCACGCCAAACAACGTTGCTTGCAGCCGCGCGTCAGTCGCAACGCACTCGGACCCAAGCTTCTCGTAGTCGGCCAGCGCCTCAATGAAACGCCGAATGATTGGCACGTCGCGCTCCGTCGCGGGCCGCAACTCCAGCCCATTCACACGATCAGACACCCGGACCTTCCGCGGAACCGCTGCGCGCTGCCGACGTCATGGTGAACGCGAACCGGAGGCGGGTGCACGCAATCGCGCACCAATACGCTCCATGCGCTTGCGATTCACACCAAGATCGCTCTTGCCGACACGCGACGCCGAACGGAACCGGAACACACGATCCTCGGCGTCGACGACGATTTCCACGTCATCAACAAAACGAAAAATCAGACTGCGCGCTTCGGCCTTGATATAGTCGGGGCCTTCCTGCACAACTGTCGTGCGCTTCTCTTCAAGCAATGCGACAGCGGCCCGGGCGAGCGCTGACGATGGGGAGTCGCTGAATGCGATGGCGTCCATGCGTTGCGATGACCGCTCGGCCTCGGTGGACACACAGTTGGGCGTATCCGGACACGGCGGAAGCGAGCGCTGAGTCATAAGCGTAGTGATTGGGATCAGGAGCAGAGTGCACGCAGTGAGCAGCAACCGGGTCACGCTGCGCACTCGACAGCGCGACGGGGGGGCGGCACACGATTACTCGCGTTCACGAACCAACTGCCGGTGCAGCACCGCGACTTCGGGCGAATCCTGCAGCAACGCCTGAAACTCTTTCTGAAATCCCGAGCCTTCCGCGTCGGGACGCAACAGTCGCTGTGCGTCCTGCAGCATCTGCTCCGCTTCAGCGACCGACACCGGCGGCTGGCCACGATCGAGCAGGCGTGAATCGATTTCTGATACCACGCGCATCATGGGCCGTAACCAGGTGAACCAGGGATCGTGCATGGCGAGCTGCAAAAATGCACCGTTTGACTCGATGCGGCCAAACAGTTTCTCATAGCGAATGCGTTCGGCGTGCAGCAGGACACGGTGAAGCGCCAGCAGGTCATTGCGCGCGGCGTCAAGCTTGGGCAGTACCGCCGCCAGCTCAGGTGACGGCGAATCAATCGGTGATGGTGGGCGCGATGTGCGGTTGTTCTCGTTCATGAATCTTATTCTCAGCTAAACGGTTGTTCGTTATCGGTCTTTCTTGTTGCCGGTCAGGCTCTCCCACACCGCAAACTCTTTCATGGTGTTGCCAATGACCGAGCCCCCAACGGTTGTGAAGGCGCGGAACGCCACCGTTTCGGCGCTGCCCTGGTCCGGTTGAAGCTGGCCCAACACCATCGAACCTGCGAGGGCCCCCGCGAATCTGGGCCAACCAATGCGGCGTGTGCCCGCCATGTCAAAGTCGGTGACCACCGCCTTGAACACCTGACCCATCCGCGGACCGAACCCCTGGCAGCTGCACTTCACATACGCTGGATCCCGCTGAAGGGCTGCGGCAACCCCGTGGCGCACGGATTCAATGACAACCAGCTGCGCTGAGCGTGTGAGCAGCCGCCGACCATAGGATTCCGGGGTGCGCGGCCAGACTTTGGGCGACTGCACCGTTTGATCATAACCGGACGACCAAAGCACGCGCCCGAGCGCCACCCAGCCAAGCACATCAGACCGGTATTCCACTGGGCGCACCAGTTCGGCTTCGGAGCGCGAGCCGGGGTACGGAGCGATTGAGCCAACCGGCAGTGTGGGCTGGGCCCAGGCAGGTACAGCGGCGACTAAAACCACCGTGCAGGCGACTAGTGACAGCGTTGCGCCACGAACGCGCCGCCGAATGAAAGTAATTTTGAGGGCGCGGACGGCGCGTGAGATCAATGTCATGAATAAGGGTGATCGGCTGCACGCGAAATCGCCATGCAGCGCACCCGCGCCGCCTCAGCGCAGCCTTAGCGCCGCATCAGCCGCCGCACCAGCCAGATTCCGCCGAGTACGAGAATAGTCGGAATGATCAGTGCCACAAACAGCTTGAATGCGAAAACCGTAATGAGCCCGATGGCGATCAGGGCGATGATTGGCACGCCCAGAATCGCCATGCCCAGAAACGGTCTGAGAGCGATCAGTCGAAGAAGTGAAGAAATCACGGCAGCACCTTGAGAGGGGGATGCGTACAGTACGTAGTGAGGCGCGAACAGTTTCTCTGAGCCAGCGTAACCGGCTCGGTGGCTTGCGTCTCCGGAGTCGAGGCAACAACGTCGCTGGTATCCGTGTCGCCTTTCTGCATTCTTCCCTCCTGGCACCCTCCCTATGCCCTGCTCTATTGCACGCCGCTGGCACGGCCGTTTCGCGCTCCTTGCCACTTTCGTCAGTCTGGGTGCGTCGACGCTGGTCGCCCAGACCACATCTGCCACAAACGCGCTTGACGAAGCGATTTCCGCTGAACGCTACATCACGCCACCCGAGCTCGTGGCCCGGCTGGTCACGGCTCCCAGAGGCGACAACGTGTCGTTTGGGACACCCAATCCTGGCACACGGCAGTGGTTTTTGCGCTCGGTAAGTGATGGATTACCTGCACTGGCGCTCATGGGAAAGCCGTACCACAACCTGGGCGGCTTTCAGGTAGACCGGGTCGCCAGTCGCTCGCGGTCACTCACCACGCGCAGCGCGGCCGGCCTGGAGCTGCGCAACGCGCAGTCGGGCAAAGTAGTGGCCGTCAATGTGCCAAACGGTGCGCGCGTTGGTCCAACCGCCTGGTCGCCCGACGGCAGCACGCTGGCATTCATGGCACTCTTTAATGACGCCACCCACATTTTTCTGGCTGATCCGGCCACCGGCCGCTCGCGTCAGCTGACGCGCACTCCGCTGCTGGCCACCCATGTCACCAACATGGAGTGGACGGCCGACAGTCGCAGCATCGTGGCCGTGCTCTTCCCCGACGGACGTGGCGCCGAGCCGGCCGCGCCGCCGGTGGCGACTGAGCCGATGGTTCGTGTGAACGATCGGAACAAGCTCAAGACGCGCACCTACGCGAGCCTGCTCGCCACGCCATACGACAAAACGCTGCTCACGCACTACTCCACGGGCCAGCTGGCCGTGATTGACGTGCGCTCGCGCAACGTGCGCAAAGTCGGTGCGCCACGCATGATCCGTTCGCTCAGCACGTCGCCCGACGGGCAGCACTTTCGCGTCACCACCCTCGAAGAGCCGTTCTCGTATCTGTTGCCTGTCTCTTCCTTTGGGCAGACGGAAGAGGTGTTGGACGCAGAGGGCAAGGCACTCGTGGAGCTTTCCAAGCGTCCGCTGCGTGAGGGCGAAAGCACGGACCCTGATCCCGATCCGGACGACCAGCCGGCACGCCCCACACCAGCCGCTCGTGGCGCGGGCAACGATACCGCCAAGCGCAGTCTGGGATGGCATCCCACAGAGGCGGGTATGCTCTTCATGCAGCTCAGCCCAGCCGCGCCGGCCCGCACTGGTGCGCGCGGCGCAGACTCATCAGCCCCTCCCGCGGCAGGCGCCGCCAACCGCCGCATGGACCGCTTGGTGCACTGGATGCCACCGTTCGACTCCACCAGCCAGAAGGTGGTGTACGAAACAACCTCGCGAATCGGTAGCACGCGTTTCAGCGATGACGGCTCCATTCTTTTTGTGACGGAAACGGGAACGGGTGGCGCCACACAGTTGGCCGTGATGCTGAATGAAGACGGCAAAAAGTACACGCTCGTCGCGCCACCAGCCCGTAGCGCACGCGACAGTGCGGATAGCTCCTCGGCAACGCCTGCACGAGGCGCGCGTGGCGGTCCACCACAGGATGGCACCCCGTCACTGATGACCAAGCCCGGTCGTCGCGGTGCACCGAGCGTAATGCTCTCATCCGATGGTCAGTACGCGTTTCTCGAAGGCTCAACGCCCGCAGACACGGCCGCAGGCACTGCACCGCGGGCGTGGATTGACCGCGTCGCGATTCGCACTGGTGAGCGCACCCGTGTGTATCAGAGCAATGGCGCAATGAGCGAGTCAATCGGAGCCACGCTCGATGACGATGTGACACGCATTATCGTGAGCCGTGAATCTGCTACGCAGCCGTCGCAGTCATTTCTGGTGAACGTAGCCGACAAGAGTGAACAGCAGCTGACAAACAATCGCGATCTCTTTCCCGAGGTGTCATCGGCGATCAAGCGCACCGTAGTCGCGCGCCGCGCCGATGGTTACACCTTCAATGTTCGCGTGACCTTGCCATCCGACTACAAGGAAGGCACGCGACTGCCTGCTATGTTCTGGTTCTATCCGCGTGAGTTTGCCGACCAGGCAGCCTACGATCGTTCCACCGCACGCAGTTCGGAGCCCTCGCGACGCTTCCCGAACTTTTCGCCGCGCAGCATGGCGTTCCTCACCACGCAGGGCTACGCTCTCATTGAACCTGATGCGCCGATCTTTGCCAGCGACGGCATGCAGCCCAATGACAGTTACGTGGCTGATCTGCGAAACAATCTCGCCGCGACCATCGATGCGCTCGACACGCTGAACATCATTGACCGCCATCGCCTGGGCATTGGTGGCCACAGCTACGGCGCGTTCAGTGCAGTGAACGCGATGGTGCACACGCCGTTCTTCAAGGCCGGTATTGCTGGTGACGGGGCGTACAATCGCACACTCACACCCAACGGCTTCCAGAGCGAACGTCGCGATTTCTGGCAGGGACGCGAAACGTATCTGGCGATGTCGCCGTTCATGTATGCAGACAAGCTCAATGGTGCCTTGCTGCTCTATCACAGCACCGACGACCAGAACGTGGGCACGGCGCCCATCAACTCCGAGCGTCTCTTCCACGCGCTTCAGGGGCTGGGCAAGGACGTCTCGCTCTACATGTACCCGTACGAAGACCACGGCCCGATCGCACGTGAAACCGTGCTCGATCAGTGGGCTCGCTGGGTGGCGTGGCTTGACAAGTACGTCAAGGGCGCTGGTCCAAACGGAAAATCACCCGTGGCAATGGAGGAGCAGCAGTGATGTCAGGCATTCGCTTTGCATCAACAGCGGCGCTCGGTGTGGCTGTTGTTGGTGTGCTGTCACTGTCCCCGTGGTCGCCGCGCGCGATCACGGGTGCAGGTTTATTCGAGGCGTCGTTGGCGACACCCGCGCATGCGGCGCAACCCATTCACAGCGCCGCGGCAGCCCTGGGTGCACAACCGGCGCAGAAAATTGCCATTCTCTACATCACGTCCGGCGAATCGTCGCGGGCCCGCTACCGGGTACGTGAGCGCTTGCTCGGACGCGAGCTCGACAACGACGCGGTGGGAGAAACGGCAGACATCACAGGCAGCATTGCCCTCGACAGCAGCGGCGCTATCGTGCGCGGCGCTTCCGCCTTTGACGTAAAACTCGTTGGTCTCACCAGCGATGAACGCCGGCGCGATAACTACGTGCGCTCACGCGTTCTTGACACCGACTCGTTTCCCTCTACCCGACTGGCAGTGACTGGTGTTCGTGGTTTGCCCTCACCACTGCCTGTGGCCGGACGCGTACAGTTTCAGCTGTTAGGTGACCTGACGCTCAAGGGTAAAACGCGCCCAACCGCATGGAACGTGGTGGCGAACGTGGCTGGAGACCGGCTCACCGGCACGGCGTCCACAGCGTTCACGTTTGATGACTTTCAGCTCACACAGCCCAAGGTGCGCGTGCTGCTGAGCGTTGCTGACACCATTCGTCTTGAGTACGATTTCTCGATGCGCAAGCAAGCGCAGTGAAACGCGAAGTGCGGTGAATCACGAAGTGCGGTGAAGCGCGAAGCGCGGTGAATCACGAAGTGCGGTGAAGCGCGAAGCGCGGTGAATCACGAAGTGCGGTGCGTGCCCGTTACCGCATGCTCAGCAGATCGCCCAGCAAACTGAACAGGCTGGGCGCCCGCGATTGATCGCGGCGTTCGTGCCACGCCGCGTGCGAGAGGCTGTACCGTTGGTCAAGGTGTGTGCGCATCATGCGCTCACGTTCCAGCCGACGACGCTCGTCGGCCAGAGACTGGACCTCGCGCTGACGCGCCACGTCGAGCCCACCGCGACGCACAAAGTCGAGCAAAGCCGGCAACTCGTGCGCGTCAAACCACGTGCCGTGCTCCCTGCACACATCCACGATGATGCCCGAAATGCGCGCATAGTTTGTGCGATTCATCATGGTGGCGCATTCCGGGCATGCTCGATAGCGCACCTGCATGCGCCCGATGCTCTTATCGGCTGCTTCCCGGGCACCGACGCCCGGCGTCAAGGCGAGCAGAATGGTGTCATCCGCATGACTGGCCACGAGGCGCTCAGTTGTCTCACGTCCCACCCACACACCCTGACACGACGCGCAGTCAGCCAGAAACAGCGCGTCGCCTGGGGCTGTTGGGCGGCACCGGAATGTGACGGTGCATGAGTTCCCCGGCGCCACACGGGCAACGCAGTGTACTCTCGGATGTTGAGGGCGTCACCGCGCCGCTGCCACACCACGGACAGTACGACACGCCCGGCGCGAGCCTACAGTGGCACGTTGGGCAGGCGCGCTTCCCCAGCGCGCCGGTACAATAGGCACAGCGCGTGAGTTGCGGGTCGCCCGCGGGCGCACCACATCCCGGACAGCGGATGTGCGTTGCGTGGAGCTGCGAGGCGTTGCGGGACGTTGATGGAATCACAGCGTGCTACGCCGCGGGTAACGGTGGCGGTGCAAAGTAGAAGGCAAACTCGTCCTGCTGACCAGCCGGCTGCCACGCCTCCATGCCCGGACTCCACACGAGTCGTGTGCCCTCGATCACCCCGCCTTCGATCGCCAGTTGCAGATGCCGGCGGGTCCATGGTCCTTCGGCCGCTGTGCCTTCGGGGCTGCGCGGCGACGGCGCCACGTACCACCATTGGCGCGCCTGCAGCTGTGGGCGCCATTGGGAGGCGCCTCGGCTCGTCTGCGTGAGGCGACCAACCTGGCCAATGCTTGAGGCGCTCACGCGCGCCGTTTGTTGTCTGTCATGCCACGCACTCCGTCGGGGGTCCCGCGGCAGCGTGCTGATGTCCTTGGCTGCCGCTGTCCGTTGACGAATCGGCGTGGCAGTTGGTTACGGCTGAGCCCGTTACATGACTGGCCCGTCGGCACGGCCGGTCGGTCCATCCATCGGGCGGGTCGGGTTATCGGCCCGACCAGCCCGACCCCCAATCAGCTTCCGTTGTCCTCGACGCCGGCGGCGGCAGCGGACGCGTTTGAGTCTGGCGCGCGCTTTGACGAAGCAACCGGTGTCGCCGCTGCGCCGGACTGCGGAGCGGACACGGACATGACCTCAGAGAGCTTGGCCGCCATTTCTGGCGTCACCTTGCCGAGGCCGGGCAGTTCGATTCCGGTGACATGACGAATGAGATCCATGGCCGGCGGCACCGAGCGCACAAGGTCGTTGGTGACGCGGCTGACGCCGCCGCCGCTGCCGTTTCCTGAGTCCCACACAATCACCTTTTCGACGTGCACTCCCTTAACCGCTTCTGCGGCCTTTTCAACCAGCGTTGGCACCATATCAACCAGGAGCAGGGCAAAAGCCTGTTCCGGGCTTCCAGCGGCCTCCACGAGCTCCTTGAGGCCCCTGGCGCGCTGCGAGAGCAGCGCGTACTGGCCTTCGGCTTCCGCCTCGAGCTTGGCCCGCACCGCCGTCGCCGCCGCGTCAGCCGCGATCGTGACCTCGCGCGCCTGTCCTTCGGCGGTCACAATGGCCGTCGCGGCCGCTGCTTTGGCCGGCGCTTCGATTCGGGCACGCTCTGAGGCCTCGATCTGGCGTGCTTCGGCCAACGCGGCCGTCTCGCGCGCCTTGGCCGTGGCCTCCGCAACCTGTCCGTCGGCTACCGCCCGCGCCGATTCGGCGCGCTTGCGCGCTTCGGCGGCGGTGACGGCAAGATTGGCCTCTGACTCAGCCACCAGCGCCTTGGCCTGCGTTTCGCCCTTCACCGCATCGGCGTTGGTTTCGGCAATCCGGACGCGCTTTTGTGCTTCGGCCACCGCTTCGCCCGCCACCGCGGTGGCGTTGGCTTCGGAGATGGCGATGCGACGTCCCCGATCAAGATCGGCGACTTCACGGTCGCGCTGTACTTCCTGCGCCCGGGTTTGCACGTCCTGCTCGCGCGACATTTCGGCCAACCGCATGGTTTGCTGCAACTGTGCTTCCTGCACGCCGATGACCTGATCGCGCTTTTGCGCGGCCACGATCACGTCTTTATCACGCAGCGCTTCGGCAACACGAATGGCACCGGTGCGTTCGGCCTCGGCAACATCACCAAGAGCGCGCTGCGTGGCTTCGCTACCCGCTTTCTGGCCAAGCGCCTGCAGATAACCCGACTCGTCACGCAAGTCCTGGATATTCACGTTGAGCAGGGACAGACCAAGCTTGGTGAGTTCCGGTACCAACGTGCTCTCAATCTTGCGACGAAACTCGTCGCGATTGGAGTTGATCTCCTGAATGGTCATCACGGCAATGACCTGCCGCAGCGTACCAACAATGGTCTCCGCGGCCAGCCCCTTGATTTCTTCTTCGTTCTTTCCGACGAGTCGCGTGGCCGCGTTTTCCTTGTGCGGCGAGGCGTTGCCGATGGCCAGGGTAAACGCACTCGGCACGGCTACACGAATTGTTTCGGCGGAGAGCGCGTCCTGCAGCGCGACCTTGAGCGTAAACGGCGCGAGCTCAAGGAAGTTGTATTGCTGAATGATCGGCCACACAAACGTGCCACCACCCGCAATCACCTTGGGCAACGGCTCACCGTGTTCATTGGTAAGCGATGTGGCGCCCGAGATCACCAACAGCCGGTTGGTGGGGCACACTTTGTATCGCGACGCGAAGAAGATTGCCAGTCCCACAATAAGGCCAATCACCAACAGCACGCTTCCACCACCAAGCGCGAGCGACACCAGCGCATTGACAGGAGACTGCGTCTCGGTGTCTTGCAATAACGCGAAAAGTATGGGCATTGTCTTTACGAGCTTGAGGTGAGTTCCGGGTACGGACTGGCGCGCACAATAACACTCGACGCCGACGCCAGACTTACGATGACTACGCGTGCACCTTCGGGAAAGATTCCGTTTTCATCGGGCAACGCCGTGTATTCCTGCGACACACCGCCAAGCGTCAGTTGCACGACACCGGGCGAAGTTACGCCATTGATGCCAACGGTGAGCACACCTTCACGCCCCACCAGCAAATCAGTGCTCGCGCTGTGATCACGATCGAACATGCGCATCCGTTTGAGCAGTGCACGCCACGCGCGTGCCCCCGCCCACCCACCAGCCAGAGCGCCACCAATAGCCATGGGCGACGGCAGCTGCAACACACCGGTCAGCAACGCGCCAGTCGCTCCAGCGCTCGTGATGGCGGCCAGAATGCTGCGGATCGAGAGGAATGCAGACGCCAGTCCGGCCAGCCCACCTTCGCCGGCGGAAACTGCACCCTCGTCGTCGGCCGAACCGATGAAGAGCAGCGCCAGCAGCACAATGCCGCCGAAGATGAACATCTGCAGAAAGAGAGTGAGCATGCCAGAGTCTAACGCCGAAGAGAGCGAGGTGCGAGTAAGTAGCGCGGGAGAATCGAGGACAAAGTGAGCGAGTTGAGAGTGAGTGAGTCGCAGCTCGCGCGTGTAGTGCCTGCCCCGCCGCCTGCTTACCTTCCATACGTGGTTTCTGCGCAACCCAATGCTGCCTTGCGGCTCTGGTGTCAGCAGTCCTCAGCGGGGCTCCCCCGGCTTCACACGGCTTCACACGGCGTGCTTGGCCACTTCACAAGGACAGGTTCACGTGGCGTCTCCGACATCCGCTTCCCGAGTCCAAAAAGCAGACGCGACAACGCCACCGATGCAGCCCGTCGTGCTGTTTGACGGAGTGTGCAATCTGTGTAACGGTGCGGTCACGTGGCTGATTGAACGTGATACACGCGCTCTCTTGCGATTTGGCGCGTTGCAAAGTGACGCAGCACAACAGCTGCTTGCACAACATGGCGCGCTTGATGGTTTGCCCGACAGCATTGTGCTTATCGATACCGATGGTGTGCATATCCGTTCTGACGCCGCGCTGCGCATTGCCTCGCTTCTTGGGCTGCCGTGGTCATTGATCACCGTCACGCGCGTACTGCCGCGCGCTTTTCGCGATGCGGTCTACAGCTGGATTGCGCGCAATCGCTATCGCTGGTTCGGCACGCGTGACACGTGCATGCTGCCGTCACCCGGAATCGCTGCGCGCTTTTTGTGATAGCGGCGCCTGCACACACGTGGTCTCAGACGAACCATTCATGACAACCGCCGTAATTCAACGTCGCACACTTTGGCTGGCTGGCTTCCTGGCCCTGTGCTGGCTGGTATTGGGCATCGACGCGATTCTCCCCGGATCGTTCGCACAGTACGGCGTACAACCACGCCGTGTCGATGGATTGCGCGGCGTATTGTTCGCTCCATTCCTGCACGGCAATGCGGCCCATCTGGCGAGCAACAGCGTCCCCCTGCTGGCACTCGGTGCGCTGGTGCTCATTGCCGATGCGCGTCGGTTTGTCGCTGTGACCGCGTGGGTGGTGGTATGCAGCGGACTCGGCGCGTGGCTACTTGGGCCTTCACAAAGCGTGCACATTGGCGCCAGCGGGGTGGTGTTTGGCTATCTCGGCTTCCTGCTCTCACACGGCTGGTTTGCGCGACGTGTGGGGATGATGCTGCTGAGCATCGTGGTGGCCGGCGTCTGGGGAGGTTTGGTATTCGGTGTACTGCCCGGCACACCCGGTGTCAGCTGGCAATCACACGCCGGTGGATTTGCAGGTGGCGTGGCCGCGGCACGTTACTTCGCGAGTCGGCCGAAGCGACGCGCCTCGGGGAGAGCGTCGACGTGACGCGGCGCGTCGCAATCAGGGCTGGCGTTTGGCGCTGAAGGTCGCGCCACCCATACCACCAAAGTCCACCATGCCCGACAGGCTGTCTTTGGTCACAGACACACCCTTGAAATCGAGCGCCACGCCGTCCGGGCCATTTGCTTCGAGTGTGAACATTACGGAATCACCCTTGATGGAGCCGGCAATGTTGCGCTGACCCATCATACGGGATTCGTAGGTGCCTGTGATCTTGTTGCCGGACTGCTTGATGATCACAGTGGGAGTGCCCGTGCCATTTTCCGTGACGACCGCGAAAGCCCATGTGCCAGACAGATCTTGCAACATCGCTGGCGCGGCCAGCACCGATCCGGCTGTGAGTGCCACTGCCGCAACAGATACCAGAGAGCGGATGGTTGTGCGCATTTTGTAATGGTCAGATTAAGGAAAGAGTCGCCAGCAAAACATAAGCAGCGACCACGCGTTCAAGCAGCGCTCACAGGTTCAAGCAGCGCCCACGCGTTCAAGCAGCCTCCATGAATCTAAGCAGCACTGGAGACACGCTGTCCCCCGTTGAACACGGCGCGCAACTGTTCCACAGCCCACGCCAGATCTT
>JBBSPO010000079.1:0-13712 GCA_038258695.1 Gemmatimonadales bacterium | reverse complement strand
TCAATCACCACGCGCAGTTCGTCGGACGGGGCCAGTCGAGGAATGATGGTGTCACCAATAACCTCCGCCCGGGCCACTACGGTGGAGCTGCGACCAAAGACGTCGGTGAGCGAGGTGACACCCACCCACATGGTGAGCAAAAAGGCCACCGCCAGGCTTCCAGCTGGCGCCAGCACGCCGCGCCGCCGCCAGCGTGTGAGGGAGGGTGGCAGCGACCAGCGTCTCGGCGCTGGCAGCTCGCGCACGGCCGTCATGATGGCGTCGGTTTGCCGCGCGGAGTCGGCGGTACGGACGGCCGAGGCGTGGCGCAAGAGCTCTCGCAGCTCCGGCGGCAGGTCGGCGTCTCCTGTGGAGCGCATCGGATCAGTCATTGAGCACATCCGTAAGCAGGGCGCGCAAGCGATCGCAGGCTCGATGCACGCGCATTTTGAGCGCCGACACGCCGGTGCCGGTGATTGTAGACATTTCCGGGTACGACAGGCCGTTGGCGAAGTGCAGCACCACGGCTTCGCGCTGGTCGCTGGGCAACTGCTCCAGCGCTTTGGTGAGTTCGTCCTGCAGAAAACGACGGTCGAGATCCGCCTCGGGGGAGACGGCGTCAGCGTCTACCAGTTGGGTGATGACCGATGCGTCGCGAGGTTCCGGCCGACGCGACCGCTCGCTGGCCCGGGTGCGACAGCGGTTAATGAGAATGCGCCACAGCCAGGCGCGAAACTGGTCCTGCTCCCGGTAGCCGCCCAGGTAGCGGTAGGCGCGCAGGAACGTGTCCTGTACCGCGTCTTCGGCTTCGGCGTGGTCGCCCAGCAGGTGGGTCGCGTAGCGTAGCGCGTCGGCGTGATAGCGATCCACGAGCATACGAAAGGCCTCGGTGTCGCCACCGAGGACCTGCCGCACGATCTGGGCGTCAGAAGAGCTCATGCAGGTGATAACCCCGCAGGGGCGCGGACGGTCACAGGTGCCGGTTCAGTTCATGGCCGCCGGACGGGCCAGCACCAGATTCTCGATAAAGAACTCCATCATGCGTCCCTGATTGAGGCCCGCGTGGCCGACATCAGGGCCCACCTGCAAGTCAAAACTCTTGCCGGCCCGCTGCAGGGCGCTCATGAGTTGCAGGCTGTTGGACGGGTGCACGTTGTTGTCGGCGGTGCCAAAAAAGAGCATCAGACGGCCCTTGAGGTCCTGGGCATAGGTCATGGCCGAACCGGCATCGTATCCCGCCTTGTTGTCCTGCGGCGTGTACATGTAGCGCTCGGTGTAGATGGTGTCGTAGTGGCGCCAGTCGGTCACCGAGCTTGACGCGGCGGCGGCGTGAAAGACATCCGGGTGGCGCAACAGTGCCATGGCCGATGCGTAGCCGCCGTACGACGTGCCAAAAATGCCAACGCGGGAGCCATCGACGTACGGCCGCTTGGCCAACTCACGAATGCCGGCCGCAAAATCGTCGATTTCCACCTGACCGAGCTTTTCGTAAATGGCGTCCAGAAAAACCTTGCCACGACCGGCCGCGCTGCGGGCGTCGAGCGTGACCACGAGAAAGCCGTACTCGGTGAGAGCATTGGGCGACGTAAACGTTTCACGGGCGCCGTTGGTCGCGGGGCCGCCGTAGACACTCACCAGTACGGGATACTGCTTGCTGGCATCAAAGGTGCTGGGTTTGTGCAGCATGCCGTGTAACTCGGTCACACCGTCGGCCGCTGTGAACGTGAAGAGCTCAGCCGCCTGCAAACCCAAGGCCTTGAACCGGGTCTCGTCGCTGCCGTGCAGCTCGGCGAGGAGCCGGCCGTTGTTGTCGAGCAGACGGGAGACCGGCGGTGTGTTGTGGGATTGTGCCACATCAACAAAATGCTTGCCGTCGGGTGCGATGGTGACGCTGTGGTTGAGCGTGGGATCGGTGAGACGCACGTCGCCTTTTCCGGTGAGCGCCACGCGGTGCAGCTGCATTTTCATGTGATTGTCGCCGCTGCGTGCCATGTACCACATCTCGTCTGACTTTTCATCAATGCGTTCAACACCGGCCACTTCAAACGGATGTGCGGTGAGGGTGGCGAGCAGGCGTCCGTCAATGTGATACAGGTAGTAGTTGCTGAAGCCGGTGCGTTCCGATGCCCAGATAAAGCGCTGATTGTCGCTGAGCCAGCGAATCTCGGGACGATTATCCGTCCAGCTGGCAGGCCACGCCTCGCGCACAATCACGCGACAGGCACCGCTGGTGGGATTGCAGCTGGTGAACTCCATCACGTTCTGCCGGCGGTTGGTGCGGTTGAGCGTGATCGCACTGCCATCGGGCGTCCAGCCAACCCGATACACGTAGTGTCCCACCGTGCTGTCGGCAAACGGGGCACCGCTGCGCACATCAACGCGCACACTCTTGTTGGTGGCCACATCGTAGACAAACAGGTCTACCACCGGATTGTTGGTACCGGCCTTGGGATAGGCCTCGATATCCATTTCGCTCTGAATCTTTGTCTGTCCCATTTGCAGGTAGTAGTCCTGCACCGGTGACTCATCAAAGCGATAGTAGGCTAGCTTGCTGCCATCGGGTGACCACCACATGGCGGTGGTCTGACCGAGCTCTTCACCGTACACCCAACTGGCCGTGCCGTATTTGATGCGCTGTTGTGCGCTGCCGTCGGTGGTGACGGCGCGTTCGTCGGTGCCATCGACGTTGCTCACAAACAGGTTGCGGTCGCGATGTTCGGCGCGACGCACACTGTCGGCTGTGAAGGCCACCTCCACCTGCCGACCGCGCGCCACGCGTGGTCCGCCGCCACCTCGGCCCGCTGATTGTCCGGGTGTGGCAGCCGGCATTTCTTCCGGCCGACCAACGCCAACGTCGTAGCGCCAGCGCTTGCCGTCAAATGCGTACGTAAAGCTGCGCCCGTCGTCGCTCCACTGCGGCGATATGGCTCCGGAGCGCACTGCGCCCTGCACCTGGGTGCGCATTTTCTGGAACTGCGCGTAGCCCGGCATGGAGGGGAGGCGGTCCTGGGCCACAACAGGTGCGACTGGCGCAGCCGATGCGAGGGCCGCCGTCAGCATGACGAGGTACGCCGGTGATGTCAGGCGCAGCGGGCGCAGCGGGCGCAAAGCAGAGGACTCACGGGGAGTTGCGTTCACAAACCACTCCAGAGCTCAGAGAAGAGGGGGCCGACATGCGTGGGGGCGCCGGTTTCGACGGTCAGGACAATGCCAAGGCTGTGCAAACTACGCGAGCGACGGAGAATGGGTTGACAGGCATGTTATTGATAATGAGTTACAATTAGCGTTTATCATTAACCGAGGTTACTTGCATGACTGTCTCCTGCGCTGCTCCCGCCCGTCACTTTGTCACCCCCCGATCCTGCTCACCGCGTCCGCATGCGCGCCCGGCTCGCCTGGCCGCCGTCTTTCTGACGCTCGCGCTGGCCGCGTGCGGCGATGACAGCGGCGTTGGACCGTCAGACACCAACGCGCCGCTTCCGGCCATCAACTTCCAACGTCTGTTTGTCGCCGATACTGCTCCCACCGCTCGGTTGATCGCCCTGCACAACGATTCCACCGTGCAGAGCTTCTCGCTGACCGGACCGGCGAGCTACGTGTCCAGCACAGCCAGCGGACGGTTTGCGATTGCGCAACAGCGCACGGCCGATCGCGTCGCCTTCATTGACGGTGGCGTCTGGACCGACGGCTCACAGGCCAATCGTCAGGCCCCCAGTCGCCTGGCCTTCGAACTCACCGACGGCCTGCCCACACACCTGTCCGTCACCGGTCCGTGGATCTCCATTTTCATGGACGGCAACGGACGCGCCGTGTGGATGAACGAAAACGATTTGTGGGCAGGCAATGCACGGGTTGCATTTTCGGTGAATACGGGCGGCCCACATCACAGTGGCTCAAACACCATTGTGCTCAACAACACGCCGTACTTTGTGCTGGCGCCGCGTAACCCGGCCGGAGGATTGCCCAACGCCGTCGAGGTACGAAACGAAGCCGGTGTCGTGGTGGCAAGCGCAGCAGCGTGCCCATCCATGCACGGCAACGCGTCAATCCTTAACGGTGCTGTATACGGATGCTCCGACGGACTGGTGATTGTGCGACAGGGTGTAACCGGTGTAACGGCGACCAAGATCACTCCCACAGGTACAATGGAAGGACTTGGACTGCGCAACGCGTGGGCCTCGAAGTCTGGCACCGGACAGATTCTTGGTCAGTTTGCGGCGCTGCCCGGCCAGCCGACGCGTCGTGTGCTTGCGATGATTGACCCTGTCAGCGGCTCCATCAACCCGCTGCCCGCTCTTCCCGCAGGTGTTGTGGACCACTGGCGTGCGATTGAACCCAACAAGGGGCAGGTCGCCATGATCGCCAACAACGGAACATTGTATGTGTTTGATGCGGCCACGCGTCAGCTGCAGCACACCGTAACGGGCGTCGCCCCGGCCCTGCCGGCGAGCGGCGCAATCACCCACCAGGTGGAAGTGGTCGAAGATCTTGCGGCCATTGCCAGCCCAACGCGCGGTGAAGTAGTGCTGGTCAACCTCGTGAACGGCTCCATCACCCGTCGTATCAATGTGGGTGGCGCACCGTCTCGTCTGACCATCGTTGGCGCGACGACCGCGGGCAACTTCTCCCTGGTTCCGTAAGCGTTCTGCAATCATCGAGAAAGCTGGTGTTTCGATTCTACGGTACAACTGCACTCGCTTGCCTGTGTTTTGGGTGGGCTGACGCTACTGCACAAACATCAGCCACACGCTCGGTGCGTGTGGTTGATGCACGTTCGTCGGGTCCGGTCGCTGAAGCCACGCTCACCGTAGACGGGCGCACTGTCGCGCGCGCGGACTCCGTTGGCGTGTTGCTCATACCAGCGCGGCATTTTGGTGCGCGCGGTGAGATCCGCAGCTTTGGCTTCGTTCCGTGGCGCGGTGTACTGACCGCATCCGCGCCGGGAAGTGTGGTGCAACTCGCTCCGACGGCCGCCGTCCTGCAAACGGTGCGTGTGCAAAGCCGAGCGCTGGGCGATAGGGGCGGCTTGCAGGCGACGGAAGTACTGGGCGCTGACCAGCTGGCTGAACGCATGGCCCCCAGCGTGGCGGCAACGATTGCCCACCTGCCGGGCGTGACGGCACGCACCAACGGACCGATGGCGTCGCAACCCATCATTCGCGGACTGGGTGGAGATCGCGTTCTGGTGTTGGAAGACGGACTTCGCACGGGAGACATTGCCACCACGGCTCCCGATCACGCGGTGACTATTGAACCGGCCACTGCCAAGCGCATTGAGGTGATCCGTGGCCCCGCGGGATTGCTGTACGGATCAAACACGCTGGGCGGTGTCGTGAACGTGGTGCGCGATGATGTACCGCGCACCCGCGTCAATGGCGTTACTTGGAACGCGTCAACGTATGGTGAGAGTGTGAATCGTGGCCTTGGGTCGGCCGGCCGCGTGCAAGGGGGACTGGGCGCGCTCACCTGGCAGCTGGACGGATCCGGGCGCACCGCCAGCGATACGCGCACACCCGGCGGGGTGGCGTTACCGTTTACAGACCTCGACGGTTTTGACGCTGGTGTTGGCGCAGCTTTCGCCGGCGAGGCGGGGCACGTGGGCATGGCCGCGCGCGAGTATCGCACGTTTTACGGCATTCCTAGTTCATTTAATGGTGTCACGCTGCCGGGTGCGCACGATGGTGGCGTGTACGTAGACGTGCGGCGCTCTTCAGCGCGCGTCGATGGCGAGTGGCGCCCGCAGGATGGCGTCGTTGAAGCGATTGCCGTTGGAGCGAACGGTGTGCGCTTTGAACAGTCGGAAGCTGAACAAGGTGGATTTGTGGGTACGCGCTTTGGTCAGCTGTCTTCGTCGGGCGAAGCGGTCATGCGATTGCGCAGTGGACGACACCGCGGCGCGGTGGGTGTCTTTGGCGCGTGGCGCGATTTGCGCGCCGATGGAAGTTTTACAGGTACACGGCCGGCTGTGCAACGTACGCTGGCGCTGTTTGCGCTGGATGAAATCGCGCTCGGACGGGTCACGCTGCTCGGTGGCGTGCGAGTGGATCGCAGCGTGACGCGTCCGCTCGACAGCACGGAAACGCTGTTGTTGCGAGACGTACGAACGCGCGCGTTTTCTGCAGTGACGGGCGCATTTGGTGCGAGCGTCGCACTGCCGCAAGGGTTGTCACTCACCGCCCAGATTGCGCGAGCATTTCGTCCACCAAGCGTTGAGGAGCTGTTCTCGGCCGGCCCACACCTGGCCAGCTATGCGTACGAAGTTGGGCGCCCCGATCTCGCGGCGGAGCGTGGACTGGGCGTTGACGCCTTGCTGCGCTGGCAAGGGGCGCGAGGTCGCGTTGAGTTGGCCAGCTACGCCATGCGTATCTCCGACTACATCACGTTTGCGCCGCAGATTGACGAGCAGACCGGGTTGCCGATGCGCGATCCGCGGTTGCGGCGATATGTGGTGTATCGCCCTCAACAAGGCGACGCGCGTCTCTTTGGCGCAGAAGCGCGTGTGGTCCTGGCCCCGTCACCTCGCTGGTTGCTTGACATGTCGGCGGAGCTGCCGCGAGGGACAAGCGTGGGTGGCGAACCACTACCGTCCATGCCGGCAGCGGCGCTGCGGGTCGAGGCACGGCGAACAATAGGCCGTTTCACGTTCGGCACGTCGCTGGACCAGCGATTTGCGCAGCAACGCGTGCCATCGGCCCCTGTCGCCGGGGATGCGACTTGTGCGGTGCGTGTCGTAGATGGTGAAGCCACGGCGTTGCCGGCGGAGTTTTGTCCGACCGCGGCCGCCACGCTCCTGGGAGCAACGGTGAGTTTGCCACTTCCCAGAGCGATGCGAGGCTCGTGGCCCGTGCAGCTGACCATGACGATAGACAATCTGCTCGATGCCGAGTGGCGCGATCCGCTGTGGCGCGCCAAGCAAGTGGCACCGCAGCCCGGCCGAAACGTACGTGTAGCTGTACAGGTGACACCGTGATGACGCAAGGTTTCGCTGGTTACGCGCCGCATCGTCGAGCTCCGACGTGGCGGAGCAGCGCTGTGCGTTTGCTGAGCACCGTTGCACTGCTCGGGCTGCTCTCGCTCGTGACCGCGTGCGAGCATCCGCTTGGCGTGTTCACACCGCACATCGAAGCGGCCGATCTGGTGGTCTCCGATTCGACTGGGCAGATGTTGACGCGCACCGAGTTCAATCGAAGCTGGCGGGTTGATTCACTCACACTGCGCGATGGTGCAGCGCTGCGCGTGGTGCTTACGCCAATCGACTTTCAGGGCGAGCCCATCGATCTGAGCAGCCGTTCGGATTTGTCGTATCGCATGGAAGCCGAAAACGGTGCACTGCTGCAGTGGGAGCCGCAGCGCGGATTCGGTTGGTTACGTCCCTTCGCGGCCGGCACCACGCGCATTCGCTTTCTGATCTGGCACGACACGCATGCCGATTTTGTCACGCCATGGTTGCGCGTGATCGTGCAACCAATGGCCAACACGCAGGACAACTGACAACAGGTGCACAATGCAAAAAGAAACGGATGTCAACACGCAAGGTCAGCCAACGTATACACCGGCCCGGAAAACCGGGGCCTACCGTTTGTGCGGCACATTTTCAGGCAATGTCACAAGGTATGTTCGGGCTGTGGCGCTCATGCTCGCGGCTGTAGCGACGACCGCGTGTGACCGGTCGAGCGGCACCGAACCCGTAGTTGACGGACTCATTGTACGCGAGGTGATCCTGGCAAGCTCGGACGGAAGCTTTGCCTTCTCGCACCGCGATCATTGGCACGGGGCGCCGGTCGTGCGCGCCAACGGGACGCTGGGCATCACCATGAACTTTACCGAAGCACAGCTGGCTCCTGATGATCACGAGGCACCGCCAGTGGAGCAGTGGTTTACTCTGGAAGGAACGCCGGACGAATACAACGTACGGGTGGTGATTGAAGACACGACCATAGCGCGGTGGGTGGGCAATCGTGTGAACGGAACGCTGCACGGTACGCGTGATGGTGCAACACGCATCTCGCTTGTCGTGCGGCGCGGCAGTACCACGCTGTACGAGGCGCCACCGCTGAACATTCGCGTACAGCCGAGCGCACCGTGATAGCGAGCGCTGCCTGTTTGTACGGTGCCGATCTCTGCTGTATCCACTCGCAACTGATTCATGCGAAGCGCAAATGACATTTTCCGCAACTTCAGCTTGTGAGGCGGAGTCGTGCGCTGACGGCAGAGGTCGCCGGATGACAGGACGTGCACACTGCATGTATAAATAAAGCGTACCTGTAGTGTGGTCTGCCCGACTCGGTTTCCGATCTGGGTGACGAGGGTACGTGTTGCATCACAGATGTGCAGTACGAGCGGAGCGTCTTCAGGACAAAGCGCGGCCGGTTATTCACTGAATAACCGGCCGCGTGTTCGTTGGTGCATGGTGCCGCGTGCGTTCCACGCTGCCTGCCTGCGCTACCGCTTTACTGAATCTCCGCCGTATGGCGATAGTAGTCGCCCATCAGATGCTCAGCGAAATACTCCATGAGCATGCGATTGAAATACGGCTGCATGGGACCAAAACCGTGCGCCTGTCCAGGCAGGATCATCATGTCAAAGCGCTTGTTGGCCTTGATGAGTGCGTCCACGAGGCGGATCGTATTGCCGGGGTGCACGTTGTTGTCCATGTCGCCGTGCACGAGCAGCAGCTTGCCCTTCAGGTTGTTGGCCAGTTCAGCGTTGGTGGGCACGCGGATTTCGTAGCGCGTGCTGTCGTCGGCCACCACGACACGCGACCCGTTACGACCGGTCTGCTGCGTGCGCGTATTGCCGCCGTTTGTGCCACCGGTACGACCACGCTGTGTGCTGTCGCCGCGCTGTGTGGTATCCCGACGCTGCGTGATGACGCGCAACCCGTGATGCTGCTCGCTCCAGTTCTGATTGTAGATGTTGTTGTCGTGGTTGCCAGCGCTCGACACACCAACTTTGAAAAAGTCGTTGTATGGCGGCAGCATGAGTGCAGCGGCGGTCAGGAATCCGCCGCCGGAATGGCCGTAAATACCAACGCGATCAATGTCGATAAACGAATGGCGCGCAGCCAGCTGTTCAATGCCGGTTTTTTTGTCGGCCAATGCGTAGTCGCGCAGGTTGTAGTAGCCAAAGCTGTGGTACGCGTTGGAGCGCTGTGGCGTACCGCCACGATTGCCAATCTGAATCACAATGAAGCCCAGCTGCGCCAGTTGCTGCATGGTGCCACCGGTGCTGAATCCGCTGGTGACCTGTTCTGTTTGCGGACCGGGATAGACGTACGCAACAATCGGATACTTACGGGTGGAATCAAAGTCGGCTGGCTTCCACATGTTGCCGTAAATATCGGTCACGCCATCGGCGGCTTTGGTAGTAAAGGGCACCGGCGGCGTCCAGCCCATTTCGCGCATGCGCGAGTCGTCCATGACTTCCAGCTCCATCACCACGCGACCTGTGGCCGCGTCACGCACCACGGAAACGGGCAACGTGTCGGCACGCGATGCATTGTCCACCAGATAACGCATGGTGGGCGAAATGCGGGTGACGTGATCGTGCGGCGTTGGCGTGAGGTGCACCATGCCTGACCCGTCACCGTTCATGCGATACACATGACGCAGGTAGGGGGTCTGTCCCGCTTCGCGGCCCACACCGCCAATGAACATCGTGCCTTTGATGGTATCCTGCTCCACCATCGTTTCGGCACGCCACGCACCACTGGTCAGGGCGCGCTTGTATGTACCGTCGTGGCCGTACAGGTAATAGTGGCCCCAGCCGCTGCGTTCGGAGAACCACACAAAATCGCCACCGCGCGTGACGTAGCGAACGGGCTGGATTTCAAGAAACGCGTTCTCCACCGATTCGGTGAGCAGCGTTTTCATGGACAACGTTGCGGTGTTGACTTCAACCAGTTCCAGATTGCGCTGCAAACGATCGCGCCGCACCACGCGGAACGTTTCGGATGCCACGGGCCAGTGGATGTTGGTGAGCCGTTGATCCTTCCACTTGTCCATCGGCACCTTGCGCAGTGCCTTCTCGCCGCGACTCAACACAAACAACTCTGTCTGGTTCACATCGCTCTCGCCCGGCATGGTGTACTTGTACGAACGCAACGTCGGGCGCGGGTTCGACAGGACATTCACCAGATACAACTCTTTGACTTTGCGGGAGTCGTTGCGCTGCACCGTGAACGCACGCGAATCGGGTGACCAGCTCACATTCGCGCGAACGCGCGGATCGCGACTGTCGTCGTCTTCGTCTTCCGTGTTGGTTTCGGTTTCCTCGTCCTGATCGCGCTGCTCACGATTGTTGGTGTTGGACGTGTCCCGGAACCCGAAGCTGTAGTCTTTTTCGCCATCGGTGCTCACCTGCGTGGTGTCACCAGACGCCACTTCCACAACAAACAGATTGTGCTCGCGTGCAAAGGCAAAGGCCGTGCTGTCCGGCGACCAGTTACGCCATTCGCGCGGCGCCCCCGGCTGGCGAATGGGGCCGGTGTTGCCCGTCTCTTCGTCCAGTGCCACGGAGTCGCGCTTCCAGATTCCAAGACTCGTGAGCGTTTGCGCGCCGAGGTTCCACTCGTAGCGGGTGGAGTCTACCTGGAAGCGAATGCGCTTGTGGTCCTTGGTGAAGTTGAGCGCGTTAAACGGCAAGCGACCCGGCTCATACGCCTTGCGGTGCAGGCGTGAGAGTTCTTCAGCCATTTTCACATGATCAAACAGCGGCCGCTTGGTGCGCGACTGTGGCACCACGAGGTAGAACATGCCGCCGTTCTTGTCACGCCAGTTGTAGAACATGGAATCGGTCTCACCAATCCAGCGTGGTGAGACCGACGTGCTGAAGGCGAGATTTCGCATGTTGGCCGACGTGAAGCGATCGGCCAGTGCCCAGTTGGCACGATTCACGCGAACCGATTGCATTTGTGTTTGCGGTGCGGGCGCCTGCTGTTGGGCCGCCAACGGTACGGCCAGCGAAGGAGCGCCAGTCATGAAAAAGCCGGCGGCTACCAACCATCGCAGCGCGAGCGGACGTCCGGCGTGGGACGTGAAGGGGCGCACGTTGGTGCGACTGAAATCCGAAAGGGACATGCGGGTGCAACTCCGGGGCGGGAAAGAAACAACATGATGGACGGAAAACCACCGCAAGCAACCACTGGTGACACGTGTAAAGTCAACCGGTTGCCCGCGCGAGCGACTCGGCACAATATGCGCCCTCGTCACCGAGCGCGCTTTTGCGTCCGACCTCTTCTCGCATTGCCTACGCACGTCGTCATATGACCGCTGTTGATTCTGAAGTATCCGCCGCCGACATCGTGCTCCGGGTCGCCCGGGAGCTCAATCTCACCCCCGCGCAGGTACGCGACACGCTGGAGCTGTTCGAAGCGGGCAATACGCTCCCGTTTATTGCGCGCTATCGCAAGGAAGCCACCGGCGGTCTCGACGAAGTCCAGCTGCGCGACGTACAGGAGCGAGCGGCGTATCTGCACGAACTCGAGGATCGCCGGGCGGCCATCCTGCGCAGTATTCATGAACAGGGCAAGCTGACCGACACCCTGCGCGACAGTCTTCGGATCGCCGACACCAAACAGGCGCTCGAAGACCTCTATCTGCCGTTCAAGCCCAAGCGTCGCACGCGCGCCATGATTGCCCGGGAACGCGGGCTGGAGCCGTTGGCCACGCTCATTTGGGACGGACAGACGGACGACGATGCGGTGCTGGCCGCGGCCGCGCAGCACGTGAACGATGACGTGCCCGATGCCGCGGCGGCCGTGCAGGGCGCGCGCGATATCCTGTCCGAACAGGTGGCAGAAGACGCCACGGTACGCGGCTGGGTGCGAGAAATGACCCGCGCTCAAGGCAAAGTGACGAGTGTTGTGGCCCCCGGAAAGGAGAGCGATGCCTCCCGATTCAAGGACTATTTCGAGTTCGAGGAATCGCTGGGCACCATTCCCAGTCACCGCATGCTGGCCATCCGGCGTGGCGAAGCAGAAGGGGAGCTGCAGTGGCGCATCACCGCGCCGGCTGAGCAGATCGTGGGACGCCTGACGCGCGAACTCACCGATACCCGCCGCGCGCATTCGCAGCTGTCGCTGGTGGCCGCCGATGCGTACAAGCGACTGCTGGCGACGGCCATTGAAGTGGAGCTGCGCGTTGAGCTCAAGACCCGCGCCGACGATGAAGCGATCACCATTTTTGGTCGCAACCTTGAGCAGTTGCTGTTGTCGGCGCCGGCGGGTGAAAAGAAGGTGATCGGGTTTGACCCAGGGTTTCGTACCGGCGTGAAGGTGGCGGTGGTCAGCAACACCGGAGCGCTGGCTCACACAGACACGCTGTATCTGCATCAGGAAGACCGGTTTGCCGGTGCCGTGCGTGCGCTGGTGCAGCGCTTCACGCCCGAGCTCATTGCAGTGGGCAACGGGACAGCGAGCCGCGAAACAGAAAATCTGATCAAGGCCGCGCTGCGCGAACTCGATCCGCCGGTGCCACAGGTTGTGGTGGTGAGTGAAGCCGGCGCCAGCGTCTACTCGGCCAGCGATACGGCCCGCGCCGAGTTTCCAGAGCTTGACGTGTCGCTGCGCGGTGCGGTGTCCATTGCTCGGCGTTTGCAGGATCCGCTGGCCGAACTGGTCAAGATTGATCCCAAGAGCATTGGTGTGGGGCAATATCAGCATGACGTCAGTCAGCCCAAGCTCAAGACGCGTCTCGATGACACCGTCATGATGTGCGTGAATCGCGTGGGTGTGGAAGTGAACACGGCATCGGCGGCGCTGCTGTCGTACGTGGCGGGCATTGGTCCGTCGCTGGCGCAGTCCATTGTCGCGCTGCGGGACGCGCGTGGCGGACTACGTTCGCGCGCTGAACTCAAGGAAGTGCCGCGGCTTGGTGCGAAAGCCTTTGAGCAGGCAGCTGGATTTCTGCGGGTGCGCGGTGGTGCACATCCACTCGATGCGAGCGGCGTGCATCCGGAGCGCTACGCGCTGGTGGAACGCATGGCATCTGATCTTGGTGTCGAGGTGGCGGCGCTGGTTGGTAACGAAGCGCTGGTCACACAGTTGCAGCTGATTCGCTATGTCTCCGACGATGCTGGCATGCCAACGCTGGTAGACATTGCCGACGAACTCAAAAAGCCAGGCCGCGACCCGCGTGAAGCCTTTGAGCCGCCCGCGTTTCGTGATGACGTACAAAAGCCATCCGATTTGTCGGAAGGGATGGTGCTCGAAGGTGTTGTCACCAACATCGTGGCCTTTGGTGCATTTGTGGACATCGGCGTGCATCAGGATGGACTGGTGCACGTGAGTCAGTTGGCCGATCACTATGTGAAAGATCCCAACGATGCAGTGCGCGTGGGGCAGCGGGTGAAGGTCACGGTGCAGAATGTTGACCTGGCGCGTGGTCGCATTGCGTTGACCATGCGCACCACGCCGGCGCCGGCGCCGCAGCGAACCGCGGGACCGAACGATTCCGGTTCGGTGCAGCGCGGCGCGGGTGGTCCACGTCAGGATGCGAAGGGTGGTGGGCGTCCTGCCGGAAAGCCGGCTGGACGGCCGCTGCCAAAGCCTGCCGAGCCGGTGATTCCGAAAAAGGGGACCGTGGCGTCAAATGGCATGCGGTTCAAGTAGCGCCGCAGATGGTGGTAGTATCCGGTGCTGCCGCGGGGACCCGCGCGCCGCAAACCGCCGGGTCGCGGCAGCCACCCGCGGGGGGGCAAAGCAGTAAACAACCCCCCGGGGGCTAATAAATCGT
>JBBSPO010000078.1:0-13715 GCA_038258695.1 Gemmatimonadales bacterium | reverse complement strand
ACAAAACCACGTCGCTGAAAAAGCGGTCAAGAAACATCCACTCCGGCACCTTGCGCGTGGGTGCATTGCTTGACGCCGAGAGCGGCTGCGTGGGCTCCTGCATTTGTGCAAACACCGCCGTTGCATCGGACGCCGCTGGCGCTCTGACGGCCTGTGGTCTGGACGGCGCGCTGGCCACATCGCGCACCAGCACCGGCCGCACACCCACGAAGTAAAAGCCGCGCAGCTGCGGACTCACACCCAGCTGAGTGGGCCGCGTTACCTCGGTCAGAAACTTTATGGCGGCCGCGGCCACCTTGCGGAACTCGCGCGGCAGTTCGTACGACGCCAGTCGTTTGTCACCGGCGTTCTCTCGTCCCAGCAGATCCAGCCGACGGGTCGCCAGTGATCGCGTGATGGTATCAAACGCTGCCGTCAGCCGCGGTGTGAGACGCTCGGCGTGGGCGCCGGCCGCACCATCGACATCAAACGGCAAACCGGCACCGAGCGGCGCACGTGTTTCGTCGCGCGTGAACGTCGATGCCCACGCCTCATAATGCGGAATGCGATCGGCTTTGGTGAACAACACATACACGGGCAGTTTGACGCCAAACTCACGGGCCGCTTCGGCCAGACGCTGTCGGGTGAGTTGAGCAAGCGCTTCGAGCTGTTCACCGGCGCTGCCGCTGTAAAACAGATCGCAGCTCACGCACAGAACGGCGGCCCGTGGCGCGACCTCGCCGCGTCCAACGGCGGCCGCAACACGCGGTGCGCGCAGCGCCCGGACCACGCGCTGCCAACGCGTGGCATCGGCCAGCAACCCACCGCCTGCTTCGGCCAGGATTGCATCGCGAACCGCCCACACATTGACCGCCGCCGTTGGCGCATCGGTACCGGTGGCTTCACCGGCCAGCAGTTCGGGATCCAGGCCGCTGCGCGTCACCACGGTTGTCTTGCAACTACTGGTGCCGCCGAGCAGCAAAACCAGCGGTCGCTGATCAAAGGCTCCACGCGGCAGACGTTTGCGCGCTTCGGCGATGGTTTGTATTGCGTCGTCACCACTGGTATCGATGTTCGCATCGGGCTCTTCGCGCGGGCGAAGATACCACCAGAGCAGTGCAGCCGCCGTCAGCCCCAACAGCACCAGCCCAATGCGCAAAATCCAGCGTTCCGTGGCCGTCAGCGTGAGCAGATTGCCGAGTAGCCAGGCGGCAATGACAAAGAGCAGCAGGACAACGCCGCCTGCGATCCAGCGTGAAGAGAGTTTTTTCATGGCCAGCTCAGCGTGCGTCCGTCACGGCCAGCGACCGCACGTCAGCGCGGTCACTTTGCAGCAACATGGTATACGAGCCCCATAGCCCGACGGCCAGCACAACACTGGCAATGGCGCCAACTGTCAGTCGGCGAAGCCACGGATCGCGTTCTACGATGGCGTCGTTTGGCGGACGCCATTCGGGCGCGAGATCTCCCGCCGGACCGCGCAGTCGATTGATGCGTTCACTGATGCGCGACGTGATCGCGTGCAGCGGTGACTGGTCACCCGCGCCGTAGCGACCTTTGAACCCCAGCAGCAGACAGAGCTGATGCACTTCGAGCAGGTCGGCCAACTGTGGATCGTCGGGTCGGCTCAGGAGCTGGTCCACATGTTGAAAGAACCACTCGCCTCCCATATGGCCGCCGTACAGTTCGTCCTGCAGTGGTTTGCGCGCCCATTCGGCCAACGCCGGCTGTCCGGTGTTGAGCGCTGACTCATCGAGAAACGCAACCACGGCAAACACGCCCAACCGTGCATCCTGTTCGGAATAACCAGCCGCACGTGCTTCCTGTTCAGCCCGTGCGAGCAGCTGCATCATTTGCGTACGAAAGGCGCCCGCGTCAGTGATTGGCTGGCGGTTGGCGCGCAATCGCACCACGGCCGTCATGGCTTCCTGCAGAATCAGCGCGAGTCGTCCGGTGGTGGACGTGACGAGTTGCGACATGGTGAACCAGGTGGGGAGGGTGGGCAAGACACAGCACAGCTCGCGTGAGCCTGACTATTCCGGCACCATCACTGCAACGTGCAGTTCGATGTCCGGAAGCGCGGCGGGCACATACACGCCAATCTCTTTGGTGTCGCGCAGTGCTTTGGCGCAGGGGCCGTCGAGCGTGAGTTCGAAGTAGGCGAAATCCGGCCGCGGGGCGATGGACGGTGGGGGTGAGGGGACATGATCAAGCGCCAACCCGTGAAAGGCGCGCTTGACCAGTTCAAGCACAAACTTTGTCGCACAGACTTTGGTAAGCTGCGGAACCAGCGAGACCGTTTGCGACATGCCAAGCGACGTCCGGACCGCCAGAAACCACCGTGCCGACGGCTCATAACACCGTGCGTCGCTGATGGGGGCTCCGTACAGCACGTCAGCCAACTGCGGCAGTGGCGTGACCACGGCACGCACGGCAATCATCACATCCAGCTGCTCGCGAAGGAAGCGCTCAATGTGATCAAAGCACTCCTGGGGCGCGTCGTGATCGTAGCTGGGCAGATCACGCGCCTGCATGGTGAGGGAGAAGGTGCACAGCGCGCCGGCCAGACGGAGGATCTCCAGCCACAGCTGCTCCGGATGTGCATCCTGACTGCGCAACATATGACGCAGCGGCGCCTCGGCCGAACGCACCGCGTGCAGCAACCAGCGTGTGGCCAACTCATTGCCCAGGTACGCTTGTGCGGCGGCGGTTGCACTCTTGGCTTGTCCATTGCCGGCTGGAGCGAGCGCGTCGGCGAGTGCTTGCCCCTTGGCCTCGAGCATGCCCACCAGTCGGTGTGTGAACTCCAGCAATCGGGTGCTGGCACCAATGCGCACGCTGGGCGGAATGAAGCGCGGATCGAGTACGTAGGCACCCGCACCATCGCGCCGCACGCGCGCAATCGGCAGCGTGACTTCATTACCAGTCAGTTCTTCGTCGAGCAGCAGGCGGCACTGGCGCATGGCAAACGTGACCGACACCGGATCCTGACCCGTCGTCTCGTCTGTCACGATGCGTTCATCGCGTACAAACCGGTGGCGTTCACGTGGCGCGGGCGTATCGAGGGCACCGACGGGCGCGTCGCTCCACACGTTGGCGGCGCCGTGCTGCCACGTGGGTAGCGTCAAATGCACGACGTGTGCATCGCGGGTTGGCGAAAAACGATCGGCCAGTGGTGTGGGGGTTGGTGCGTGGTCGCCGTCGGGAATGTCAAACGGCGTACCGTCGGGCCACATGCCGCGCGCGTGCAGCACGGAGAGTGTACCGTTGCGCAGTGCATCGGTATCCAGCTCGCAGGACGCCAGACCGTACGGAAAGGCGTGCAACACTTCGAGGGACGATGCCGCGGTGGCCTCGAGGTGCCGACGGTGCAGCTGAAAATGCTGCGGGGCGAGGTGCATCCCTTCTTCCCACACCACGCGGGCCACGGTTGAGGGAATACGACGACTCATGATCCGTCCGCAATCAGACCGCGCGTCGGCGGTTCAAGCCCGCACAGGTGTGTCAATTGATGAATCGGCATGAGGGAGGTCACGATCGAAGGGCAGAATCGTGGAGATTGCGTGAGCCCGGGCATTGCCTGCACTTCACACGTGATGAACAATAGACGAGTATGCTTGAGGATGCGCGACGGCCCGCCATTCGGGAAGGGCTGCGCTGCGCTTTCTGTTTTGAACTCCGGAACCCATGAGCGACGACTTCCACAACCGATATCGTTTGCTGAAGTGCATTGCACTGGAAGATCAGGTGCGATCACATAATGCGCAGGAAGTCGCGACAGGGCGTGTGGTCATGGTGCATCTGCTCGATGACGCCGGACCAAGCGAGATCAGCGCGCTGCGTGCGAAGCTCGATCGTTTGCACGCAAGTGACCGGTCACGTGTGCTGGAACTGGCCGTGCTGACCTCCGGTTTTGCGGTCGTGACTGATTTTTTGCCGGGTTTTACGTCGCTTCCGGGTTGGTTGGCGACGCGCGGTGCAACGAGCGCGCCGGCAACTGCCGGCTTGGTGAACCCGGATGCCGCGTCTGACGACGTTGCTCGTGACACAGCCGGAAGGGATGATGCGACCGCGGCGATGCCGCCCATGACTCCGCCCACGGCTCCGCCCATGGCTCCGCCGCGCGCGGCGCCCGTCGCGCCCGTCGCGCCCGTGGCCGCGCCCGTGGCCGCGCCCGTGGCCGCGCCCGTTCCGGGCGAGTTCACGAAAATGTTTGCGGCGCCCAGTGCTGCCGCGCCAGCCGCGCCAGACGCGTCAGCAGCTAGGCCCTCAGCGGCTGTATCACCCGCATCAGCCCCGCCGGCCCCATCCGCACCGAGCACGCCGCCTGCACCCGTGCAGCCGGCCGCACCGCCCGGCGAGTTCACGAAAATGTTCGCCGTGCCAGCGGCTTCACCTGTCCAGCCAACGCCGGCCGCACAACCCGCACCGCCCGCTCCGCCCGCACCGGCAGCGGCTCCCGCCGCTCCGATGCAGTCTGAGTACTCGATGATGTTCAAGCCGCTGGCGGTCCCGCCGCCACCAAACTTTTCGGCCGGAAGCAGCACCCCCGCCTCTCCCGCCAACGGCGAACCAGCAAGTCGGCCACCAGCCGCCGCTGCCACACCATCGCCGGCACCGACACCTTCACCTGCACCTGCACCAAACGCCGTGCCCTCCGCAGCCCCCGGAGAGTTCACACAAATGTTCAAACAAGGATCGGCTGGCGGCGGTAGTTCGGCACCGGCTCAATGGCCACTCGGCTCACCCGCGGTCGGTCAGCCGTCGCAATCTCCATTCGGCCTTCCACCCGCCGCGCCCTCGCCGCCAGCAAGTAGTTCGGCACCGATCAATCGAGACGATGCGACTGGAGTGATGCGCGCTATGCCCGCCGCGCCCACGCCAAACTCAGCGTTTCCAACGACTCCTCACACACCGGCAAACCCGGCGCCGACAGCTCCGCCCATGGCTGCACCCAAGCAGCCGGCTCCACCCGCAGCACCGCTCGGGCTTCCGCCAATGCTACCGCCGCCCATGTTCGGCGGCAGCCCGCCGGCATCCAACAAACCAGGCGGCGCGTCAACTATTGCATCGGGTTCGACACCGGGCGGAAGCGCCGGTCCTTCTGAATACACGCAAATGATTCAGCAGGTGACACCACCGCCCGCCGTCGCTCAAAAGCCGGCGGCAGTCCAGGAAAAACCCGCACAGCCAACCCGCAAAATGCCGGTGGCGATGCTGATTGCGCTCAATGTGATTGTAATTCTGGCGATCGCGCTGATTTTGTACTTCGTCTTGCGACCGGCTCCTCCGGAAACGGCCAATCCGGCTGCGCCCGCAGACTCCATCCCGCCTGTCACTCCCGTCGAACCGGGCAGTGCAGCAGCGCTGCGCGCAAAGCCAGCTACAATGGCAGCCACAATGGCAGTCGCGCTGAACATCTACGCGAACTGACGCAGCTGTTCAGTAGTTCACCGCAGAACTATTACGAGTTCAAAGCGCGCATTGACAAGATCAGAGGGCACATACACCGCCAGGTTCCTCGCCCGCTCAACCGCTTCCCACGCCGCACCCTGGCGCTGTATCGCGAAATATTGGTGGTCGAGCTTCACCGGCACCGCGCTGGGCGGTTGCGGAGTATGCGACAGCGTCAGCCCCGAGAGCGCCTGACGGATCAGCGTCTCCACCATATCCGCCGAACCCACCTTGCACCCGCTCAGCACCTTGTGCACCAGATCGGCCTGCTTGAGCGGCGCACTCACCGCCAGGAACCACTGCGGCGCGGACATCCAGCTGGCCTGTTCGATCGCCACGGCCGACAGCGTGGGACGAACCGGACGCAACGGCAGCGACACGACAATGTCCGGCACCGATGTTTCCAGCAGCGACAGCAGGCGAGCTTCGAGCGCGCTGAAGCAGTCGCCCAGACGAAGGTGATCGTACGACGGCAGCGTGCGCACCGACTGATCGGGCTGAAACGTGGTCAGTGCCCCGGTGAGACCCAGCATTGCTTCCCAGAGCGCAGACGGATGCCCGCGCCGCACTTCGGCGAGGTGTCGGAGCGAGCCTTCGTGACTGTTGAGCGTGTAAAGCAGCCAGAAGCTGGCGATGTCCGCTACCGAAAAATCGGCCAGACCCTGATTGCGCTGGCGCCGGCCGCCAGCCAGCGTGCCACTTTTGGCGGACACGATTTCGACCAGTCGCCGCGCCATGCTGCGCAGGTAGTCGCTGGCCGACAGATCGAGCAGCGGAGGCACGAAGCTGTGATCCACCGTCACGGCACCAGCATCGGAGCGCAGCAGTCGGGCTACAGGCATCGTCGCAAACCCTTCGGTCGATTCGCCCTCGATCAAAAGCCGCAGGTTACTGCGCGCCACCTGAATGGGCCGCTCCGAGAGCCCCGTGGTTTCGTCCCGCTGCAACAGTTCATCAATACGCCATCGGGTGGGCAGCGCGGTCGAGGTCGGCGCCACGTTCCGTCCATCCGGTCGGTATTCGGGCACGCCGAGCAACACGTTCATCACCCGCTGGTCGGGCTGCCAGAGTTGCGTGATGGTACGTGGTGATGGCGCCGGATCGCCGCGCGGGGCGTCAAACAGCAAGCCGTCGGGAAAGCGACCGCGGACAGTCGAGATCACAAGCGTCCCGCCAGCCAGTGCCTCGCGATCGAATGAGAGTTCGGAAAATCCCCACGGCGAGAACGCCAGCGCACCGAGCTGCAGCGCCAACGCGTCGTCGTGGTAACGATCCTGTGCTTGCAAGTGCTGCGGAGCAAGCAGGACACCTTTGGTCCAGAGCACGGGGGAGAGCTGGCGCATGGTGCGTAACGTAGGCTTGGCGCGCTGTGGCGCCAGTGCAAGTTTGCGCATCGCTTGACATTTGGCGTCCCGCACGGGAGTGTTGGCTGTCTTGGTGTGTATGTCACAAACAACGAGGCATCACAGTGATGCCTGTGACAGCTCCCTTCTGACCACTTGTATGACCACCCACCGACGATCGCACAAATGCGTGCGGGGCCTGACCGTATCAGGCTTCAGCTTCGTGTTCGTGCGCTTCGTCATCCTCTCCCCTCCGCTCCGCATCCTGCAGGAGAGTTCGCATGTCTGGCAGCACCCAGAAAAAAGTCGAACGTGTTCGGCCACCGCGCATCAACATCTCATATGAGGTGGAAACAGGCGGCGCTATTGAGATGAAGGAGTTGCCTTTCCTCATGGGCGTCATGGGCGACTTCACCGGTCACGCCTCCGAGCCGCTCGAAAAGCTCAAGGATCGCAAGTTCGTTGAAGTCACACCTGACAACTTTGACGATGTGCTGGCCAGCATGAAGCCGCACCTCGGTTTCACGGTGGAAAACAAGCTCAGCGAAGACTCCGACGCGCCCAAGCTCGGCGTTGATCTGAACTTCCGCAGCATGGACGATTTTTCGCCGGACAAAGTCGCACAGCAGGTCAAGCCGCTGCGAGAGCTCATGGAGCTGCGCACTGAGCTCGCCAATCTGCGTGCCAACCTGCAAACCAACGAGAAGCTGGACGAAGTGTTGCAGGAGACGCTTGGTGACTCCGACAAAATGGCCAGGTTGAAGTCCGAACTCGGACTTGATGGAGGCGACAGCAATGGCTGAGCAGAAAGAAGCGGCCGGCGCTTCCGCAGCCGCGGAGACCACGGAACTGGGGCTGCTCGATCAGATCGTTGAGCAGGGCAAGATGGGGCGCGATGTAGACGCCAAATCGCGTGGCAAGGACATGCTCAAGCGCTTTGTGGCCGAGGTACTTGAAGGCTCCATTACCGTGGCGCGTGATACCGAGTCAATGATCAATGCACGCATCGCGCAGATCGATCATTTGCTGTCGTTGCAGCTCAACGAGATTCTGCATCACCCTGAGTTTCAGAAACTCGAAGCCAGCTGGCGCGGCCTGAAGTATCTGCTCAATCAGTCTGAGACGAGCAGCATGCTGAAGGTCAAAGTCCTCAATGTCTCCAAAAAGGATTTGCTGCGGGACCTGCAACGCGCCCCTGAGTTTGACCAGAGTGCGTTGTTCAAGAAGGTGTACGAAGAAGAGTATGGTGTGTTTGGTGGCACCCCGTTTGGCGCGCTGGTCGGAGATTATTTCTTTGACAAGAGCGGTCAGGACATGGAGCTGCTCGAGAAAGTCTCCAACGTGGCTGCGGCAGCGCACGCGCCGTTCCTTTCGGCCGCCAGCAACGAGATGTTCAATCTCGAAAGCTTCACGGAGCTCGACACGCCGCGCGACCTCGGCAAGATTTTTGACAGCACCGAGTACGCCAAGTGGAAAGCGTTCCGTAACACCGAAGACTCACGCTACGTCGCGCTCACGGCGCCGCGTGTGCTCATGCGTGAACCGTATGGGAGCACCACCGTTCCGATTGAAGCGTTCAATTACGAAGAGCGCGTTGACGGGACCGTGCATGAGAACTACTTGTGGGGCAATGCGGCGTATGCCATGGCTGCCAATGTCAACAAGGCGTTTGCACTGTACGGTTGGTGTGCCAGCATCCGGGGTGTAGAGAGCGGTGGATTGGTGGAAGGATTGCCCGTGCACAACTTCCGCACCGAAGCGGGCGAAATGGTCATGAAGTGTCCCACCGAAGTACAAGTCACAGATCGTCGTGAGAAAGAGCTGGCCGATCTGGGCTTTGCGCCGTTGGTGCATCAGAAAGGCACGCCCAATGCGGCGTTCTTCAGTGTGCAGTCCGCGCAGCGCCCCAAGACATATGATTCGCCGCAGGCATCGGCCAGCGCCCGGCTGTCGGCGCAGTTGCCATACATTTTTGCGACCTCCCGCTTTGCGCATTACCTCAAGGTGATGATGCGTGACAAGATTGGCGGTTATACGTCGCGTACCGAAGTTGACGCGTTCCTCAATCGCTGGATTCAGAACTACGTGGCGGTGGAAGGTGCATCGGCGGCGATCAAGGCCAAGCGTCCGTTGTCGGAAGCGCGAATTGACGTGGTGGAAGTGCCGGGCAAACCGGGCGTCTACCGCGCTGTGGCATTCCTCAAGCCGCACTTCCAGCTGGACGAACTGGCAGTCTCCATGCGTCTTGTTGCAGAGCTGCCGGCACCGGCCAAATAAGCGTGACGGGTTTGCATCGGTTACGTCGCTTTGCTTGGTGAGGTAGCCGGTGCGCACACGTTGTCCGGTTCGTTCCGACGCTCTCGTTAGTCCCGCTGGACCTAGGTGTATCGCTGTAAACCCGTGCGCCAGATGGCGACGGTTGTGTTCCTACCGTTGGCTGGCGTCCGCCACCGACATCACCACACGCCGCAATGCGGCACACCCCTTAGGAGGCATCTCATGGCCTACGATTGTTACCTGAAGCTGGACGGCATTCCGGGCGAGTCCACCGCCGAAGGCATGGCAAAGCAGATTGGTGTGTACTCGTTCAGCTGGGGCGCTTCCGCGCCGGCCAGCGTCAGTTCCGGCGCTGGCGGCATCGCGGCCAGCAAGGTCAATATCTCGAGCTTCAGCTTCATGAAGCAAGTTGACAAGGCAAGTGTGCCGCTCTTCCAGGCGTGCTGCGAGGGCAAGCACATCAAGGAAGCCGTACTGACGCTTCGCAAGCAGACGGGCACAGCGCAGGAAGGATTCCTTATCTATACCTTGAAAGATGTGATGGTTGAGAGCGTGCAGACGAGCGGATCGTCAGGCTCCGACGACACGCCCTCGGAATCGCTGTCGCTGGTCTTCGCCAAGATTGAAATTGAGTACAAGTCGCAGGGCGCCGACGGCAAGCTCAAGGCCGACGGTCAGGCCTCGTGGGATCTCACCACGGTCAGCTCCAAGTAAGTGTCATCGCCCGCAACCCCGTCCGCGCGTCAGCTGTACGCGGACGGGCATCTTGAAGCCGCCATTGCGCAGTTGGGCAATGAACTACGCGCACACCCTGATGACCCGCAGCGGCGTACGTTTTTGTTCGAGCTGCTGGCATTTGCCGGTCAGTACGATCGGGCGCGTAAACAGCTCGACGTGCTCGCCACCAAGGGCACGCAAACCGAAGCTGGTACGCTGCTCTATCGTGCCGCGATAGACGCCGAACGCGTGCGTGAGCACATGTTCGACACGGGTGATTATCCGGCCGGTACGGCGCCCAAACCCGTTACCGGGACACTCAACGGCGCACCGTTTACATCGATCGAAGACGCCGACCCTCGAGTGGGCGCACGACTCGAAGTGATGGCTGGTGGTCGCTACCTGTGGCTTCCCTTTGCACACATGGCCACACTGCACATGGAACCACCGGCTCGTCTGCGCGACCTGCACTGGATGCCGGCGCGTATTGCAACCGGACCCAGCGTACGCGATATGGAGCTTGGGGAAGTGTTGCTGCCGGTGCTCACACCAGCGGCGCACCGCGCCGTTGAAGACAGTGTGCGACTTGGTCGCGTCACCGCGTGGGAGCTCGATGCGCAGGAACGGGAAGTCCCGGTGGGGCTCAAACTACTGCTCGTCGACGGAGAAGAAGTCCCGTTACTTGAAGTCCGTGATTTGATCATTCACCCGGTGTCGTCATAGTTGATGGTTGACCTGGTTTGATCTGCTGTTGTCGTCCGCTAGCCGTCGTTGCCGTTGCCGTCTGCTGTTTTGCTCGCTCCCCCCGCCACCACCAATGCCCGCCAACGCCGAGTTACTCTCACGGCTGCTTACGCCCGTTTCCGAAGACGCGCCGTCCGGCACGGATTTGCGCTACGACCCACGCTACGCAGCGGTCAAGGAAGCGCGCCGCGAAGACCCTGATTTACCGTCAGGTGAAATGGATGCGCCACGCAAGCTGGCTGATTGGCCGCAAACCGTTGCTCTGGCCACAGCACTGCTGGAAAAAGACACAAAAGACCTGCAGCTGGCGGCATGGCTGACTGAAGCATTGCTGCGCAAGGAAGGAGTGAGTGGCCTCATTACCGGGTTGCAGTTTTTTGAGGGGCTGCTGCAGCAGTACTGGGAATCCGTCTTTCCGCTCATCGAAGACGACGACATCGAGTTACGCGCCGGCCCGATTGAGTGGGTGGGTGCCCGGCTCGACATTGCAGTGCGTCAGGCACCGATCGCCCTGAACGGCGTCAGCACGCTTGACTACACCATCTCGCGTGGCATTCCCACCGAAGGTGAAGCCGAAGCCAATAGCGACAAGAAGTCACAGCGCGATGAAGCCGTTGCGGCGGACAAACGCACGCCCGAAGAAGTGGATGCAGCGGTTGATGCATCGTCCAAAACATTCTACAAGGCGTTGCTGGCCGATATCGACGCTGCCGCGGCGGCCGTTGATTCGTTGGAGAAGGTCAGTGATGACCGATTTGGACGAGACGCGCCGGCGTTCACCAGCATGCGGAAGGCGCTGGCCGACATGCGGCAGAGCAGCGCATCAATCCTTGCGCGCAAACTGGAGGTCGATCCCGATCCGGTTGACGAAGTTGCCGACGCTGCTGAAGTAGCGCTCGACTCTCCGGCAGGCGACGGTACCATTTCAAGCGAAGTCACATCCGCTCGTGACGCGGCCACGCGCATTGCTGCCGCCGCGCGATTCCTGCGCGCTGAAGATCCCACCAACCCGGCGCCGTATCTGCTGGTGCGCGGCTATCGCTGGGGCGAGCTGCGCGCTAATCCAGCCGATCTGGATGCCCGCCTGCTTGAAGCACCCGCCACGGCCATTCGGTCGCGACTGAAAGGCCTGCTGCTCGATGCACGCTGGTCAGAGCTGCTTGAACAGGGCGAAGCGCTAATGGCTACCGCACAAGGGCGCGGTTGGCTCGACCTGCAGCGATACACGCTCACCGCCTGCGCCAACCTTGGCGATGCATACGACGCCGTGGCCGCCGTTGTGCGCAGCGAACTACGCGCACTGCTCACCGCGCTTCCGCAGCTCCCGCACATGACGCTCATGGACGATACCCCCACCGCCAATGGCGAAACCCGCGACTGGCTTGATGCAGAGGGGTTGACCCAGGACGCGTCGAACAACGCAGACCCTTCTGCGGAATCACCGGAAGGCGCCGACTCCGAAGCCGACGTACCGGACGATGACGGTACAGACGCGCTGGAGACCGCTCTGGAAGAAGAAGATGCGACCGCGTCAAACGGTGGACTGTCCAAAGCGCCAACCCGACGAACGGCGTCGCGAACCAGCAGTGCCGGTCGCGATCCGTTTTCGCAGGCACGTCAGGAGCTGGCGATGGGTCGTCCCAATCGTGCGGTCGAGTTGATGGTGGCGCAGCACGCGCGTGAGCGATCACCGCGTGGACGCTTTGTGCGCCAGACGCAAATTGCGTTTCTCATGGTCGAAGCCGGCATGGAAGGCGTGGCACGCCCAATGCTCGAACGCTTGGTGCAAATCATTGAAGAGCGGTCGCTGGAAGATTGGGAATCGGGCCCGCTGGTTGCACAGCCAATGGCCCTGCTGTGCCGCATCTACGACAAGCTTGAGATCAAGGAGGACGAACGCGAGGAGTTGTATTTGCGTGTGTGTCGCCTCGATCCGCTGCAAGCGCTGAGCCTCAAACAGAGTTGACGGCCTGACCCATGGCACGCACCGAACTCGATCGTGCGGTTCAGCCGTCGCTGGTTGATCGCCTTACCGATCTCGCCCCGCGCGAACGGCTGGACGCTGTGCCTACACGCGATGGTTCAGAGCGCGCGTACCGCGCGTCCGTGCAACGCGATATCGAGTGGTTGCTCAACTCGCGTCGCACGATGTGGCTGGCGCCAACCGGTCTCGACGAAGTGCACCGCTCAGTGTACGAATATGGCCTCCCCGACACCACGGCACTCTTTGTCGGCAGCCTCGAAGGGCGCAACAGCCTTCGCGAAGCCGTCGAAGACACCATCGCCCGGTTTGAACCGCGACTGGCCAACGTGCGCGTGCGACTTGTTGACGCCGATCAGAAATCAGCACCACAGCTGCGCTTTGTGATTGAAGCATTATTGCGCATGGATCCCAATCCGGAACAGGTTGTGTTTGACACGGTCTTTGATACAGCTAACGGCTCGTACGCAGTGGGCGAGAGCATCGGTGGCGACCTGTGAGCGGCGTTTTGACAGGAGACCGCCATGCAGGATGATCTGCTCCAGTACTACGAACGCGAGCTGGCGTACCTTCGCCGACTTGGCGCACAGTTTGCCGAACGCTATCCCAAAGTGGCGTCGCGCCTGCAACTCGAGCCGGCAAAGTGCGAAGATCCGCACGTCGAGCGTTTGCTCGAGGGATTTGCCTTTCTCGCTGCGCGTGTACACCACCGCATTGACGACGACATTCCCGAGCTCTCCGAAGCGTTTCTCGAAGTGCTCTATCCACAGCACGTGCGTCCCATCCCGTCAATGTCGATCGCCGAGCTGCAGCTCGATCCGCAGCAAGGGGCCATGCCGCAGGGGTTCGCCGTGGCGCGTGGGAGCGAGTTGCGAACACCGCCGGTGCAGGGAGTCCCGTGTCTGTTTCAGACATCGTACGACACCACACTCTGGCCCATCAAGATCACGGACGTTCGCTGGACGTCGCCCGATGGTGGTGCCGGTTCGCGCGTCGGTGACGCTGTAGGTGCGGTGCGCATTGACGTGAATGCGTTTGAGGGGCTCCGACTTGAGGAAATCACGCTCGATCGTGTTCGGTTGCACTTGACCGGCGAAGCAGGCACCAGCGATACGCTGTACGAGCTGCTGTTGAACAGCTGCCTTCGTGTGCTGGTGCGCGATCCCGATCAACCCACGCGACCCGCCATTGAGCTATCGGCGCGCGCTATCGAAGCAGTT
>JBBSPO010000077.1:0-13924 GCA_038258695.1 Gemmatimonadales bacterium | reverse complement strand
GTGAGGGTAAGCCACCACACGCGCGAGCGGCGCACGGCTGCGCCATTGAGCGCAAAACGACTGAACAACGCACGATCGCGCGCGTCGAGGCGAGCCAGCAGTGGAGGCGTTGTCATTACCAACAAAGCTCGGGCACGCACGTGACAACCCGCCCTCGGTGCCGCAACGGCCAGGTAACGCCCGCACGACGATTGGCCACACGCGGCTCAACGGTGCCACACGCTGCAACCCGACCCGCCGCGACCCACCGCTGCCCGCCGCTACCCGCCGCTACACTTAACTACGCGCCGGGGCCGCTCTCGTCGGACAGCAGCCCGACTTCCAGTGCGAATCGCGTGAGGCCGGCCACGTTGTGAATTTCCAACTTGCGCATGAGACTTTCGCGATGCGCCTCGACAGTGCGACGCGAGATACCCAACTCAGCCGCGATCGCCTTGTTGGTGTGTCCATCGGCGATGCCCTGCAGCACGTCCCGCTCACGCGGCGTTAGCAGATCGAGCTGGGCGTAGGCCGGCGCGGGGACAGCAACTTCGGGCGTTGACGTGAGACGGCGAACGACCGCCGGACTGAAGAACGTACCGCCGGCGTGCACGGCGCGAATGGCCGCTCGCAGCTCCTCGCCGGCACTGTCCTTGAGCAGGTAGCCGTGCGTCCCGATCCGCATGCCCTCACGCACGTACTCGGCGTTGTCGTGCATGCTCAGCATCAGAATGCGTGCGTCGGGCAATGCCTCACGCAGTCGAGCAGCGGCGCGCAATCCGTTTTCGCCGGGCATCGTAATGTCCAGCAATACGACATCAGGCAAGTGCTCCAACGCAAGCGAGACCGCATCGGCGCCGTTGGACGCTTCGGCGACCACTTCAATGCCGGCGTCAGCATCGAGCACGTGACGAATGCCTTCACGCACCAGCGCGTGATCATCTGCCAGCACCACTCGGACTCGCGTGGTCTCTGTCGCGATTGCCATCACTGCTTCTCCTCGAAAGTCAGCGGCACAGCCACCCGAACTTCAGCCCCGGGCACCGTATTCGCCAGTCGAACTGTTCCGCCCACGGCGTGAATACGCTCTCGCATACCCGTGAGCCCCATGCGCGTGTCATCAGTACGCACCGCACCGCGTGAGTCGACAGGCAATCCGACACCGTCATCACGTACCACCAGATCAAGCTGTGTGCCCGAACAACGCAGCGTCACCAAAACTTCGCGCGCGCCGGCATGACGAACAATATTGGACAGCGCCTCCTGCAGCGCACGAAATACGGCCAGCTCCGAATCCGGTGGCAGCGATGGCACATGCTCCGGCGCGTCGAGCGTCACCGAAAGGCCAGCCCGCTCCGCAAAGTCCGACACCAGCGACCGCAGCGCCGGCACGAGTCCCAGATCGTCGAGCAACGACGGACGCAAATCGCTCGTAACCTGACGGATGCTGCGAATACCCGTATCCACCAGCTGTCCGAGCCGATCAACGCGTGCCGCGTGTTCGGCGGGCAACATCGGTCGCAGCGCTTCGACCTGCATTTTCACGGCCGAAAACACCTGCGCTGTTTCGTCGTGCAGCTCCCGTGACAGTCGGCGCCGTTCGTCTTCATGCTGACGCACCATCCGGGCGGACAACCGTTCGAGATCGTTGGTGCGCTGCGCCAGTTGACGATCAAGATCCGCTTGCTCCAACGACGCGCCCACCTGCTGTCCAAGCGTGCGTAAAAAATCATCGTCGAGCGCCGTGAACGGGTTCCGGATATCACCAGCCATTACCAGCGCAGCCACAACACGATCTCCGCGCGTTACCGGAAGCGCTGTGATGTACGGATGGTCAGGGTGCGCCGGCGCCGTTTGCGGTGCGCCAGTTCGTCGTACGCGTTCCAGGGTGTCGCCAACTTCGCCAACTGGTGCGCGTCCCGCCCACTCCGCACACACACCGGCGCCACGCGTGAACGCACTGTTGACACCCGCCTCACGCGAAGCGGACATTCGCGCATCAACCACGGCGGCATCATCCCCCCCCCACGCATCAGATCCACCGGCAACGTCGTCAAAGCGGTACATCGCACTGCCTCGAACACCCGGAAGCGTCAGCGGCCGCCGCAGCAGATCATCGAGCAGTTCGTTTTCCCCGCGGCGTCGCTGCAGGTCGCCCGACAGCGCCGACAGCGCGCGCACGCCGCGTCCAAGGTCGTCCAGCACCAGCAGCACTACGCCGGCACCAACCAACAGCTCAAAACAGATGTCGAGATAGTAGCCCCACGGCGACCACGCGCCCTGTGCTCGCAGGAACGGATAATCAAGGTGATGCAGCGCCCACGCAAAAAACGCGATCGCGAGCAGCTTTGCACCAGGTGAAGCCGCGACCCGGTGATATTGCCAGAACACCCAGCCTGTCCACGCCGTGGCGGCGGAGAGGAACACCACCGATGGCAGAGCCGCCCACAAAAAATTCTCGAGCTCATAAATCGCCACGTACGACCAGACCGGCGGAAACAACAACACCAGCGCGTGGTACGGACGTGTACGCGGTTGACGGGAAAAAACCACCGACGCCCACAAGAGGATCAGCGCCGTCCAACCCGTTGTGACCTGGTGCCAGTACAGCCACGCGTACTGCTCGGTCACCAGAAAGCTCGAAATGCACGCCAACCGAAGCACGTACACGCCCCACGCCAGCGCAAACCAGGCAAACCAGGGCCGCTTGTAGCGCGTGTACAAATGCAGACACAACGCCGCCAACCCGCTCGTGATGACGCCCTGCAGCAGCGTGGCCGCAAACTCTGTTGCCAGCAGTGGATTGGCGTCGCTCAGCACGGCACCTACCCGGTTACGCGCGCGCGGGCGCGAATATCATCGGGCGTGACGTCATACAGCGCGTCCAGCAACCGCACGCGGAACGTACCGGGCGAAGGTGCGCCCTCAGCCGCCAGCTCACCGCACACACCGAGCAACACCAGTGCTGCGGTAGCGGCGACAATCGCGTCAGCTTCAACACCACACGCTGCCGCAACCAACGCTGTGGCGGTGCAGCCTACCGCCGTGACGCGGGTCATCATTGCATGCCCATTGGTAATCGCTACAGTGCGAGTGCCATCGGTGACAAAATCGGTTTCGCCAGTCATCGCAATCACGCATCCGCGTCGTGCCGCGAGTGTACGCGCCTGCTCCGCAACATCAGCCGAGTCATGTGACGCATCGACGCCGCTCGTACCCGACGCACCGGCCGCCAACGCCAGAATCTCCGACGCATTGCCACGAATCACCGTGGGGCGACGGGCCGCGAGTGACTCGCTTGTGTGTGTGCGATACGTGGTGGCACCGGCACCAACCGGATCGAGCACCCAGGGAATGCCGCGCTTGCCAGCCTCCGCCGCCGCCAGGTGCATCGCGTCCACCCACTCCGACGACAGCGTGCCAATGTTAATGGCCAACGCGCGACTGATGGCGACAAAGTCTCTTACTTCTTCTTTGGCATGCACCATGGCTGGTGACGCGCCCACGGCGAGCAATCCATTGGCGCTGATGTCCATGGCCACGAAGTTGGTGATGTTGTGCACCAGCGGACGTTCGGCGCGCAGGCGGTCGAGCACGTCTGCGGACTGCAGCACCAGTGGATGTACGCTCATGATGATGACGAAGTAGTTGACGCAGGGCCGGGCACCGGAGCCTCCGGTGGCGAAACGTGATAGACTGTGCGCGACGGGAACGCAAAGCTTGAACCCGCTGCCTCAACGATGTCCATGCATGCCAACAGCATTTCATGTTGCACGTCAAGAAACGCCACGAAGTCAGCCACGGTAAACCAGGCGCGCACACGTATGGTGATGGCCGAATCGGCGAACGCATTGGCACGCACCACCACCGTGTCGGGCCACAGGTCGGCATGTTCACGCAATCGCGCTTCGATGGCCGCAACGATGACGCGGATTTGCGCCGGGGTCGTGCTGTAAGTCACGCCAAGAAAGTGTTCAAAGAGAAAGCGATCGCGCTCGCCGAAAGTTTCGATGCGCTCTTCTGCCAGCGTCCCGTTGGGAATGCGCACAATTGTACGCGCGAGGGTTCGCAGACTGGTGGACCGCAAGCCGATGCGCTCGACCGTGCCTTCCACTGTGCCAACGCGAACAAAGTCCCCCACCCGAAACACCTTGTCGGCGGCCAGCGAGACCGACCCGAAGAGATGCTCAACCGTTTTTTGCGACGCGAGCGCCAGCGCCACGCCGCCAATACCGATACCTGCGAGCAGCGTGCCGACCGGATACCCGAACTGGGCAAGTGCCACGAGCAACGCGACGATTGTCACCGTCACACGCAGGAAGCGAGTGAGCAGCGGCACCAGCGTGCGCGTCTGCGTCTGTCCGTCGGCCCACGTACCAAGCAGCAGCTGATCCTGCACCAGCGAGATCACACGCAATGCTGCCCAGAAAAACGAGAGCATCACCATGACGCTGGAGGTGGCGGCAATAAAACCACCAACACGTGCGTTCAGGCCAAGGACGGCCAACATCGGCATAACCAACACGCCCACCAGCCAGAGCCGAAATGGTCCGCGCAGGCGCGACACCACCAGCTCATCCCAGGTCGTGGTCGTACGCTCCGTAACCAGGGCGATCAGGTATCGGGCCGCAAAAGCAATGACGGCGGCGATCATCAGACAAGCCGCAATGGCGACGACTATGCCAATCCACTGCCAGTGGTACACACCAAACGGCCCTTCACCGAGCAACGGTGTAGGTACACGGCCTCGCAGCCAGGCATCGGGCAGCGCCGCGTACCACCCGTCAATGCTGGCGACCGTTTCCCGGTCAAACACCCACCGTGTTACGCGACCGCCGGAAAAACGGCGCACGTACACCGGTTCGGCCAGACCGGTTGCTCCGGGAATGACGCCGAGTCGATCGCGTCCCGGCTCGCCATCACTCGTATCACCAATCGCGAGTGGCGACACATCATCCATTTCAATCCACAATCGCTGATCAAGCACTTCCCGCAGACGACGCGCAACTTCGGCCGCTCGGGGACGATCAGCCACTGGAAGGTCAAGGTACTGGGCCGCCAGTTCGTATTTGTGTTGCTGCGCCAGCTCAAGGAACGCGGTCACAGACGCGCGTGGGGACTCCGGCGACGTGCGTGCCGCAGCGACAGCGGTCGAATCGGCGTTGCCTCGCTGCGCCGAACCCGGCAACGAAAACTGCGCCTGCAGGGGCCACGCAAACAGTGCGCTGAGCGCCAGCAGTGCAAACGCCACGAGCGAGTTGATCATCAGAACCGCAATTGTCGGGAGAGAGCAGACGTCTTGTCGGCCGGTGCGCGATGCCTATCGCAACCGCGCTGCGGCGATCGCACATTACTGGGGCGGGCCCACGCAACCCTGCGGCAACCACGCAATGACCCGGGTGGGACTCGAACCCACGACCTACGGATTAAAAGTCCGCTGCTCTACCAACTGAGCTACCGAGTCGTAGCCATCTTTCACAAGACAGCCAGCCTCCAAATATAGCGCGGTACACAGATTATCCAGCGCCCCAGACCGGAAAATTAAGCAGCCGATTTCGCGGCGGCTCAACCGCTAAATGTCAGAGATGGGATACGACCGCGAGACGGAATAGCCCTCTTCGGCCACCACATGGGTCGCAGCAGCCATCGCGCGCTCTTCCGACAGCACCTGCTCATCTACCTTGAGCGAGGCGGAGCCGATAGCGACCGAAGACACGGTCACGCCGTCCACGGTGTCCAACGCGCGTTTCACAGCCGCCACACAGTGCCCGCACGTCATTCCGTCAATCTTGAGCTCAATCGTCGTCATGTCTGTCTCTGTAAAAGGGAGCGTACCGTGCCCGGGTGGGTGCACCAGCGCACCATGAATCTCCAGAACGAAGACGCAAGAGATATTTATACCCCCTCCCCCTATAACTCAATGCCCCGGCGCTGCCACGGCGCCGTTCGGGCTGCATCTGCACGGTGCAACCCGAGGTACTCTGCGAGAAGTGTATCCCACACCCGATCCCACGTGCACGACTCCGCGAACGCACGCGCCTTCGCGCCGTGGGATTTCAGCAAGGCGCGATTGTCCACGTAGGTGATCAGCGCGTCGGCCAGGGCACGCGCATTGTCGGGGGAAACGAGCAAGCCGCGATCCTGGCCCACCAGTTCCCGCGTGGGACCCACGTCGGCCGCCGCGATCGGCAGCCCGGAGGCCATAGCCTCCAGCAGCACGTTTCCAAACGTGTCGGTGGTACTTGGAAACACGAAGACATCGGCACTGGCGTAGGCGGCACTCAGCGCGTCACCCGACAGCTTGCCCGGTAGCCAGCGCGGCAGCGGCGTGCGTGCGCGCACCTGCGCCTCATAGGGACCGTCGCCTACCAGCATAAACGTCACCTTGCCCGGCCGTGCCTCAGACACGAGCTGTATGGCGTGCAGTGCTGTGCTCAGCCCCTTCTCTGCAGCCAGGCGACCCACGTAACCGATCACGATTGTATCATCGGAAGCGCCCATCGCTGAGCGCAAACCGGCCGACCGATGCGCCGGTGAAAACCGCTGCACATCAACGCCACGCGACCACACGCGACAGGAGCGAAATCCCTGCGCCTGCACTTCGCGCACGATGGCCTGCGTGGGACAGAAAGTGCGCAAACCTGCGCTATGAAACCAGCGCAGATATTGCCAGCCGGGCCGAGCGAGTAACCCGAGACGGTAGTACTGCGCGTACGCGGTAAAGCTGGTGTGGTATGACGTCACAAGCGGCACACCAAGTGCGCGCGCGGCACGTCGGCCGGCGAGCCCCACACCAAACTCCGTGGCGACATGTACCAGCGTTGGCGCAAACGCCGCCAGTTCACGTTGCACGTCACGCCCATTGGGCCAGGCAAGCTGCAGTTGTGGATACGCCCAGAACGGAACGCTGCGGGCACGCGTCACGTGCGGCGCGGGCGTTGCATCCGGATCATCGACGGTGAACACGTGCACCGCACCACCGCGCGCTTCAATCGCCGATCGCAAACGCTCCAGCGTTCGCGACACACCGTTTACCTGCGGGACCCAGGTGTCGGTGAAGAGGGCCAAACGGAGACCTTCGGTATGCAACGAACGAACATCGCCCGTGAACGTCTCGGGGACGGACACGGGCGATGACGAATATTGAGTGCGTGGCTTCATGGCGAAAGCCTATTGCAAAAGCAATGAGACCTCAATGCAGTGAACCTGCCACAGCACAAACCGCGACAGACGTGCCACCAAGCGATGACACGACTGTTACACAGACGGCTAGTTGTTGCGCATCGAAATGGCGGCCACGGTTGCTTCGGCCGGCGTCTCGATCACAAACGACACACGACGATTCAACTCGGCACCCATGTCAGCACCCATCGCGCCCGGACGAACCTGGCGCTCACTGCCGTAACCCACGCTCGTCACGAGTGATGGCGCAACACCCTGGCTGGCGAGATACTCACGCACAGCATCGGCGCGACGCTGTGAGAGATCAAGATTGTAGGCGCGCGATCCTGAAGGATCGGCAAAACCTTCAACAGTGATCGATGCGCCATTGTAGTACGAGCGCACGACCGCCGCAAAGCGCTCAAGCGCCTGACGATCTTCATCGCGCACGTTGGCGTCGTCAAAGGCAAAGTGCACAGGGAAGGCAAACTTCACCTGGTTTTCCATGGCCGTAATCTTGGCGCCGAACTCATCACGCAACGTCGTGAGATCGGCGCGCAACGCAGCCAGGTCACGCGTGACATCGGCACGTACCGTGCTGTCTCCAGCGACGCGCGCGTTGCGCTCCGACGCCAGTTCCGTTGACAACGCGACACGCTGATCTTCCAGCCCCTGACGCACGAACCCCTTGGTAGCGCACGCACCCAACGATGTAATCGCCAGTGCCGCCATTCCGAACAATCGCAGTTGACGCATAGTTGCCTCCAGTAGTTGTGAGTGCGCGGCAGATTTTACCGGCACACAATATTGAAGTAACGATACTGGCACATTGGGCGCAGTGATCTGGCGCACGCTCGGACTATCCCTTGGCCAACCACTCCCCGCCATCGATAACAAAAATCGCACCAGTGATCCAATCACCGGCGGGCGACGCAAGATACGCCACCATATTTGCAATGTCGCGTGGCGTGCCCCAGCGACCGAGCGGAATGCGGTCACGCGCGTAGCCTTCCATTCGTTCGGTGGCTGCGGCGAACACATCAGTAATACCACTGTCGGCTGGTGGCGTAAACGCCTTGCGCACGCCCTCCGTGGGAATCGGGCCCGGTGCGATGGCATTCACCCGAATGCGCTCGGGTGCCCACTCAACGGCCAGCGTTCGGGTGAGCGCGTCAACACCGGCCTTGGCGGCCGTGGCGTGCGCCATTTGCGGCCATCCGCGGTAATGCAGCGTCATGGACGTACTGACAATGCGTCCCCCCCCCTGCTGCTTCATGGTTTCATATACGGCCTGTGAACAATGAAACGTTCCGTACAGGTCAATCTCCAATACCGCTTTCCATGCGTTGGCCGACAGTGTGGCGCTGGGCGCATAGAAGTTACCCGCGGCGTTGTTCACCAGCAGATCCAGACGGCCGTGAGATTGCGCAATCCCGTCAACGACAGCACGCACCCGATCCTGATCGCGCACGTCGAGCGCCACACTGCTCACAGACAGGCCTTTCGCTAACAGTGCGTCGCGCGCCGTCTCAAAATGCTCGGGCTTGCGACTGGCAATCACAACGTGCGCTCCGAGTGACGCCAACAGCTCGGAAATTCCCAGCCCAATGCCGCTACCGCCACCCGTGATGAGTGCCACCTGTCCACGCAGCAGGTCTTCGCGAAAAACATTGTCGGACTGCGCTGGTTCAGCTTCCATGGTACGCCAACTCCGGAGATGAGGGGATCGCAAGTTTCACATCATGCATGTTCGCGGCACGCGCCGACCGCCGAACGCGCGAGGCCTTGGGTAGTCGGGATGCCAGAGCTTCCTGCGTGGACCGCGCCTGCGCCAGTGGCAGGTCAATCATGCTGGCATCACCACCACTGCCGGCCGTTGTAAAGTGTAGCGTCGCCACGCCAAACAGTCGTTGCAACGGACCCTGCTGCAGTTCCACCAGTTGCAGTTTGCGCTCGGGTAGAATCACCGTGGTGCGTGCAATGCCACCCTCACGCACCATCACATATCCGTTCGCCACATGCAATCCGCGCACGCGCCAGCGCAGCACCGCCAGCGCCCAGGAGGCGGGCAGTAACCAGCCGAGCGCAAGCCAGGCGTTACCACGCCACCACACAATTGCGCCAATCAGCAAGCCGAGAAACAGCGATGATGCGGCCGCCTGCCGAAGCCACGAGAGCGGCGCGGCGCGACGCCATGCTCCCCCCCCCGACCCGGTGGCCAGCACTTCGCTGATGTCGGCATCAGGAAAAACTTCGGCCACAACACGCGCCACGTTGTCGATATGCACAATGGGTAGCAAATGCTGTGCGCCGCCGGACGCACCATCTGAGCCAGTGGCGGAACCTGCTGACACCAGCAACAACTCACCGCGCTTGAACGGTCGGCGCAACATCGTCTGGCGAAACCGGATTGCCTGCGCACGTGCCACGGGAACACTGGCTTCCACCCGGCTGAACAGACCGTGCCTGCGACGCAAATCGCGACCCACCCGTTCGAGGGTAAATCCGTAATACCGCACCACAGCGCCGGCCACCGACACCAACCACGACGCAAACAGAATCGGCAGTACCACCACGACCAGCAACACGCCAAAGAGCCACACACTGCTCATGGCCGCGCCCAGCGCATCAAGCGGACTCCCGAGGCCTCCCGGCAGCACGAGTGATTCAAAAAACGATGAACCAAAGCGCTCACATCCGCTCACCAACAGCGCGATCAGCACACCGATGTTGTTGGAAGTGCCACCGGCCACCATGAGCTCTTCGACATCAATGGTGGCAATGACTTGAGCTTCGGCGTCGTCGTCCAGCAGGGCCGCACTCTCCGCCGCGCCTGTGACGCTGGCGGTAGTGGCTGCACCTACCGCTGCAACACCAGCAACACCGGCAACACCAGCCACACCAGCAGCCGAAATCTGCGAAGCGGACAAAGCACCGGCAGCGTTCGCGCTATTTGCAACCGATCCGTTTGGTGCAGTTCTTCCCGTGGCAGCCGACCGCCGCTCCGCTACCAATTTTTCCCGTAGTGCCTGCGCGTCGCCCCAGCGCAGCACACTGAGATCGGCCTCCGCACTCGCGCCCGAGGTGCCGGTTTCCACCCGCAACTCGGCCATGCCAAAAACCCGCTGCAGCGCTGACTGGCGTACGTTGACACTCTGAATCCGGCCAAACGGGATGATGCGCGACTGCTTGCGCAATACACCGCTCTTTACAATGAGCGCGTCGCGCGACAATCCGTAGCGCTTGGTAAGATACGACGCCACCGACCACGCAGCGGTAAGCACCAACACTGCCGCGCCGAGCCAGGCCACAATGCGTCCACCACGATCGCGATTCTGCATGTACAAAAACAGAATCGGAATCACACTGCGTGTGAGTGATTGCACCCATTCCAGCAACACCGAAAAAATGTGCAGGCGTTGCAGCGCTGGCTCACCGTCAGGCACTGGCGCGGCTACGGCTGCCGGTGCAACGTCTCCACCAGGCACCGCCGCGCCTTCCGCCTCCCGTGCAGCGTCCCCGTCAGGCGTGCTCACAACGGCTCAACAACACCGGCCAGTTGCGCCAGCTGTTCCCGAAGCGCCGCCGCGTCATCGGGACGCAGGCCCGGCACCGTCAATGAAGCGCCGCTACCCGACGCCGTGTGCACGGTCACGCGCATCAGGCCGAGCATGCGTTCGATTGGCCCCTGCTCGGTGTCCACATGCTGAATGCGTGTGTACGGCACCACACTCTCCACTCGCACCATCACGCCGCGATCAAGTCGCAGCGCATCATCGGTAACGCGATAACGCCAGGCTTCGTATCGACGACGTGGTAGCCGCCAAGCCGAGACGGCTGCAATGAGCCACGGCAACAACGCCACCAACACCACCACCCATGGTTTGTCATCCCACAACACAACAAAGGCGCCTACACCGAGCAATGCCGATGGCAGAATGGCCTGCAGCAGGAAACTGATCCGCCACAGCGTCTGGATGCGCGGGGCCAGCTCGCGCGGTGCGCTGTCCGTGGTCGGCGCCTCGATTGCCGTCTCAACACTCGTCTCGTCACTCGTCTCATCCGGAGGCGACGGCTCGACTGCGAGTGTATCCGAATCCGTCATGACAACTCCATCGAGATTTGCAGCGACTGACAAAAGGTGCGACGGTGATGTGGCGTCAGTCCAAAACGCATGATCGCTTCCCGGTGCACCGGCGTTCCGTACCCAACGTTTCGCTCCCAGCCGTAGTTGCCGTAACGTCGCGCCAGCCGCTGCATCAGATCATCGCGCAGCACTTTGGCCACGATCGACGCGCAGGCAATCGAATAGCACGACCCGTCGCCTTTGACCACCGCCGTGTGGTCGCGACCCAGCCACCGAAGCGGATTGCCGTCAATCAATAAATGGTCGGCCGATCGGCCCAGACGGCGCTCACACTGCGCCACGGCGCGCTGCATGGCCCGTACCGTGGCGTGCAGAACGTTGATGTGCTCCACTTCGCGCGCCGATGCGGCGCCTACGCCGATTGCGACGGCTGTGGCCCGAATCTGCGCGCAGAGCCGCTGTCTGGTTTCCGGATCCAACTGCTTGGAGTCGTTCACGCCGGCAATGGCGCGTTTGCCTTCCGGCATGACAATGGCACATGCGACAACGGGGCCCGCGAGGGGGCCCCGTCCAACTTCGTCGACACCGACAATCGCGGGGCCGTGTCGCGTGCGGAGCGTCGATTCAAGACGACTCCAGCGCGCCATCAGCGCTCCGCTGTTGCGGGTTGAATCCGCATGTTCAGCTGGTGGCCGAACCCTTGGGCGGACGCACGACCTTGCGCTCCTTGATGCGCGCAGCCTTACCGACCACGTCTCGCAGATAGTACAGCTTGGCACGACGCACAACACCGCGGCGCACAACGATCAGGCTGCCAATCATGGGGCTGTGCAACGGGAAGATGCGCTCGACACCGACACCGTTGGAGATCTTGCGAACGGTAAACGTCTCGCTCACACCGCCTCCACGACGGCCAATGCATACACCTTCAAAAGCCTGCAGACGTTCTTTTTCGCCTTCTTTCACGCGAACATTTACACGCACGGTATCGCCCGGACGGAACGGCGGAATATCGTCGCGCAGCCACTCTTTCTGCGTTTCCATAAACGGATGCATCTAAATCTCTCCCGGACGCGATGCGTCCGTCAGCGAGGACATCGAAAGCCTCGTTGTCAGCCTGGCCACATTGCTGCGCCAACCCAAAAAACAAGGTGCGAGAGGCCGCGCCGAGTACCTGGAGGACTTCTCCGGCACCACATGCGTGGCATCGCCACTGTCGGCAGCCCCGAATTCGGCCGACAGGATTAACCGGTGTAAACACCGAGCCTCGAAAGATAAAACACGTTGGTGAAAGAATGCCAGTGCCTGAGCACTGGAGCAATCCGGGCACGCATCTCATTCTTACATTATGCCAGTCCGTCAATTCGGCCACATGCCAGCCAATCCCCCACACGTTCGCCCCCACGCAGGTCGCACAGGATCCCGGATTTTTCGCGTGTCCGGACTGTTGACGGCGGTTTTGGCGGCCACCGTGTCAGGCTGCGGGATGGGTCGAGGGCTACCCAAACCGGCCCCGGCCGCCATCGAGGCCTCCGGGGCGAATATCGTGGCCACCGCAGACTCGGCCACCGTCCACAAAGCGCTGGTTCGGGCCGTAACGCGTTTTCAGGATGCGTGGCGCGATGCCTGGCAACTCAGCGAGGTGAGCCGCCACGGACCGCTCGCCTTTCAGTTTGTACGCGCCGATCTGGACGATGGCTATTTCAGCCCCGAAGTGCGGCGATATCAGGCGATTTACTGCTATTCCGGTTGGCAGGGAGCGCTGGCAGCCGGGTCGCGCCCGCCGACGCCTCTCACGGGAGATGAGCGCGTCAGACCAAACAGGATGTCCATCGCCGAGCTCGACGCCTATCGGGCGCGTGCTCTATCGCTCGAGCGACTGCGTGGAAAGTTCATCAGTCGCGTTCGCGGCGAACGCGACAACGGCACCATCTGTCCCATCTGGCTGCCCGAGGGAGACGACCTGCCGCTGGACGAGGCCACCAATCTCGATCTGGCACTACGCGTAGGTTACCGTCCACGTTTGCGCCGCGAACGGGACAGTCTGCTCTCTCGGTTGGCTGTGGCCGGTACGCGTTTTGCGGGTGACGGATGGATTGCGGGACAACGTGTGCGCTTTCACCTCGATCAACAACAGCCGGCCCGTGCGCTGGCCGTTGCTGATCGCTGCGGGTCGGATGAGTCGTGGTGCGAATCGCTTCGTGGCGTCGCGCTCGAGCGGCTGGGCCGTATCAGTGAAGCGGAGCGTGCCTTCGATCGCGCGCTCGCCTGGCGTGTCGTGCTGGCCAATGATCCAACCTGCGGCGACCCGTTTGTGCTGAGTCTGCTCGATGACGTCGCTCGGCAGCGTCTCGCGGCAATGGCCTGTGCGGCCCGTTCAGCGGCCCTCGATACCATGTGGTGGCTGGCCGACCCACTGTGGTCTGATGCGGGCAACGATCGCTTTGTCGCGCACCATGCTCGCAGCACGTGGACGCGACTGCGTGCGGCAACAGATCGCGACGAACGACACAGCTGGCGTAATGAATCGGGCGGAGACGCGCTGCGCGAGACGATCGTGCGATACGGCTGGCCCTCTCACACCTATTGGGGCGGACGCTTCCTCGACGACTCGGTGTCGATCAATCGTGAGGCCGTCCGAAAACTGCCCGACCCACCATATCCGGCGCTCGAGTATAGCGTGTCAGATCGCATGAC
>JBBSPO010000076.1:0-14062 GCA_038258695.1 Gemmatimonadales bacterium | reverse complement strand
TTACTTGCCAAAGTCAACCGTCGGTGCCGTTTGCGCACCGGCGTCGGCCTCAAAGTATTCACGATCCTTGGCGCCCGTGACCTTGGCCGTCACGACCGCAGGAAACCGGCGAATGTACGCGTTGTAGCTGCCGACCACTTCGTTGTAATCGGTACGGGCCACCGCAATGCGGTTTTCCGTGCCGGTGAGTTCGTCCTGCAGACGCAGGAAGTTCTCGTTGGAGCGAAGTTCCGGATACGCTTCCACCACCACGTTCAATCGACCAAGCGCCGAGGTCAGATTGGAGTTGGCCGCCGCCAGCTCCGACATGTCGGTGCCACCGGTTCGGCTCAGCGCACCAGCCAGCCCCGCACGCGCCTGCGTCACCTGTGTGAGTACTTCGCTCTCCTGCGCGGCGAACCCTTTCACCGTATTCACGAGGTTCGGGATCAGATCAGCACGGCGCTGCAGCTGTGCCTCGATATTGGCTGACGCACGCGTGACATTCTCGTCCATGGACTGGATCTGGTTGTAGCCACAGGCGCCCAGCAACACAGGCAAGGAAAGCAACGCAAGCACCCCGCGCATCCGGCGCGCACGTGGGAGCGACATGGTACGAGAGCGGGGATCAGTCATGAGAAACTCCTCGAAAAAGTCGGACCTGCATGAAAACCAGTGAGTAACCGTTGTTCGGCGAACGCCGCCAACGGAATGACATCAATCAGCATCGTGCGCGTGCGCATCGAGCCAGGCCGTCAACTGCTCCATACCCGCCAATGTCGCAAACAGCAGTTGTTCGGCTTCTTTGTTTGGGACATCGCCCTGCCCTTTCACCAACTTCGCCACACGCAGGAACGGTGTCGCGTCAAGCGCCGCCAGCTGGGCCACCCGATTTATCAGCAGCGTGCGATCGGCCGGCGCAGATTCACCGGCCGTCCGCACCGCGGCGCGAAACACAACCATCAACGTGCTGTGACTCGCCCGCAAGAGCTCCAGCTGCTGCACCACGTCCTGACCTGCCCGCATGATGCCCTGACGCAGGCGCAGCACCTTGCTCATGGCTTCGTACTCGGTTTGCCGCCGCAGGTCACTACGGGCCACTGTGGTCACCAGTTCCGGCAGCGCGCCAAACAGCACCTTGTGCCGCTCAAGAATATCGGCGTACTCCATGGGGAAAATGTCCGCCGAACGTTCCCATTCAGCGACTGTCAGCTCCAGTGGCGGCGGATTACCCGCTTCGCCCCATGCACGAGCCGTTTGGCCCAACGCTTCGAGCTGCAGCGGCTCGATGGTGTCCACGAGCACGAGCACGTTCAAATCGGACAGCTTTTCCAGCTGTTCATTGGCCGCCGCCGAACCGTAGAGCAGCACGCAGCGCAGTTTGCCGCCGTGCATCTGTTGCAGCTGACCGACCAGATCTTCGAGCGTCATTTTTGCCATGCGTGTACATCCTGAATGTGTAGGTACAGATTGGGGCCGCGAACGCGTTTCGCGTGCGAGCCGGAAATGAGCCGCTGTGGCTGATCGCGATGCGGAGCGAGACAGATTACCAACTCGAACCGCCACCACCGCCGCCAAAGCCACCGCCACCGCCGAAGCCTCCAAAGCCCCCTCCGCCGCCACCAAATCCACCACCACCAAAGCCGCCACCAAAACCTCCGCCGTACCCCCGGTGATGCCGACCCCCGTGCGGCCCAGCCATCGTGCTCGCGACCGCCGCCAGTGGCAAACAACCGCTGCCACGTCCCTTACTGGCAATCCACACGAAAAACACCAGCATCAGGATTGTTGCGAGAGCTGAGCCGGGCCCCTGTTCGCGGGATCGCACGCGCTGAACAGGCAACTCTCCCTCAGCGAGGGAAAATCCAAACTCGCGCGCGTATTCTTCGGCCACCGCCGACGCCACGATGAGCAAACCACCGCTGTAGTCGGCCACACGGAACCGGTTGGTGGCAGCCCTGCAAATACTTCCACTGGTCGCGTCGGTGATGAAGCCCTCTGCGCCCTGACCGGTCTCAATACGGCAATGCCCGCGGCCGTCGTCGCTGCTCTCTTTGGGCACCAGCAGGATGACTGTACCAGCGTTGCGGCGCGCGTCGCCGACCGCGCCCTGACTTCCCACGCCCCATTCGCGGCCCAGTCGCAGTGATGTCTCTTCGACCGGCCGCCCCTCCAGACTCGGCAGCGTCACGATAGCGATCTCGCCGCCTGAGCGGCTCTGCACGATGCGTGCAATGCTCTCCAGCTGCGCTTCAGCGGCGGGAGAGATCACGTCCGCAAAGTCGTTTACATATCCACGCGGCGCCGGCAACGTGGGCGGTTGCGCCTGCAGCCCACCGACGCTGCCTGATGACGCCAGCAGCAAGAGCGAAGCCAAAACCGTGCAAACCCTCGTGCCGAACGGTCGCACCTGAAATAAAGTGTTGCGAAAAGCCAAGTGATTCATTCCTTCAATGTACGCAAAAACAACACAAAGGATTCGCTCCGCTCCCGCCTAGCGCTCACATGCACTCAGCACCGCCAGCGCGTTGGCCACCGCACGCTCACCTGTTGCATCCGAGGGTGCGTTGACCAGCCACGGAACATTTGCGGGCATCTCCTGGGCGCGTGCATTCGCATGGCCATCACGCCGTCCCACTCCCGCCGCGAGCACCATGGCCGACGACCCACCACCATCAAGATTGAGCGCGTCGGTAGCACCCAGCTGATGCAACAGCTGCGCTGTCTCGTTGATGGTGAGCCCGACACTGACACCGGGCTGGCGTCCGTCGGCTACCAGCAGCAATAAACGCCGCCCCTGCGCACCAATACCCACCGCCGAACGCGGATTGAGGCCGCGGAAAGCCGCTGGACCCGAGTTGCTGGAGTCAGCGACAATGTTGCCGTCGCGCACGAGCAGCGGAAATCCACCAACCGCTTCAACCGGATGTTTGGGCGACAGCTGCAGCTGCACGCGCACCGTATCACCTGCGCCCAGTCCGGATGCAGCCAATACCAGCAGCGTATCGCCGCGCGCGATCTGATCACGCGTTGCCGATTGCACGACATACCGACGTGCGCTCGGCTCGGCTTGCGTCACCAGAGGCGCGAGCGTCCACCGTGCTGCCGTCACGCTGGAGTCGGCGGGCTGTCCCCAATACTGATCAAGCACACTGATTCCGCTACTGACGCTCCGGTTCCAGCCGCTGATGTTCAGTCGGTCGCGCAATGTGGTGATGCTGCCTTCAACGCGCAACGAGGCGATAAGCGGCGTACCAACGCTGTCCATGGCAAACACGGGCCGCGTGCCCGGGCCCGCGATCACGCGGCCCTGTTCTACATGCGCCCCGGTGGGCACACCTGCGGGTTCAAAGGAGAAAAAATCGGCGTTCACCGCGGCCACTGGTCCAAGCGTGGACGGCAGCTGCTGCAGCAACGCCGATGTGGTGCGGCGTCCCACAGCCGTTGGCGCCCCTTTCACAGCGCGCAGCAGTACACAGCCTTCAAGATCAATATCGAGCGCAAATGCGCGCAGCGGCGCAGAAGTGCGGTAAAGGCGGTGCAAACGGATGGCCGGCGCCAGGACTTCCGTTGTCACGCTATCAACCGTTGGCAGGCTCACAGTCCAAGGCCAGCGGACCAGAGCGTCGCCTGCCACACCTGACGCCGGCGAGGTTGGCACTGGCGAACCTGGCGGCATCGGGGTGGCGCGCGGTCCGGGCTGCAACGCACCGGTGCAGGCCGAGAGAATGGCAGCAGCGACACCAAGCACGGCAGGTCGGGTGAACGGCCTTGGTCGGCTGACGCGCGCGGCTCGCGCTGCTGGCGTTCCTGACGTTTTCGGCAGTCGTGGCGTTGATCGTTCAGCGCTCATGGTGATCACGTCCCTGAGAGGTCCGAAAATGGCCAGCCAAGCGGGCCGGCACGCGATATCATGAGTGATGAACAGTCGCCGCACTACGACACCAACTGACCGCCAGTTTTACCGCGCGCTCGCCGCCCGCGACGCACGATTTGATGGGGTGTTCTTTGTAGGTGTTCGCAGTACGGGAATCTACTGCCGCCCGATCTGTCCTGCACGCACACCGCAGGCTGCACACTGCAGTTTTTTTGTAACTGCCGCTGCGGCCGAACGACGCGGATTCCGTCCGTGCTTGCGTTGTCGGCCTGAGCTGGCGAATGGTCAGCTACATGAGGCGGTAGCGGCGGTGGACATTGTTCGAGAGCGGGCACGCCACGCTGGTGCTCGCATTGCCAGCGGGGCGCTGGACCACGCTTCCCTCGACGCCCTTGCCGCCGAACTCGGCGTTTGTTCGCGTCACCTGCGGCGGGTGGTGGAACGCGAGTTTGGCGCATCGCCCGTGGCACTGGCCCAAACCCTCAGGCTGCTCACCGCCAAACAGCTGCTCACCGAGACCACTTTACCGGTTTCGGCGATCGCCATGGCCAGCGGCTTTGGCAGCGTGCGCCGACTGAACGCACTGTTTCAAGCACGTTACCGACTCTCTCCGTCTGCACTGCGTCCCGCCGCGTTACGTGCCGTCAGGGGACACAACAGCTCGGCGACGACCACACCCGTGCACCGAAGCAGCGCGACGTCTACCGGCCACGCATCGGCCCTGTTGGAACACGCATCAATCTCTCTCACCCTGAGTGCCCGCGCGCCATTTCACTGGTCTGACATGTGCGCGTATTTGCAGGGACGTGCCATGACTGGTGTCGAAATGGTGACACTCACTGCCACACCGCAGTACTCGCGAGTGGTGCGCTACGGGGCACACGTTGGCGTGGTGACCGTGTCGGAACGAGCGGCAGTCCGCACCCGTGCAACTCGCACAACCCGCGCAACAGACACGACAGGCGACGCATACGCAACACAAAACGCTGTGGTGCTGAACGTCCGCGTCAGTCTCTCGTTACTGCCGGTGCTCGTCCCTGTGCTGGCTCGCCTGCGCGCGATGCTCGACGTTGATGCGGCACCGCATATCATCGGTGAGCATTTGAGCACGACGCCTTTTCTCAGGTCGTTGGTTGAAGCGCGTCCCGGCATGCGCGTGCCCGGCACGATGGATTCATTCGAACTCGCTGTGCGTGCCGTCCTTGGACAACAGGTGAGTGTGCGTGGTGCGACCACGCTGGCGAGTCGCCTGGCGGAAAAGTTGTGCAGCTCTCGACGTTTCGATACGCATACAGCTGACGGCCGGAACGGCGCCGCGCATCACTCGCACAGCACCACGTTCCCAGCGCTGACGCACGAGCCGATCTCACCAGATCGATTGGCGGGTGCGTCACTCACACAACTAACCGACATCGGACTGACGCGCGCCCGGGCGCAATGTGTGCTTGCTCTCGCGCGTGCCGTTGCGGATGGCGAGCTGCCCGAGCTTGGTGACAGTGAGAGCACGCATGCGCCACTGGCGCAGTTCGAAGCACGCATCACCTCGTTGCCAGGCATTGGTCCGTGGACCGCACAATACATCGCCATGCGCGCGCTGCGCTATCCTGATGCATTTCCGGACACTGATCTGGCGTTGCGCAAAGCGGCCGGGGGCGTAACCAGCAAGGCGCTGGGAGAGCAAGCACAAGCGTGGCGACCGTGGCGCGCTTACGCAGCCATGCACCTGTGGGCGAGCCTTGCCTGAGCTTGGTGACTTTTCACACAACCAATCACGTGTGCCATCATGAATCCAGTGATTTTTGACACGGTGCAGAGCCCACTCGGCGACTTGCTGTTGGCCGCCAACCACGATGGACTCACGCATCTGCTCTTCACGCCGCTGCACAGTTCATATGCAGACATCGCAACGTGGGTTGCGTCAGACAACGCGACCGACGCCCAAGGTGCGTTGGACCGTGCTTCGGGCATGGGGCCGGCCTGGCCTGGCAACGCTGGTCACGCGACGTACCCCGCGAACGCGGCCGCACTCGCGACCGCTCATGTGCAACTCGCACGCGTGCAACTCGCCGAATACTTTGCCGGTACGCGGCACACGTTTACGGTCCTGCTCGCTGCCACTGGCACTGCGTTTCAACGCAGCGTGTGGCAGGCACTCGTTACCGTCCCGTATGGACAGACGCGCAGCTACGGCGACGTGGCCCGTGAGATTGGTCGCCCAAAAGCGATGCGTGCGGTAGGACTGGCCAACGGTCGCAATCCGATCAGCATCATCGTCCCCTGTCACCGTGTTATTGGTGCCAATGGCTCACTTACCGGGTATGGGGGTGGACTGGCGCGCAAACAACAGCTGCTCGCACTCGAAACGGGCGCCGCGCTATCTTCATTCGTTGCCCGCTGAACTCCCGGCCTCCCGCACTCGCCACACATGCCCGACGCTCCGAACACGCTTTCGCTCACCTCGCCAAACGGTGGCGGTGCACAGCGCTTTCAACGCGCGGCACTGCTATTGCTGCTGGCTGGCATTTCGGTGCTCTTCCTGCAAATCGTGCGCGGATTTCTGGTGGCTGTTTTGCTCGCTGCAATTTTTGCCGGCATGTCGTACCCGCTCTTCAGGCGGCTGACCAAGCGTCTGGGTGGACGCGCCAACCTGGCGTCTGTACTCACCATTCTGCTGTTGCTGGTTGGTGTCGTTGTTCCACTGGTCGGATTCCTCGCACTGGTTGTCGCCGAGTCAGTCACGCTCAGCCAGTCCATCGCCGACTGGGTGCGCAGTGAGCCCGACCTGCTGGCGCAGCTTCGCACGTATGCAGCCCGGATTCCATTTGCTGACCGACTGATCCCCGAAGGTGAAGCACTGGTCGTGAAGCTCGGTGAGCTGGCCAGCAGGGCCGGCCCAATGCTGGCCGGCCAGCTGGCCGCGATTGGACGCGGTACGCTGTCCTTCGTGCTGCAGCTATTCGTGTGCGCGTACGCGATGTTTTTTTTCCTCGTCGACGGCCCGTCTATATTGCGCGTGATTCTGTATTACATCCCACTCGGTGCCAACGAAGAAGCCCAACTGCTCGAGCGCTTTGTCTCTGTTACGCGCGCTACGCTCAAAGGCTCGCTGCTCATTGGTGTGATTCAAGGAGCGTTGGGAGGCGTTGCGCTTTGGGTTGCCGGCGTACCGGCGCCGGCGTTCTGGGGGACAGTCATGGTCGTGATGTCCATCATTCCGGCCATTGGTGCCGCCGTGGTCTGGGTGCCGGCGGTCATCTACCTGTTCGCCATCGGCCAAACGTCGCAAGCAGTGGGACTGCTGGCCTGGGGCGCACTGGTCGTGAGTACGGTGGACAACTTCCTGCGGCCGCGACTGATCGGGCGCGACGCGCGCATGTCAGACTTGATGATTCTGATCAGCACGCTGGGCGGTATCACCGTTTTTGGCGCGCTCGGCTTTATTGTGGGCCCGATTATCGCCGCACTCTTTGTCACCGTTTGGCACATTTACGGTCAGGCTTTCCGCGGCTGGCTGCCTGAGGTACCCGCCAACGCACTGGACAGTATCACCGCTGATGGCGTTGGTTCAACGGGCAGCGCAGGCGGTGGCGCGCAGGCCAACTCACCCGCGGCAATCGGCATCTTGTCGCGGGCGGCAGATGCGCGTGACAGCTGAGCGTAGTACTCATCGCGCACGCCAAGCGCATTGACTTCACACATGCTCACCAGCTGGCCGTTCACCGAGAGGTGAAACACACATTGCTCGAGTCGTTCTTTCCCCTGGGCGGTGTTGATCTGCTCTGCGCTCATGAAGTGATGACTCACAATGGCCAACCCGTGGACCGACGCGCTGCGCCCCAACAGAGACGTCGCGGCACGTAGCGCGCCACCCTGACCAAAGCGCTTCATCCAGTGCCATGCGTACACGGGAACGCTGCGCACCATGAAGCCAGGCTCGCTGATCAGCACACCAAGCATGCGCGCAAGGCGCCTTCGGCGCGAGTCATCGGCACGAAACGAAATGCCACCAAAACGTGCCAGAAAACCGTCAACGATTTTTCGATCGATCGGATCATTGTCGTCACGCACCGGATGAAACGTTGGTGCTTGCCCGTGTTTGGTGTAGACAAGGCCATGCACGAAACGATTGCAGTCCGGATGCCCCAACCACTTGCTGCCACGCGATAGCACATCGGCGGCGTTTGCATTGGACGAAACGCCTTCAGCGATCTTCTCCCACAACGCATCGGCCGTCACGCCGCCGCCGAATCCGTCTTCGGTCCTTCCCACCTGTGCGATGGGTTGAAAGCTCACGAGATGAAAGACATCGGCATTGTGCACCAGCCAGCGCATGACGTCAGGAATCGCGTCGAGATTATCGCGTGTCACCGTGAGTGTTGTCGCACTGCGAACTTTGATACCGGTGGTCCGTATTGCATCACGCAACATGTCCGCAAACTCATCGCGGAATGGGTTGAGCTGCGCTTCGTGGCTCAGGTTTCTCCACTCTGATCCCTTGCGGCCACGTTGCGTTGTGTCGACGTGAATGCTGATTTCACGCAATCCGCCTTCAACAATCAGGCGCTCCAGCAATCCCGGTCTGCGACGGAACGAATCACCGTGGGTCATGAGCATTGGCACCAGCTCCAATGAACGTGCGTAGCGCAGCAGCTCAATGAGTTCGTCGGTATCACGCAGCGTCACCTCGCCGTCGGTGATCTGCAGATTGCCGGCTGGTCCAAGCATTGGTCGCAGCGCGCGCATCTGCGCCTTCAGTTCTTCCACCGAAGCCGCTGGCACGCCGTTCGCACCATCGCCCAGGTAGCAGCCGCGACACGCAAAGTCACAGCGTGGCATGGCGCCTATTGTGGCGCCACACCCGTTGCCCTGGCGACCAAGCATCTGGCGCGGCGTCTGCAACGCTGACGGCAATCGCGACCAGTTGCTGCGCAGCAGCGCACGCGATTCCGCGCGCACCGGCTCACGCAGTGTATTCCAGAGCGACCGCCAGGCTGGTGTGGAGTCAGTGGTGCCTTCGGCCGCGAGGCCCGCCGAAGTCGAGGGGCTCGCCGCAGTTATGGGGCGCTCGGCGGCCGATGGCGTCCCCGTGCTGGACGCGCGCACTACCGACCTTTCCCCGCGCGCATCTTCGCTGGCGAGTTGAGTGTCCAGTCATACTCGGTGCGCACCACTTTGAAATCCCCACTTTCCAGCAGTGCGCGCTCTGGTCCCGCGGGATACCACTTGGCCAGATATCGCCCCAGACTCTTGTCACTTCCACCGAAATCTTCTTTGTACCAGGTGAAAACCATACTCACGAACACGGTGCGCGAGGCCACGTCGACACGATTTTTCTCAGGCGATTGCCGGATGAAAATACGCCCTTGATCCTCAAGCTGTGATTCAAGCTTGGCCGCGGTAAACGCTTCGCTTCGCAGCGGCGGACAACCGATGGCGGCACACACCAGCGCAAAATGAATTCGCGGTTCGTTGAACTGTGGGCGAATGATGTCCTGCTCCACCTCATCAAGCGTCAGTGAACGACCGGCCGCTTTCACAATCTTTTCTGACCACGGACCCTTGAGCTTCAACAGACCGAACGATTTGTTGATGTCTCGAATGGATTCCCGCTCGTTCTTGCTCACGATGAGCTGAATCGTGTAGGCGTTGTATACATTGATCCAGAACGCCAACTGCTCCGGCTCGCTGAGCGTCGCCGTTTGCACACGATCAAGCGTCGCGAGATACGCGGCAAACCCGGGATCGGACTTGAACGCGTCATAGTTCACGGCACCATCAACCACATGGGCCCGTAGCAGTGCATCAAACGGCGCATGGTCTACCGTTTGCGCGGCAAGGCCGGTGACCGAGGCGGCGAGTGCAATCTGTACGCGCAAGGCTCGTCGAACGAGCGCGTTCACGGTGGAAGGCGAGAGCGGCATGTGAGGGGGGGTTGGTGTGAGGGCACTGTGCCCAACTGGCCGTGGCCGAACCTTTTGTAGTGTGTGTGCCAGAAGTCATACAGGGTGTACGGATGGGCCTGTTGGTTCGGATCTCCGTACGAGCCGACGAGTGCCCGCGTGCCCCGACACGCAACACCGCAGACAAGCTCGTTCTCTGCCCGTGACGTTCCCCGGAGCCCGGTGTTCTGGCCCGCGCCCCTTGCCCACAATCGCAGCGACGCTGAGGTTGCGGGTACGGCGGCGTCAACGCCGATTCACGCGCTCAGCAAGAGGTCAATCGCGCATGCAGGAATGGCTACTTGGCAGCTGGCGCCTCATGCGCGCCGACGCCTCACTCGATTTTGCACCCGGCGTCCGCATGGAGTTCATGGAAGCCGGTGATTTGCTGTACCACATTGACGTTGGCGGCCGTGACCAGGTCATCACGCTGCGATACCGGGTTGAGGGCAACACGCTGCACACGGAAAACACGGCCTCGTTGCACACCATGTCCGTCCGCTTTGAACACGGAGTCGGCGATGTGCTCAAGCTGGACTTCGCCGGCGCACAGGCGTGGTTGGTGCGTGAGGGCAACCCCATCGCTCACGGAGAACAGCCATGAACGCGAAACCACGCGGCACGCTGAGCAAACTCTGGGCCCGGTTTGAGGATCGTGCGTTCAGCGTGATGCTCAAAGCTGAGCGACGGATACGCGCCATGCCGGCCAATGTGCGGTTGCATCCGACGTCGCTTGACCGTCAGGTATTCCGCCTCTTCGTGGGTACCATGACAGCGCTGGTTGTGGTCTTTGCGATGCCCACGCGGGAATGGCGCATCAGAGCCTTGCTGGCCGTTGGTGCCACGGTGTTCGTCGTGCTGCTGGTTTTTCTGCTGCTTGACGCCTTCCCGAAATCAAAACGGTGATTCAATCACATGCGACTTCCTGTCCTTCCGCTCACTGCACTGGCTGTCGCGCTTACGATTTCGGCTGCACCTGATCCGCTACGGATTGTGCGGGCGGGACCCGTCAACACGGCCGCGCCAACGGACACGGTGCTGATCACCTTTGACCGACCGGTGGCGGGCTCTGTTGACAACACCGTTGCCGCTTCGAGCATCGTCCGCATTGATCCGGCCATTGACGGACGCGTAGAGTGGCGCGATCCGGTCACCCTCCGAATCGTCCCCCGTCAGCCGCTGCCACGTGGACGTACCTATCAGGTAGCCGTGTCGCCGGAGTTTCGCGCGATGGATGGCAGCAGCCTCGCGCAGCCGTACCGGTTTGTCTTTCGCGTGCGAGGCCCCACGCTGCTTGGTGGCTCGCCCGTGTCGGGCCCGGACACCGCGCGGCTTGTGGCACGGGCCCCGCGTCTTACCCTCGTGTACGACGCGCCGGTACAGGACTCCCTCATCGCCGCCCGCAGCAGCTTGCACCCCGCTGTCACATGCGTGGACAACAACGGTCGTCGTGCCGAGCGCGTTGCCCTGCGACCACTCTCAGCTGCGGAGCGTGCTGCTGACACCGCGAGTGCAACCAATGCAGACATCGCCGACCGCTCTCCAGGTGCGCGCGAAAACGCATCCGACGACCAGGAGGACAACAGTTCACGTGTGTTCCCCGTTCAGCTTGTCGCCGAGGGTGAGCTGCCCGCCAACTGCGATGCAACCCTCGTGGCACCGGGGGAGATTGGTACCAGCGACAGCAGAGACTCACCACTGCTCGCTGATGTTAACTGGCATTTCCGCACGCACGGTGCCTTCCAGATAGACAGCGCGCGTTGCGCTGGTGCACCATGGTGCCCGCAAGGCCCGGTGCTGTTGCACTTCAGCACTCCTGTGCGTGGCACAGAGCTGGCCCGGGTGTTGAATGTTGCACCGCAAATCCCGCTGTACTTTGACACCACGCGTACCGGAACAACGTGGCGCCTTTCGGGCACACTCGTACCACGAACGGCGTACGCACTGATCCTGTCGCGCGGACTGCGGGACGTGTTCGGCCAATCCCTTTCCGGCAACCCAAGCGTTGGCATTCGTACCACCGGGTATGCTCCCGACGTGCAGGCCCCGTTTGGACGTCTCACCGTTGAGCGTACCGGGTTCCGGACGCTGGCCATCCGCACCATGAACATTGACACGCTGTTGGTGGAACGACTCGCCGTACCCGATTCGGCGACGGCGCGCCTGCTGGCGGGAGGCGAGTGGACCTGGCGCGAGTTCTGGCTTGCCCAAACGCGCCAGATCACACGGCAGAAAACGCCCATCTCACGCACGCCGGATCGTGGTCACGTGGTCGCGGTGGCCATGCCCGCCGGAACCGCCACGCAACCGGCTGCCGCGTTGCAGCTTGTACGCGTGCGTGACGCGCGAACAGTTGGTGCAGAAAATCAGGATGAATGGTTTCGACTGGCACTCGTGCAAGTCACCGACCTCGGGGTACACGCCAAAATCGGTGACAACAGTGGTCTGGTGTGGGTGACAGACGGCCGCGATGGACGTGTGAGAAATGGCGCCCGCGTGACGTTGCACGATCAGAGCGGGAAGGTGCTGGCCAGCGCCGTCACGAACACAAACGGTGTGGCCGAACTGTCCAACTTTGCGTGGCAACGTCCGCAACCTGTCGACACCGCCAATACGTCTGATACCTCACTCGAAGAGGGTTACGTAGCCGTGGCGCTCGGCGATGATCGGGTGCTGCTGCCGGTGCGCGACCACGACCCGGATCTGGCGCCATGGCGCTTTGATATACGTGGTGCGTATGGCACACAGCGCGCCACCATTGCGGCGGCGATTTTTACTGAGCGCGACATCTACCGTCCCGGTGAAAACCTCTACGCCAAAGCCATTGTGCGTGGTGGTCCACTCGGTGCGCTCAGAGCGCCAGCACCCAGTGATACCGTGCGCTGGATTCGACGCGATACAGAGTACCGGGTCATTGATTCGGCGCTCGCGCAGCTGTCCGAGTTCGGCACCAGCAACATCGGATTACCGATTCCAATTGATGCCAAAACGGGCTCGTATCAGATGGCGCTCGAATGGAGACATCGTCAGCGGTGGGAACCCATTGCGAACGTGTCGTACCAGATCGCTGAATATCGACCGCCCGAGTTTCTGGTTGACGTGACCACAGCGCGTGAACCCAACCGTCCAGGTGACTCGCTGGGTGTGCGGATTGCCGCGCGCTACCTGTTTGGTGGTCCGATGGCCGGCGCCAGTGTGCGCTGGTCACTCACCGAGCAGCCGCTGGATGCGTCAGCGCTTGATATCCCAGGCGCCGACGGATGGCTGGTGGGCGACAGCGACTACGGCTGGCAGCCGAACGCACCGTACCGTGGCACCCAGTTTGTCACCAGCGGTACTGACTCGCTCAACGGTGAGGGCCTGCTCAACCTGGCCGTTCGCACACCCGACAATGCAACCGGTCAGCCACGCAGTGTCACACTCACCACCAATGTGATCGATGTCAATCGTCAACAAGTTGGCTCGCGCACGAGCAGCGTGGTGCATCCGGCAGCGTTTTACATCACGGCCCGTCCCGAAGGTGATGAATGGTTCTGGACCGCCAACGCATCTCGCGCAGTCAGCATTGCAGCGCGTCGTCCAACGGGCGAACGAGTCTCCGGGGTGCAGGTAGACGGTGTTCTGGTGCGTCGCGAATGGCACCGCGTACAACGCATCCGGAATGGCATGGCCGAACAAGTAGGCGAATGGGTGGCCGACACGGTGTCACGCTGCGCACTCACTGCCACGCTCAACAGTGCAACCTGCAATGTGACGCCGCAAAAAGGTGGCGTGCATTCGTTGATCTTTACCGCACGCGACAGCGAAGGTCGCGCCACGGTCACCGCATTCACGCGTTGGGTGACGGGACCTGAATGGGTGCCCTGGAGTGATGACAATCAGCTCAAGCTCGACGTCATTGCCGACAAGTCGCGGTACGCGCCGGGCGATACCGCCGTACTCATGTTTGCATCACCGTTCACAGACGCTGAGGCGTTGATCACGGTTGAACGCGAAGGCGTGATGGAACATCGTCGCCAGCGACTCACGTCGGGCACCACCACGCTGCGCCTGCCCATCACGGAAGCGCACGCGCCCAACATTTTTGTATCCATGCTGGTAGCCCGTGGCCGAGTTGAAGCACCCGACGCAACGGGAGATCCGGGCCGGGCACATCGGTTCGATGGTGGACGAGCGACGGACACCCCGCTGGCGGATACGGATCGTCCGCTTGTGGGTGCGGTTGTGGGCCCGGTTGGCAAGGCGGTGGGCCAGCCGATCACACCGG
>JBBSPO010000075.1:0-14122 GCA_038258695.1 Gemmatimonadales bacterium | reverse complement strand
GACGCATCAGGTAGCGGAATGCTCTCAATGTGTCCCTTGAGAAACTCCACATTGCTCACGCCCGCCTCGGCCTGATTACGACGCGCCAGATCGAGCATCTCATCGGTCATGTCCAGACCATAGGCCTTGCCGGTCGGGCCGACGCGCTGCGCGGAGAGCAACACATCAATGCCACCGCCCGAACCGAGGTCGAGCACCACCTCGCCGGCAGCGAGTTCTGCCAGCGCGGTGGGGTTGCCACAGCCCAGCGAGGCCAACACCGCGCCTTGTGGCAGCGCAGTGGTTTGTGACCCTTCGTAGAGATTGTCGCTGATTGGATCGGTGCCGGGTGATTCGGACGTGGCAGCCGCGCCGCAGCAATCGGTGCTGGCGTTGGCGGGCGTGAGCGACGCAGCGGGCGTGGCCGCGCGCAGTTTCTGCAAATCAATGGGAGAACAGCACGATGCGCGCTGACCGGACGCGGCCTGTGTGGCAGCGGCAGCGTAGCGCCGGCGCACCGTGTCGGTGATGGTGCTGGCAGCGGAGTCTGAATCAGGAGTGGTGCTGGACACCCGAGGTGCGGTTGCGGAAGACATCATTCACTCTCCGATCAAAAAATGTTGATACGTTTGGCCGCAGAAGTGCGGCGACTGGGAGACAAAAGGGCTTGCGGACTTTATGAGGGGCGGAGCCGGGTGGTTGAGGCCGTGACCTGGACGGTTTCGCTCCGTCAGCCAATCAACCGCAGCAACCGTCGGCTTGAACGGCGTCCGGGAGCAGCAGAGGCAAAGCCTGAGAGACGCGCGGCGGCGCCTTACGGAATGGAGCAGCAGCGGTCAGTTCATCCAGGGAGTCATGCAAGGACTCGAGCGCGTGTGGCACCATCTGGTACCAGCTCCAGCGGCCGTCTTTGCGATCAGTCACCAACCCGGCGTCCTTGAGTACGCGCAGGTGAAACGAGAGCCGCGACTGTGCAGCGCCGAGCGCGCTTTGCAGATCGCAGACACAGCATTCGCCGTCACGGAGCAGTGCCAGAATGGCCAGCCGAGTGGGGTCGGAGAGCGCATGGAAGCGACGGACAGCGGGGGCAAACGAGGGACTGGCGAGGGGCATCTTCAAATGTATCAACTTTTGTTGATTTATAAAAGGGCGCAGCTGTCGCGCCAACCACCGTTTGCCAGCGTTCACAGTCACCGTGAACAGTTTACGGTGTGGCTTTTAACCTCCACCGTCCACCGTCAACCCCCACTGTCAACGCAGTCAAACGGCTGTTACTCCCCCCCTAGCCCCCTCACAAACCCCCGCACCAACCGCTCAAACCGCCCGCCCGCCTCCCGCCCCACCTCCAGCACCTCCGCGTGCCCCAGGCTGCCCGCACTCAGCCCCGCCGCCTTGTTCGTGATCAGCGACACCGCCACCGATCGCATCCCCAGCGCCCGCGCCACAATCACCTCCGGCACCGTCGACATCCCAACCGCGTCCGCACCCAACTTCTCCAGCATGCGCACTTCCGCCGGTGTCTCGTACGTTGGGCCCAGCAGTCCCACGTACACACCATCCTTGAGCTCCACCCCATGCTCCTGCGCCGACGCACGCATCAGGGCCCGCAGTTCGGCATCGTACGGCGATGACATGTCCGGGAATCGCTCGTCACCGTGCTGTTGCGGGCCGTGCAGCGGGTTGCGATACATCATGTTGATGTGATCGGCCAGCAGCATGAGATCTCCCGGCTCGAAGTTGCGGTTCACACCGCCAGCAGCATTCGATGCTACGTACACGCGCGCGCCCAACGCGTGCAGCACGCGCACTGGGTACCCCGCCACCGCCGGCGGATGTCCTTCGTACATGTGCAATCGACCCGACAGCATCAGCACCGGCGCGCCATCGAGCGTACCGCTGATCAGCTGCCCCGCGTGCCCTGATACCGACGCAGACGGGAAACCCGGGACATCGGCAAAGGGAATGTGAACCGCGTCGCTCACGTGCGCCGCCAGCCCGCCAAGTCCGCTGCCAAGTACAATGCCGCACACCGGCTCCCGGTACGCGTCACCCAGTATTCGTCGCACGACATCGGCCGCGCGCGACGCCTCGTAAGCTCCCGGTCCCTCATCTGGCACCGGCATGCTGGCGGTGCGAAACGGCGCGTTCATGCTGCCGCACTCGCCGCTGATGCTGACCACGTGCCATCCGCAGCGGCCTCGGCCAACAGCTGCGCGGTTTCGCGCTGGGCCGCTGCATGCAACCGCACCCGCTCCGGTTGAGGCAGGAACGCAGCGTCAAACGCGTGTGATGCAATCACCGCCAGCGTTGACAAGTCAAAGCCCAAATGCTGTGCACACCGTGCGTATTCTTCGGTGAGCGTGACACCGCTCATGAGGCGGTTGTCGGTGTTGAGCGTGACGCGCACGCCCGACTCATACTGCATGCGCAACGGATGCTCCGCGAACGTATTCGCCACGCGCGTTTGCACATTGCTCGTGGGGCATACCTCGAGCGTTATTCCGCGATCGCGTACATACGCCAGCAGCGACGCATCTTCACCCAGGCGCGTGCCATGACCAATCCGATCCGCGCCACACAAGTGTACCGCGTCGCGAATCGACGACGCGCCGTCTCCTTCGCCAGCGTGCACCGTCACGGCCAGATCATGCTGTCTGGCGTGCGCAAACGCGTTCACAAAATCACGCGCCGGATGGCCTGCTTCGGCTCCGGCCAGGTCGAAGGCCACCACATGGTGTGCGCGGTGCGCCACGGCCAGTTCGGCCATCTCCTGCGCGTGCGATCCGCCGAGGTTGCGAAGCGCACACACAATGGTACGCGCAACCGTTCCCGTCTCCCGTTCACCACGACGCAATCCGCGGTCAACAGCCAGCACCACGTCATCGAGCGAGAGTCCGCCCTCGATGTTGAGTGCCGGACAATACCGCACCTCGACATAACGAATGCCATCTTCCGCGCTGTCGATCACCAACTCGTGGGCAATGCGCTCCAGCGCATCGGCATCCTGCATCACACTGAGCGTGATGCCAAATCGCGCCAGGTAGTCTTCAAGATTACGCGCGTCATCCACCCGCATGTACGACCCCAGCTCACCGATGTCCGTGCGTGGCAACGGGACACCGCGCTCAAACGCCAGCGCGCTCAGCGTTTCCGGACGAAGCGATCCGTCCAGATGCACATGCAGTTCAGCCTTTGGCAAGCGTTGCAACAACGCGTACTGCGCCGCATTGAGTGTCATGCGCGGCCCTCGTCACGGCCAACCGCCGCTGCTGTATCGTCCGGCAATGCTCGCACCGGCAACACACGAAAAATCGCGCCGCCGTGCACTGGCGTGGACGGATCGGTCGGCAAACCTCGGCTGTCGGTAATCCGGCTGGTTCCAGCGGTCACCGCCTCAGCGCCTGCCACGTCAAACGCCCGCACCGCGTCGAGCGCGGTCGCCCCGTACTCCACCGAAACCCCACGCTCATTGACGTAGGCCCGAAGCATGGCTGGCTCTGCGGGCGTGGCCTCGCCTCCGGGCAATGGCGCACCTTCTCCTCTATGGGACTCACCAACTGTGTCATCGTTCATGTGCATAGTATAGACGACGGTCAGATTCATCGCACCTGCATTGGCCCGTGACATCGGCACGGCCCCGCCCCCCTGCCGCCTTTGCCTCCCCCGTTGCCTTGCCCACTTTCCGTAACGAGCTTACAACGGTGATAGATTCCCGCGCTTCCCAATGCCCTGCTCCGCCCGCCGCAAGCGTGCCCGGCCACGCGTCGATACGCAACCGTGACGCAATCGTCGCTTATCCAACACGGCGCACCGGCACTCTTTACAGTGTGTCGTGTTTGCGTCTGGGCCGTCACCCGTGAAACCGCTGATCTTCGGGATTGCCGGTGGCACAGGATCCGGAAAATCCACCGTTGCGCGCAGGGTCGCCGAATCGCTTGGCGATGCGTCAGTGGCGTTCATCGAAATGGATTCGTACTACCGGGACTTCTCGCACCTTTCACGTCACGAGTTGCATCATCACGTGAACTGGGATCACCCTGACGCGTTCGACGTCGTGCTGCTCGCTTCCCATCTTGGAGCGCTGGCACGCGGCGAAGCGATCGAGGTCCCGGTCTACGAGTTCGCGACGCATTCGCGCAGCGTTCAGGTGCGGCGGGTAGAACCGGCAGACGTCGTGGTGATTGACGGAATCCTGTTGCTGGCCGACGAACGGTTACGAACGGTGTGTGATGTGAAGGTCTACGTAGATGCCGATCCGGACATCCGCCTCATTCGGCGTATCCGGCGAGACATGGAGTCACGTGGGCGATCGCTGGACTCGGTCCTCGATCAATATCTGTCCACGGTCCAACCGATGCATCTGCAGTTTGTCGAACCCAGCAAGCGCTACGCCGACGTCATCGTGCCCAGAGGCGGCAGCAACACGATCGCCATTGAGATGCTGGTGGCCAAAATCCAGCGCCGCCTGGCCACGCGGGCAGCTGTTCAGGATTCCGGAGTGCGCGCTTGAATCCGCCACCGCCGCTGACCGATCGCGTGCTCGTGGTTGACGACGAGCCGGAGATTGTCGCACTCGTGGCGTACCATCTCGCCAAGGCCGGCTATCGCGTTGCCACGGCCGCCAGCGGGCAGGACGCGATTGATATCGCGCGACGGGAGCGACCGGCACTCGTGGTACTGGACCTGATGTTGCCGGGCATGTCCGGCTTTGAAGTGCTCGAAGCCCTGCGCTCAGACGACAACACGCGCGACGTCGCCGTACTCATGCTCACCGCACGCCGCGAAGAAGTTGATCGCATTCGTGGATTGTCACTTGGCGCCGACGACTACCTCACCAAGCCATTCTCGCCGCAGGAGTTGGTGCTGCGCGTAGCCGCCATTCTGCGCCGCGTGTCGCAGCCGAAAACGCTTGGTGTTGACGTCCTGGCCTTTGGTCCGCTTAAGATTGACCGCTCCGCAGTCACAGTTCATGTCGATGAACAGGCCATTGAACTCACGCCTACCGAGTACAAACTGCTGCTCACACTCGCGGAGCGTCGCGGCCGCGTGCAGGGCCGAGGTCATTTACTCGAAACTGTATGGGAAGCGGCACCCGATATTCAAACGCGTACGGTCGACATGCACGTGCAACGGCTGCGCACCAAACTCGGCGTGGCCGGCGACCTGATCGAAACCGTACGTGGGTTTGGCTATCGACTGCGCTCGCCGCAAGCACGCGGCACGTGATCCCTGTAGCTCTGTAAGCGCACACTGTGAGACTGACTCAACGCCTCATTCTTTACACCGTTCTCGTCGCGACCCTGATCGTGCTGGTAGTGGGTGTGTCGGTTGAACGACGCGTGACAGAACGTATGCGCAGCGAAGATCGCTTTTCTGATGTGGAGACAGAGGCGCTGCTGCGCCGCGTGCGGAACGACATTGCGCTGGCGGGCTTCGCGGCGTTCATCGTTGGCCTGGGCGCCGCCGTCGTGCTCTCGCGCTCCATCGCGCAGCCGATTCAGGAGCTGCGCGATGTGGCTCAGGCACTGGCCGATGGCGACATGTCGCGACGGCCACGATTACTGGGAACCGGCGAAGTCGGGGACTTGAGCGACGCACTACGCAGCCTCGCTGAACAGTCCACGTCACGTACGGATGCGCTGCGTGCCGAAGAAGCGCTGCTCGTGGCGCTCACGGAATCGCTCAACGAGGGTGTCGTTGCGGTAGACGCGCGGCAACGCGTAGTACGCATCAATCAGACCGCGCGCCAGATTCTGCGCTTGCGTGAGCCCGTTCCTTTTCCCGCCGATTATCTGCCGCGCGATCGAGTCATGCGCGAAGCGCTGTCGGCCGTGCTGCGGGGTGAGGAAGCCACCCCCTCGGAGGTGCGCGTCGACGATCGAACGCTCTCGCTCACGGCGCGCCCGCTTCCCAAAGGCGGTGCGATTCTGGCGCTCTATGATCTCACCCCCTTTCGTCGGCTGGAGGCGGTACGGCGAGACTTTGTGGCCAACGTGTCTCACGAACTGCGCACACCGCTCACCGTCATTACCGGCTTTGTTGAAACGCTCGCCGACGAGGAGCTGCCAGACGATCTGCGACGACAGTTTCTGGGCATGACGGCGTCCAACGTGCGGCGCATGCAACGCATTGTGGACGACCTGCTTGACCTGTCGCGCATTGAATCCGGCGGCTGGCTGCCCAACCCGGCCGAACTCGATCTGCGTGCGCTCACGGCCGAAATCGTGTCGCCGCTCAGGGATCAGGCCCTGGCCAAAGGCGTTGACCTCGATGTGTGTATTCCGGTGGAGGTGCGTACCGCCTATGCCGACCCGACAGCGGCCCGGCAGATTCTCTCCAATCTCACCGAGAACGCGCTGCGCCACACCAGCACCGGAAGCGTGACACTGTTTGCGGAGACTACGGCCGAGGGTGTGTGGCTAGGCGTACGCGACTCCGGCATCGGTATCTCGGAGGAACACCTGCCGCGCATTTTCGAACGTTTCTATCGCGCCGATCCCGGTCGGTCGCGTGAGGCTGGAGGAACGGGTCTCGGGCTCGCCATTGTACGCCATCTCGCGGAATCACACGGCGGACGGGTCAAAGCCCAGTCGGCAGTGGGCAGCGGCACCACGATTTCGGTGCTGTTTCCGCCTGCGCCAATCGAAGAAACCCTCGGCTGAACCAGCCACACCTCAATCAACGGCCACCAGACGCGCCCGGTCTTTATTTGCGCGCCGGCCAGGCTCTCGCCACAAGGCGCGGAAGCAGCGACGCCGCGCTCCCCACGAGCGGCACAATCGAGGGGCCGCTGCGCTGCCCATGCATGCTGGGATTGATCACCAGCACCGTCGAGCCGTGTGATGACGCCAACCACGGCAAGGACGCGGCCGGCTCCACCATGTTGCTGGTGCCCACCGACAAAAACACGTCACACGCAAACGTGGCCGAACGCGCACGCTCCAACTGCTCACTGGGCAGCGGCTCGCCAAACCAGACCACGTCCGGACGAAGTGGTGCACCACACTTTTCGCAGGCGGGCGGATCGACCGGCCCGACCTCAAGCGAGGGAACGTCCATGCTCGTGGGCGCTTCAAAGGGCGGCGAACAGTCGGCGCTGCATCGCACCCGCAGCAAGCTCCCGTGCAGCGACACGACATCGTGATGTCCCGCGGCTTCGTGCAGCCCGTCAACGTTCTGCGTGATGAGCGTACAGCGCGTGAGCCGACGGCTCAGATAGGCCAGCGCATCGTGGGCGGGATTAGGCTTTGCGTTGCGCACCATCGCTCGGCGTAGCGCGTACCACCCCCACACGCGCGCCGGATCGGCGGCAAACCCCTCGGGGGTTGCCAGCTGCTCCGGACTGAACTGCGACCAGAGTCCGGTGAGCGCATCACGAAAGGTGGGAATGCCACTTTCCGCCGACACGCCCGCGCCGGTGAGGATGGTCACAACCTCCGACGACCGCAGCATCATCGCTGCGGCGGTAAGCGCGGCGTCCAGATCGGGAGAAATCTCTGGAGGCACGGCGCTCGTCGGCTCCGGAAGGCTCACCAGCCGGGCGCGAGTGGGATCCGCTTGGCGCGGTCGGAATGATGAAGGGGGCTTGGTCATCGCACGCGAAACTGCATCAGATGGGGCGATCTGGCAACCGGGAAACGCAAAATCCCAGACTTGCCCCCAAACCGTCAAGTGGAAGGTCAAAAACATTTGGCCCTCAGAACGGCAGGCCGTGACACAATCGTTGCACTTCCGTGCGGAAATCGAGACCTGCGTCACGAAGGTTTCACGTTACCCGCGGCGAGTCAGCTCAGCGGGCTCGGCACCCCTATCCGGGATTCATCAATATGTTCATGCCTCAGGCTTCGCAGTTCATAACATCAACGCATTTGCTGTTACGTACGGCGTGCGTGTCATTCTTTGTAACAGCAGCTGCGTTCCTGGCAGTGAGTCTGCCATCTGCAGCGGCGGCGCAAAATGCGCCAACCACCGGTCGTATCGCCGGCCGCATCATTGACGCAGAAACCGGACTTGGTATTGCCGGCGTCGGCGTCAACGTTGTCGGCACCACTATCGGGACGCAAAGTGGCGTCGATGGTGCGTACGGTATTGTACGCGTGCCCGCCGGCACCGTTACCTTGCTGGCGCGTCGTATTGGCTACGGACCCAAGCAGGTCACCGGACTGTTGCTTCCGGCTGGCGGCGCGGTTGAGCAAAACATCACGCTCAGCACAGCAGGCATGGAGCTGGCCGCCGTTTCCGTGTCGGTATCGGCCGAACGCGGGTCGGTTAACGCAGCGCTCGACGCGCAGCGCACCGCGACGGGAATCGTGAACGCCATCACAGCCGAACAAATCTCCAAAAGCCCCGACGGCGACGCGGCCAAGGCCATTCAGCGTGTCAGTGGCGTCACCGTGCAGGACGGTCGCAGCGTCTTCGTGCGCGGCCTGGGTGAGCGCTATACCGTCACGAATCTCAACGGCGTGCGCCTCCCCAGCCCGGAGCCGGAAAAGCGTTACGTGCCGCTCGACATGTTTCCCACCGGCTTGCTACAGTCCATCACTGTCAGCAAAACATTTACGCCAGACTTGTCGGGCGACTTCTCCGGTGCGTCCGTAGACATCCAGACGCGCGAGTTTCCTGCACGTCGCGCGGTAACCTTTTCGGCATCCCTGGGCGCGAATGACCTTGCGACCGGCCGACAGATTCAGTCTGCGCCGACTTCCTCCGGCGAACTCTTCGGGTTTGGCTCCAACTCGCGTCCGCTGCCGGCGCAGCTGGCGTCGGCCAACTCCGTTGGCCAGCTCGATACGCGCCCCAAGATCAACAACGCCATCAACTCGTTGCGCAACACCTGGACGCCGGTGCGGCAGTCCGGTCTCCCCAACGGATCGATGGGAATCTCGGTCGGTGGACAGGACCCGTTGTTTGGCCTGCGTGTTGGATATCTCGCTTCGCTGACGTATTCAGCCACACAGGACATCCGTCAGGACGACTACCAGGCCAATCCGATTCAGCGCGACGGTGCGCCGCAGGTGCTGGAATCATGGACCGGTCAGGGCTCGAGCAGAGGAGTGTCGTGGGGCGGCATGTTCAACCTGAGCAGCCTCATCACGTCAAACACACGCCTGTCGCTCAACAACACGTATACGCGCAGCGCCGACAGTGAAGCACGGCGTTCGGCGGGAGAATCGTTTGCCTTCTCGCTGGCCACCATTGAGCGCCAGACGTTGCGCTACGTGGAGCGGGCCATTCGCAGTTCACAGCTCAAAGGTGAACACACACTCGGCAATCGGCAGCAGCTGGACTGGACGCTTTCTACCGCAGGTGTGGTACGCAAGGAGCCTGACCGTTCCGATCTGGTGTACGCGCAGTTCGGAGACGGTCAGCCGTTCTCGTGGAGCGACGGCAACCCCGACGTGGCCCGTCGCACTTTTGGTGACTTGCAGGAAGACAACTGGAGCGTGGGCACCAACTACAAGCTGGCACTCACCAGCGGCAGCGATGCACCGACGGTCAAGGTGGGCGGTATCTACCGCAGCACCTCGCGTTCGGCGGTCAACCGCCAGTTCAGCCTGATCTCCAACTTCGTGCCTACCGAAGACCGATCCCGTCCCGCGGAAGAGCTGTTTGACGGTCGGTTTACCGGTGAGAACGACAACGTTTTCAACATCATCAACGTGGCCGAAGATGGTGTCTATGACGCGACAGAGCAGCTCACCGCTGGCTATCTGATGACAGAGATCCCGTTTGGCGGTCGCTTCAAGCTCATTGCCGGCGCCCGCGTGGAGAATGCGGTGATCGACGTGACCACGTCCCTCAGCAACAGCAACGTGTTCAACTCCGGCCTCGACAATCTTGATGTGTTGCCGGCGTTGGTGTTGAACGTGCAAATGAGCGAGCGCGGACAGCTACGGGCCTCTGCGTCACAGACACTGGCGCGACCGGAGTACCGCGAACTTTCACCCGTGCAGTATCTCGACGTGGTGGGCGGCGCCATTACACGTGGCAACTCGGATCTCGTGCGCACCCTTATTCAGAGCTACGACGTCAAGTATGAGTTCTTCCCCGGTGCCGGCGAAGTACTCAGCGTGGGCGCGTTCGTGAAGCGGTTTGATCGTCCCATTGAACGCATCGACATTTCAACCGGTGGTCAGCCACTCGTGTCGTTCTTCAACGCCGCGTCGGCCAATAACCTGGGCCTTGAAGTAGAAGCACGGAAGGGACTGGGCGGACTCAGCGAGCGTCTTGAGCCGTTGGCGGTGTTCAGCAACGTCACGCTCATGCAGAGTGATATCACGGTTGGCTCGGATGCGTCGTCCAACACGAACCCGAACCGACCCATGATGGGACAGGCGCCGTGGGTGGTCAACGCCGGCATGACCTACACCGGTACTTCGAATGGTGCCTCGGCTACGCTGCTTTATAGTGCAGTTGGCGAGCGCATTCACAGCGCCGGCACAATCCCGTTCCCCGATGTCTACGAACAGCCCCGACATCTGGTGGACCTGTCATTGCGCATGCCGTTCGGTGACAAGTGGACGTGGCGTGTCGACGCGCGCAACCTGCTCGATGCACCGTACCAGCTCACGCAGGGTCCAATCACGCGCGAATCGTATCGCCTGGGTCGGAATGTCGCACTCGGGTTGGCCTGGCGTCGGTGACGCGTTCGTGACATGAACGTCGCCGGTGCATGACAGTGTGACGACAGGTTTGGGGGATGGGAGCGTGTGCTCTCATCCCCTTTTCACTTCCAGACTACAGGTTGCCCATGTCCTTTGCCTCGACACGCCGGTTGCCCAAGTACGGCGCCATGGTCTGTCTCCTGCTCTCGATGGTCGCGTGCAGCGACGACGATGACAACGGAGGCGGCACTGTTGATCCACCACCAGCAGCAGCATTGGTTGCACCCACAGGGCTGGCCGGTACCGCGACATCGACCACCGGCATTCGCGTGACGTGGTCGGCCGTGACCGGCGCGACGTCGTACAATGTCGAGCAGGCCACTGGATCTGGCGCCTTCGCAACGGCGGGCACCGTGTCTGGTACAGAGTTCAGCGCGGCCAGCTTGCAGGCAGATACTGACTATCGTTTTCGCGTGCGCGGTGTGCGCGGTGCTGAGCAGGGCCCCTTCTCGGCTGATGTGACGGTTCGCACGCAGTCGCTCACACCCGTGGCGCTGACCGCTCCAACCGGTGTCGGTGGATCTTCGCCATCAGCCACGAGCGTTCGCGTGGTCTGGAATCCGGTCAACTCCGCTACTGGATATGATGTGCAGCAAGCCACGCTCACAGGTGACTTCGCCACGGTGACTCGCGTGACCGGCACTGACTATACGGCTACCGGTTTGGCGCCCACCACGGACTATCGCTTCCGCGTTCGCTCGGTCCGTGACACGGCAACCAGTGATTTCTCGGGCATTGCGACTATCCGGACACTCGCGGCCAACACGATTCAGGTGTCGTCCGACATCACGCAGAACACCGTGTGGACGTCCAACAACATCTACCAGCTCACGCGCATCATCTCGTTGGCCAACGGCGCCACGCTTACGATCCAGCCCGGCACGCGCATCATCGGCGGCGCCATCACGCAGGGTCAGGCACCGCCCGTGACCGCACTGATCGTGCTGCGCGGTTCGCGCGTCAACGCCGTGGGAACAGCCGAGGCTCCAATCGTTATGACGTCCGCTGCGGCCGAAGGCAATCGTTTTCCCGGCGACTGGGGCGGATTGATCATCGTTGGTAATGCACGCTCCAACCGCACCGGACGCGTTGTTGTTGAAGGTCCGGCACCGGCCGATACCATCAGCTGGGGCAATGGTAGCGCGGACAACGACAACTCGGGCGAGTACCGCTATATGCGTATTGAGTTCGCCGGCGCCGCAGCGCAGCTGAATGTGGAGCTGAACTCCTATTCCATGTACTCGGTAGGCAGTGGCACCCGCATGGAATATCTGCAGGCCATTCGCGGCCTGGACGACATGTTCGAGTGGTTTGGTGGTACGGTAGACGGTCGCTATCTCGTCTCGTATGAGGCGGGCGATGATCACTTCGACGGATCGGAAGGCTACCGCGGTCGCAACCAGTTCATGATCGCACTGCAAACCGGTCCGCGTATTTCACCACGTCCGGGCAACCCGGGTGCACTGTCGTCTGAGCAGAGCGGATTTGAGAACGACGGCTGTGGTTCAGCCGCGGGTTCATGTGCTCAGGGCTTCAACTCCACACCATACAACATGCCCGTGTATGCCAACTTCACGGTTGTGGGACCGGGCGCCGGTGTACTGCCAGCGCGCGCTGGTGGAGACGGTGGTCTTGGTGCCAACATCCGCCGCGGTACGGGCGGTGTGTGGGTGAACGGCGTGTTCGCACGCTGGCCGGAAGCCGCCTTCTCGATGTTCGATCCGGAAACGGATCAGCGGTTGACCGAAGACTCGCTCAACATCCGCAACCTGGTGTTCGCCGACAACAACCGGAACTTCGACGCCATCGGTGCGAACAATCGCTTTGGTCAGGAAAGCAAGTTTACCAACAACGCGATCCGCACCACCACGGTCGCCGGCCACACGCTGTTCGCCAACGTGCCGGCAGCGTCTACACCGGTCACCAACAACTTTGACTTCGACTGGCGTCCGGCCACGGGCTCCATTCTCCGCGAAGGTGGAACGGGCGCCACGTTCCCAGGCCGTATTCCGCAGCGTGTCACCAACTTCTTTGGTGGTACCATGCAGAGCACCTCCTATGTCGGTGCCATCGATCCAACAGCTGGTACGGAGTGGTACGCCGGCTGGACACGTTACTACCTGAACTGATCGGCTGTATGTTGGCAGGGGCCGGGCTTGCAGCTGCGAGTCCGGCCCCTGTTTCCTTTCCATGACTTATCCGCCAATGTTTTTTCTATCCGCCTTCTCTGCGCGTGCAGCAACAGACCGTTTCACACGACCGGTTCTTTTTGTCTCACGGTTGTTCGTGGCCGTGCTTTGTACCGCACTCACCACAGCGTGCGGTACAGACAGCCGCATGGACACGAACAGCGATGTAGTCATCGCCGAAGTCGCCGCCCGCAGCGTACCACTCGATTCGGGAGCCATTCGTCAACCGATTCCTGATGGCATCAATCCCGACATGGTTGAATGGCGCAGCGACGGCGTGCTCATCGCTTCCACCGATTCGCTGGTCAAAACTCCAGGCTATGTCGTGGACAGTATCTTCCCGCCTGAGGAAGCGTTGCGACGTTTTCAGGCACAGTCAGAGCCCGTCTCGTCGCTATCCGGAGGCGCGCCGTCCGCCGACGAGCTGATGCGCCGTTACTGGCAAACGTTACAGTCTGGCGATTCGCTCGCCCTGCGTCCTTATGTGGTGAACGAGGCCGAGTTCGCATATCTCTACTACCCTGAGAGCAACGAAGCTGAGACAGGGCTGCAGCCGCATGTTTCGTGGCTGCTGTACTCCAGCAACGGTGGCAGAGGCCTTACGCGTGCACTCGCGTTGGCTGGTTCACAATCGCAGTCCGTACTTGGCACCACGTGCATGACTGACCGTGCAAAGGTCGTAGGCAACAACACCTTGCACGGCCCCTGCGGCATCATCCGTGACATGAGCGCACGGCGCGACACCACCTGGATTGCGCAACACATCATCGAGCGCGACGGTGTATTCAAACTGCTGAGCTTTTCCAACGAACTGTGATCACCTATTCGCCAGTGATGCGCTGGTTGCGGTGTGCGGCGGTTATCACAAGCGTCGGGTTGACGGCCTGCGCCGCAGACGACCGTAAAGCCGACACTCCCGCTCGCACCGAGCGCAACGCCCAACCGCGCACCGACACCACCGTCGACCTGCTCGGCGCCGGCGCCACGTTTCCGTATCCCCTGTACGCACGCTGGTTCAATCAGTTTGCCGCCGACAGTGGCGTGCGTATCAACTATCTGTCTGTTGGGTCGGGTGGCGGCATTGACCGGTTGCTCGCCGACACCGTGGATTTCGCGGCGAGCGATGTACCCATGCGCGACGAAGAATCCGCTCGCGTCGTGGGTGGGCGCGTATTGCATGTACCCATGGTGCTCGGCGCCGTTGCACTCACGTATCACCTCGACTCACTCACGCGTCCACTGCGCCTGTCGGGCGAGCTTATTGCAGACATCTTTGCGGGTCACATCGGT
>JBBSPO010000074.1:0-14356 GCA_038258695.1 Gemmatimonadales bacterium | reverse complement strand
CAGCGGAGACGACGACCACCGCTCACGACTCGCTTATCGTACGGAAAGTTTGAGCGTTCCGCCAGATGGAGCGCAAATCATGTAGCAGGCTCGTGCACCGCGTACCGCTATGTTCGCGCGGTAAGTTGTGACCTGGTGTGACGCCGTTGAGACGACAGCAGCGACCCCAGCACCAGTAACCCGGCACCCGCAAGCAACGTCACGCCAAGCGGCTCTTTCCCGTTGGCGACCATGATGCCAACCAGTGCCCATATCACGGTAGCGCCAAACAACGGGGCACGCGGCTTGGCGCGCTGCACCAGTACCGCCACAAGCAGCGCACACGCGATACCAAGAAACGCCCAGCCCAGACTACCGGTGAGCAGTCCGTATCCGGCGGCGGTACTACCCAGCGAGACGAATGACGCCGCTGTGAGCCAGCCTGCATAAACAGACACGGGTGAACGCAACCAACCGCTGTCAGTATCCGGCGAGCGCAGCAGCGCCACGATCGCCGTTGCGGCCATGGCGAAGATCAGCACCGTAGCCCAAATGGCACTGCGATTGGCGACAGCCAGCCACGGAGTGCCGAGGGCGAGACTGGCGGCCAGCCACGTCCGCACCGCGTCCCACGAAACATCCGTTCGACGCCTGAGCACGCCGTACACCGCTGACACCACCAACCAGCCGTAAATGAGTCCCCAAATCGAGAACGCGTAACCAGCCGGTTGCACCGGCGGATTGATCTGCGGGATTGGCAACTGATCGGCCTGGAACCCACTGAACGGAGAAGTGAACGCCGGCGACGCCACGAACGTGATCGTGACAACGAGCGTGAACCACGCTTTGAGATGCTTCATTCGGACACACGTCTCGAGACAACTGCAGGACCTGGGCTTCCATGAAACTACGCAACGGGGTGGCGCAGCGAGCCGCTTCACACGCTCGCATCCGAGTAGCTTACGGCAATGCCTCGGCTCCTTACGTCATTGCTCGTGCTGCTGCTCAGTGCCTGGCCACCGCGTCTCACACTGCGCAGTGCCGGCCAGCGCGCCCGTGGTGGGCGGTTGCGTCCATCGCCACTTGGCGTTGACGACGTGCAGGACGCCGTACAAGCGTCCGCACGTGCTCGCGCGCGCGCGTTGCATGAACACCAGTGGGCGGGCGAAGCGCGTTTCTCGGTGGGCCAGGAAATCAATGTCGTGCGCGGTCGCTGGCGCCTTACGCTCAGTCAGGCGCAACGAGCGCACACTGCCAGCGCGCCATTCGCGCTGTCACTCGATCCCGCGATCCCTGAAGTTTGGGAGACGGAACTCGCGGCACTACTTACGTTGCAGACACCTGGCGCCCGACTCGCGGTGGCGCGCGCCGATGCGCACGGATGGCGCGAGCTGGAGTTGCGCGCGCCAACACGACCAGAGACCGTCGTGCAGCTCGACCGGGCTGCAGTGGCGCGGGTGTTGGACGCTGATGCCGATTCCGTGCGCGTGGAGCTACGGGTACACGTCTAATGGTTCGTCGCTGGGGATGCGGTCTGTAGTGGGCGAGCGCGGCCTTGCACGCCGCAGTGCCTCCTGTCGACCTCGCAACACTATTGACATACGGCACCCAAAAACGTTTGAGCGCTGTATCTTACAATGGGTATCATTGAGCAACTGCCTTCAGCGCTGGAGAACACCGTGAGCGATTCCGCTCCAACTGCGTCGCCCAAAACTGTCCCACCCAGTTCCAAGCCTCCCATGCTCGTGCCTGCCAAGTACGTGGGGGTTTTCGGCCTGCTTGTGCTTGTTGGTGTGATCTGGCTACTGATCTCGCTGCAGTCGCGTGAACGTCAGATCGCACGCACGGAGCACGCACTTGTCCTGCAGACGCTGGCTGCGCATACCGGGGCCGCAGCGGTGCTGGCCGAACGCGGTAGCTTTGCCGAGGCTCGGCGACTGATGACGCTGGTGTTCGATGACATTCAGCGCCGTGGCCTGGAAGAAGGTGGTTCTTCGCTCCCGGCCAATCAGGCGGCCGTGCTCGACACGCGCGATACCGTCATGCTGTCGCTCGACCGCGGGCAGAATCGCATTTCTGCATTGCTGAACGAAGAGTTTTTTCGATTGCAGGCACCCGCAACAAGCCTTGAGGCCTCCGCGCTCATTGATGCGCTCATGAGTGGCACCGGGCGCACGCTTGTAACGCCTGTGAACACCGAAGCGCCGCCGGTGCCCTGATTCACGGCTTCACCGATCAGCGCTTGGTGAGCGTTGCTTGCTCCACAAGCAATGTGTACACGTATCCGGCACCCAGATCCTGATTGGTACGCACAACACCAGTAATGGTCACCGTGTCGCCAACTGCTGTTTCGGCTGACGATGTCACCGCGAGATCGTGCGTTCCCAGCGTCGCATCACCACTGCCATCCTGCAGGTGGATCCAGTTTTTCCCCATCACCGCGGCGTTGTATTTCACCACCACGCCGCGCACGGTCACTGTTGCACCATCAAGCTGCGCCTTTTCACTCCACAACTCATTGATCGCTCGCGCATTGTCGCCGGTCGCTCGCTTAATGCTGCCTACGTTGACGTAAGCTTCCTGCGGCGTTGCGGGGACCGCACCTGAACCGTGCGCGAGGTCGGTCTCTGTCGCGGGTGCGCTGACCGGTACAAGCGAACCAAAGTAGATGCGATCAAAGGTGCGGCCGAGTGTTTGTGACTCAAACTGATCCATGGCAAAGGCGTTGTAGACCGTGACAGGCTGGCCCAACGTAAGCGGTGCCTCATTCACGGCGGCCCAGATTTCTCCGTCGGCCGTCTCAAGGCGCACGTACACATACGGTGCGACCGGGAGTTGTTCGCGCAGCGTGCCATTGAGCGTGCTAGTCTCACCAGCCGATCGTGGACCGGTCGCCGACCCTTGTGTGGTCGCGTCTGCGAGAATGCCAGCACCGTTTTCAGAGCCGTTGTTGGCAGCACTATCAGTGCACGCAACAGTGAACAACAGGGCCAGGCCAGATACAATCCGATAACGCATGAAGCACTCGTCAGATAAAGGCGTAAGTGCGGCACGACAGAGTGCCGCGATGTTTGAGTAGACTCAGAACGGTTTCAGAACAGACTCGCAATCGATGCACGAATGCTTCACCACCGACTTACCAGCGATGCACCGTCGCTCACGTAGAGCAAACGTGTCAGGGCGAAGAAGGGGTCCCTGCACGGTTGGTCGAGTCTGGTGTTGGTGCTGGAACGGGTGGCGACGCTGCTGCCGGAGCCGCGTCAGGCGCTGACGTTGGATCCGCAGCAGGGGCTGCAGCCGGAGCCGACGCGGGTGCACGTGCTCTGGGCGACGGGTCAGACAGCAGTCTCCGGGCGTCCGACTCAACCGAGCGCGCCACGGCTGTTGCTCGGCGCACCGCACGACGCACACTGCCCTCGGAATACACCAGCCAGACAAACCAGAGCAGCAGCGCAGTGCCGGCCCAACGCATGATGGGCAGGTGCGGCAGTGAGGGCAGCCACCGGCGCCGGGACGGAGCGACAGACAGCATCTGAGCAGGCTGCGCAGCTGGCGCCACGGGCATGTGCGGATGTGGCGGCGGGGCGTACGCGGCAGGGGGCGTTGCGAGCCACGGCGCGGGCGGTGCAGCGGCCACGGGAGCTGAGGCCGCGCCAGGCGCAGGTGCGCTGGCCGCAGATTTGGAGGCGGCACCAGGCGTCCGTGCGGCTTTGACTTTTGACGCCTTGGCCGCTCGCGATGACGCAGGTGGAGCCGTCGCGCTGTCTGGTGTGTCCGCTTGCACCATGTTGCGCGAAAGCGCGGCTCGCTCAAACGCTTCGGCAAACATGCCGGCCGTTCGATAGCGCCGCTCGCGATCCCGTGCCATGCCCTTGTTGAGGGCTGCCTGCAGTTCGACCGGCCATTGCTTGTCGGGCCGAACGGTGACCAGCGAGCGCGGCTCGTTGGCCAGGCGCGCCATGAGACCACGATCGGGCGTCCGACTGTCAAAAGGCGTGACGCCGGTCAGACACTGATATCCCAGCAGCGCCAGTGCGTAGACGTCGCTGCGATGATCAATGGGTTCGCCCAGCAGCTGCTCCGGACTCATGTACTCCGGCGTTCCCACCACGAACCCCGTGCGGGTGAGTGAGCGCTCCCCCGATCCCAGTGCTTTGGCGATACCAAAGTCCACCACCTTGCACGCATCACCGCCGGCGGCGGTTTTGGCAACCAGAATGTTGTCCGGCTTGAGATCCCGGTGCACAATGCCTGAGCGATGTGCCGCGTCGAGACCATCAGCGATCTGGCGCACCAGTGTGGCGGTGCGCGAGAGGGACATTGGACCGTCTTCCGCCAGCGCCTGCTTGAGCGTGCGACCGTCCACATACTCCATGGCCAGATACACAAGCCCTGTTGCGGTCTCACCAAAGTCGAAGACGCGGGCCACGCGCTCGTGATCGATTTTGCTGGCGTTTGTCGCCTCGCGGTTGAATCGCGCCAACGCATCGGCGTCGCGCACCATATTCTGGTGCAACACCTTGAGCGCAGCACGACGCGGCAGCTTCACATGCTGCGCCAGATATACCTTGCCCATGCCGCCTTCGCCAAGCAGCTCGGTCACCAGATAGCGTTCCGCTACCACTGTGCCGACAATGGCGTCGCCTGGCATGTCTGACCGCAGCGCGGTACCGTCGCTGGGGCAAAACGCCTGAGATGCTGGAAAGGTGGCTGCGCAGGTCGGACAGATCTTGGCCATCACACACATTAGGGCGTCACGTGCCTTCGCGCACGGGGGTAAGACGAACACGTGCCGGGAACAATCGCCCGACGGCGCGCTACAGTCCTGCCGTGAGCACAATCCGTTCCCGCGAAGACACCACGACACCGCCCGCGGGTTCCACGGTGACGGCGAACAGTGTGGCATCGCTCACAGGTATGTTTGGATTGATGGGAATGAAGACTTCCCCCTCGCCGCCCGGGATATTGAACACACCGCCGTCAACCGGATACCGTTCGTCCCGGTTGCGATCAAAAATCCACAGCTGATATTGCCAGCGCGCAGGATCATTGACGGCCAGGCCCGCAATGCGCATGACTCCGTGCTGCGCGCGCGCACTCCATGTGACATCGCCAGTCGCACCGACCGCGTTCGAGTCTGCGGTGGCCAACCACGACAGCTGCAGCAGACTGGAATCAGAAGCCAGCAGCGAGTCGCGCAGGGCCAACGTCCCAAGCGCAGCCGGCGCATTTGCTCCACCTCGGGGTGTGCCCGCCAAGACGGCCAACATGGCTGCTGCGGCCAGCCATCCGCCTCCCAGAAGGATTGAACGCGCGCGGGACGGTGCCCTGGGTGTACGTGACGATGCAACAGGCAACCGGCTGGCGCGCACCATCGCCTCACCAACGACAATCGCGCGTTCGGCAACTGCGTCCGGCACTGCATCGAGGGCACTGCGCGAATCAGCAGCAATCGCAGCTGTCAGTTCGCCAAGCATCAACTCCGGCATTTCAGGTCGCGTATCGTTGTCGTCAAAGGAATCTGATGCAAGATCCCGGTTTTCAGCGCCTTCGTCGGTCATGTTTCGTTGTCCATAGTCGGTGTTGCGTGGGCCTGAGCTGCAGGGTCCGCCAGCAAAGTGCGTGCGCGCTGCAGGCCACGGCGAATGTGTGATTTCACCGTGCCAAGCGGCGTATTGGTTTCCCGCGCGATTTCATCGTGGGTGCGTCCGTGCAAGAGCGACAGCTCAAGCATGGTGCGCTGCGCGGCAGGAAGGGCTCGCAGCGCCTCGTGCGCTCGTTCTACGCGCAACTCGCGGTCTACTTCCACTTCATCATCCTGCGCGATATCGAAGTTGTCAGGCAGCGGTTCGAACTCGATCGCTCGCTGACGCTTCCGCAGTCGATCAATAAGTCGGCGCCGTGTGATCATGGCGACAAAGCCGGCTTCGCTCGCCCTGCTCGCATCGTACCGTGCGGCGCTGCGCCACAAGTCCACGAATACATCCTGCACCGCGTCTTCCGCGTCACGCAGGTCGGGCGACCAGCGGCGCACAAGTGCCCAGATCAGTGGACCATAACAGGCGACGCACTCACGCACCGCGAGCTCGTCGCCGGCGGCAATGCGAGGCAAGAGTGGAGTCCGTTGCCTGTGGGCGTCCGACGCGGCTGTTGGCGTTGAGTGATTGCCGTTCACCAAAGCAAGATGCGCGCGCGATGGGCTGTGGACCGCGCGGTCAGGTTGTTCGTGAGCAGGCAACAGGTCAGCGGGCAAATCCATACGGTGGTTGTTGATTGAGGCCCGCAGTCGGGAAAGAAGGCGTTCACACAGGAGTGTTCGTCGCCGACCGCCATCTGGATGCACCCGCCAAACTGCTGCGCACCACTGCATCTGAACCGGGCGGTACAAGCGAACGGTTCCGTGACGCGACTGCGTTGCTGTCTTTCTGTTCACTGCTTGATACGGAGTTTGTCCATGTCTCGTTACGCCTCCGCCGCCACTTTCCGGCCAGCGCTCGCGCTGGTGATTGCCACCGCACTCAGTGCACCGCTGCTGGCGCAGCATCCGGCGCGCAGCGCATTGCCCAGCATTCCGGCCGTGGCACAAAACGCTGGACAGTTTGGCACCCTGCTCGCCGCCGTTGAAGCCGCAGGTCTCACGCGCACCCTGCTGGGGACCGGACCCTTTACGCTGTTTGCACCCACTGACGAGGCGTTTGCACTTTTGCCCAACACTACGGTACGTGATCTGCTCAAGCCAGAAAACCGTGAGCAGCTGCGTACTATCCTCACCTATCACGTGGTAGCCGGACGTGTAACAGCGGCGCAGGCGCGCAATCTGCAAAGCGCCAAAACTGTCGCCGGACCGGCAATCAGGATTTCGCAGCGCAACGACCAGTTGCGGATCAATGACGCCACCGTTCGCATCGCCGACATTCCGGCCAGCAACGGACTGGTGCACGTGATTGACCGCGTGCTGCTGCCGCCCGCCAATGGTTCAGCATCCCACAATCCGGCGTCCAATAACACCGCCGCCACATTGATTGACTACGCCATTGATCGTGGCGCGCCGTTGTACAACAATGGGCAGTCCGACGCCACGGTTGCGATTTACGAGGTTGCAGTGACGGGCCTGCTGGCACTCGAGCTGGCGTCGTTGCCCACCGACCTGCAGCGACGGCTTCGTGCGTCACTCACACCATCGCGAGGTAATGACCGTGCACGTGCGCTTGAGCTGCGTCGTGTGCTGGATGACGCGCGATCACGTCTGGACGGCCAAATGAGGTTGTAGGTCCGCCGTCAAACACGCTCTGGGCACACACCGGCCTGCGGCTTGTGATGTGCTCACGTCGCTCAGCGTCGCCGCTCGTGTTTCACCCAATCAACCTCCATGGTCCACATCGGCGACGTCATGGGTGAAGTGTTGATCTTGGCAAAGTTCAGAATCGCAAACAGCGGTTCAGGAAACTGATCACCCTGTCCGACGCTGCGGTAAATCTCCACGCCATCGAGCAGGAACAGCAGGTCGCTACCATCCCACTCCACTGCGTACTCGTGGTAGTCGGCGAGGGTAGCTTCCTGCACGTGCATGAGCGCCTGCCAGTCGCCACCACCGCACACCCCGAGACTCTTAATTGCCCGGGCCGCATAGTGATCGGGACCACCGTCGCTGTGATGTTCGAAAATATCGATCTCGCCCGATCCAGTCATCGGCCAGCAGACGTTTTCATCGGCGTCCTGCACCGGTGGTTCGTTGTTGCGGGCGCCCAGCAGCCACCAGGCAGGGAACATGCCCGCCTGCCCGCTACCTTGCACGCGCAGCCGTGCGGTCCAGCGTCCCTTCACAAACTCCTGCCTGTTCTTTGACGCGATGCGACCGGCTGCGTATTGCGTGGGCGGGTGCTGCTTTCCGCCCTTGTCAACGTTGTCACAGTCAGCGGGCTCACCCAGATCCACGACGCGCAGCTTGAGTGTCCCGTCGCTAACCACACGTGTGCCATGCGCACCATCGCGTACGTAACATTGCTGTTCGTCGTTCACCCACAGCAGCTGGTCTTGCCAGTTCTGTGGTTCGAAGCGATCAAAATCGTCGAAGAAATCAACCGCGTAGCCGCCGTTGTTGTCCGTCTGAGTGCACCCGACGAGCACGCAGAGTACGACCGTGCCAAGCAGCCGGCTCAGGCGTAGTATCAGTACGCGCGAAAACGCGAACGTCCCCGTCAGATAACGCATGATCGAACACCGCTCAGGTATTGAACAGACTTCAAGCTGCAAGCATGAAGGCGGATCGCACACAGTCACCGCGCGGGAAAAGTACTGCTCTGGACCGAAATGAGACAGGACACTGCCGCGCGGCGAGCTACGGGAATAACGCCTGAGTTATCCGCTTCAGACTACAGCTTCACGCGACCGTGGTCCGATTCCATATCACCAGCATCACCCGTGATCGCGCCCTTTACCAGCGAAAAGAGTGACGCCACCTTGCCGCCGGGCGTGTCCCAGTATTCGCCTTCGTCCACCGATACGCGCAGCAGGCACAGGTCAGGATCTTCGGCGCTGTCAAACCACGCCTTCATCCACGGGCTCCAGAGCGAACGCATACGATCCCGATCATTGTCCACCTCGGCCGTGCCAATCAGCGACAAGTAGCTCTCGCTCCCGCTCTTCATATACACGACATTCACATGCGGATTGTTCGCCACATCGTGCACCTTGGGCGAGTTGCGGTCGGTGAAGAACCACAGCGTTCCGTTAAAATCATCACCCTGCGTGGCCATTGGCCGACTGTTCGGCCAGCCGCGTTGATCAATGGTGCCCAACATCGCAATGCGAATGTCCTTGATGAGTTCGCCAATCTTGGTGATGTTTTCGGCGCGTGAGTGTTGGGTGTCTGTATTATTCATGAGCAAACTCTCTTGTATAGTGTGGGGAAAGACTGCAGAGAGTTACTACACCATTACGGACACGAAGTTGGCGGCAATGTATCTGCGCCAAACCGTGCGAAACAGGCGCGAATGTCGCTCGCAACCTGGGCCAACGCGGTGTTGAGTTCCCCCACCATCGCGTCGTACTCGCCAACCGGAAATCCTCCACCCCGGTACGCCGTGTTTCCGCGCACGAGCAGCGTACCGTCGAGCGGTCGGATAATGTCCCACGTAGTGACCACATGTACCCCGGCGGTTGTGGCGGCAGAATCAGCGACACCCTCAAATCGCAAAACATGCAGCTGCACGAGATAGTCATGCTGCGTACGGGCGGCCCACGGCGCGATGTTGACATATCTCACCGGGGCCGCGTTCGCGAGATGCGCCGCCACTGTGTGATTGATGCCTTCGCCCAGGTCCTCTCCCCATCGATGAAAGGCTGACGTCTCGATCGCGTGCTCGCCGCGCCGCACCACAATAAATGGCGTTGACAAATACGGTGCCAGATCGAGACGCCTGATGCCGACTGACAGACCGGTGGCGTTCGATGCAGCGGCCTGGATTGGAGTGCGCGCACCGCTGAGCACGTACTGCTGTACCGGTGGCGCGTTACGTGAAAGACTGAAACAGCCGGCCAGCGCAAACAGCGGCAGTACAGCGAGTAATCGGGTGGTTCGCATGGGACAAGGCGTTATTGGGTGCACGTCAGTTCGGTGGCGGATTCTTGCCGCGCAATAGCATGTCGGGATTCTGTTCAAGCGATGTAATCAGAATCCGCAGCGCATCGGCGGCCTCGCGCAGGCTGGTGAGCGCACCTTGCAGCGCGTAGCCCGGACCGGCGTCAGCCGACAACAGCCCGTGCGTTTCGTCGAGAGTTTTGCGTAGCGCTTGCAAGGTCGCAATCGCCTCCGTAGACGCTCCAGTGATTTGCGTTTGCATGGGATCGATGGCCGCTTCCGCCCGTGTGGCCAGCCGCTCGACCTCGGCCATGGTTTCGTTGAGTTGTTTTGTGACGCCGGGCATCTCGCGCAGCACCGCTTTGATCTCGGGAGATCTGACCAGCTCTTCAATAGCGTTGGCTGATTGCACGACCGCACGATTGATCTCTGCCGTATTCACATCCGACAGCATGTCACTGACGCGATTGAGAATGCCGAGCACTTCAGAGAGAATGCTGCCGGCGCCACCACCAAGCGCCGCCATGAGCGACGGCGTGGTTGGGATTTCGGGCAGATCGCTGCTCGTGCTGGCCAGGCGCGCCGACGCGGAGTCGCTGCGATACGCGAGCTCGACATATAGCAAGCCGGTCACGATGCTCTCCATCTGCAGCTGCGCCCGCAGGCCGTTCTCGATCTGCTGTCGAAGCACAACAGTGTCGGCCAGATTCACGTACGTGCCGAGATGGGTGGTCAACCGTGGAAGGTCAATATCAAACTTCACCGGGACCTGAAATGTTTTGTCCTGCTGATTGATCTCGATGAGGATATCCGTGACCGAGCCAACGGGCACACCCTGAAACTTGACGGGCGCGCCGTTCTCCAGTCCGTTCACCGATTCCGGGAAGAAGGCAATGAACACGGTGCGGCGCTCCAACCACGCGTTGGAGGCCAGCATGGCGACTGCCAACACCGCGAGTGCCAGTGCACCCACCATGAACAACCCGATACGGGTTGGATTCGCACGTTGGCTCATGAGAGCCCTTCGCTACTTCGCGTCAGAAACCGATGCACTTCGTCACTCGGAGGATTGTCTCGCAGCTCGGCCGGTGGCCCAAGTGCTGTCATTGTTTTTTCGGTGATATCAAGAAAGAGCGCACGATCCGCAATGCGGAAAATGCTTTCCAGATCGTGCGTGACCACCACAATCGTGGTGCCAAAACTCGCCTTCAGTTCAACAATCAGGTCATCGAGCCGGCTGGCGCTGATCGGATCAAGACCAGACGATGGCTCATCGAAAAACAGCACTTCGGGGTCGAGCGCAATCGCACGTGCGAGTGCCGCGCGTTTACGCATGCCGCCACTGATGGCCGACGGATAGAACGATTCGAATCCGCGCAAACCTACCAGCGCCAGCTTGAGCGACACCACCTCGGCGATAGCACGCTCGTTGAGCCCGGTAAACTGCTCCAATGGCAATGCGATGTTTTCCTGGAGTGTGAGCCCGCTCCAGAGCGCGCCATTCTGGTACAGTACACCCATGCGTCGCAATACTTTCCTTCGGTGCGACTCATCAGCGGCGCTGAAATCTTCGCCGTCAAAGAGAATCGTGCCTTCGGACGGTGCCTTCAGTCCGATCAGGTGTTTGAGCAGCGTGCTCTTGCCGCTGCCGCTGCCACCCATGATGACAAACACTTCACCACGCTGAATGGAGAAGTTGAGATCGTTCATGATCACGAGGTCCCCATATCGCATGGTCAGATTGCGCACCTCGATGGCTGCCATTGTGTCGGCGGTCATATATCGAGCAGCGCCGCGAGCCAGTCAATGATGGCATTGGCCAGAATGATGAGGGTGATGCCGAGCACCACGGCTGAGGTGGCCGCGCGTCCAACCGCGCCCGCGTCGCTTCCCGTTTGCAGTCCGCGCAGGCAACCAGAGAAACCGATGATGAGCCCAAAGATCAGCCCTTTGAATACACCGAGCAGTGCGTCGGCAAGTGTCATTACGTACAGCAAGCCACCAATGAACTGCTGGGCGGACAGATCGAGCAGTGAGATGGACACCACCATGCCGCCGACAATGCCCACAAAGTCAGCGTAGAGCGTGAGCAACGGCATCATGAAAAAGATACCGAGCATGCGAGGCAGTACCAGATGTTCAACAGGTGATATTCCCAGTGTGACAAAGGCGTCGATTTCTTCGGTGATTTTCATGCTGCCGAGTTCGGCCGCGAATCCAGCGCCCGTTCGGCCGGCCATGATAATGCCGGTCATCAGGGCGCCCATTTCACGCAGCATGCCAAAGCCAACCAGATACGAGGTGTAGTAGCCGGCGCCGAAACGTTCGAGCACCACCACACCCAGAAAGGCGATGATCACACCAACCAGCAACGCAATCAGCGTGACAATGGGTAGTGCACCGGAGCTGTTGGACTGCACCACCACCCAGAACTCGCGCCAACGCATGGGCACCTTGCCTGTTGGCAGTTGCGCAGCGGCAATGGCAACCTGACCGGCGAAGGTGATGGTCGATTCGACGTCCGTCCAGATATTGATGCTGCCCTGTCCAATCCGCGCAATCAGCGATGGCTTCGCCGGATCGTCAACGGTCGCTTCCCGTTCCGGCACCGCCCGGGAAAGTGTGAGCAGACGGCTGACCTGTTCCGGCAGTCCGGATTGATCGAGCTCAAGGTCCTGTGCGTTGCAGTACGCTTGAGCCTGCTCCAGGAAGACCAGCAAACTACTGTCCCATGTGCCAAGGCTCTGACTATCGAACGTGAGCACCCTGACCGACTTCGCTGACGCGGCATTGCCGTCTACCAACGAATCAAAACGCGGTGTTTGATCCTCCAACGACCAGTCACCAGACAGCACGGTGACCAACGCCTCATCGCTGGAGCGCAGTTCAGCCAGCCCGGTTGTCATTTGCAAATATGCTGCACCACTCGCACTTCCCTCAAACAGGAGTTAACTCAGCGTCGCGTCCGAACCCGCACAACCGGGCCGCGCTAATGCGGAGACACACAACCATACGTGAACGGCTCTGGGACATCCATACCCCGATCGGGCGGAACGTGCCATACTGATGCGTGACGGACGTGTTTGGGGGCGCCGTTATACTCAGGGGGGAGTGTGGTATTGCCCGTAGGGGAAGTGATGGCGAGCTCCCGGTGCGTGATCACCGCTTGCCTGGCGTCGCCCAAAAAGAGATGCGGGACCGTATTATTGCACGTCGACTCCCTTTCTCACCCGAGTGCATGGCTGAAAGTCAGCGAGCCGCACTCTCAGCCCGGCTACCCATGACTGCCTCCCGACGAGACTTCCTCCGCACTGGTGCCATGTTTGGCGCAGGGCTCGCACTTCTTCCAGGGCGGGGGGGGGCGATCGCGCACGCACCGGAGCCTGCAACGTCTGGCCACTCCCCGGCCCATAGCGGCGCCGCAAAAAAGCTGCTGATCCTAGGTGGCACCGGATTCATTGGTCCCAACACGGTCAAGTATGCGCTCGCGCGTGGCCACGAGGTCACCATTCTGACACGTGGGCGGAGCGCTACGCAGGTTGATGGCGTGGAGCACATCATCGCCGACCGGGAAGGGGAGCTCACGATGTTGTCCAGCCGCAAGTGGGATGCGGTGCTCGACAACAACGCGCGCGACTATCGCTGGGTGCAGCGCAGCACGAAAGCGTTGCGGAATTCCACCGATCACTATCTGTTTGTCTCGTCCATCTCGGCGTACCGTACGCCGTCCATGAGCTACGCCTCGGCGGGCGACGTGCGCATGCAGCCGGTCCAGGAAGACTATGATCGCCACGTGCCACCCGCAAACTGGAAAGACGGCGACGAGGCACCATACGGACTCACCAAGTCGTTGTCCGAAAACATCGTGCACGACGTGTTCAAAGGTCGTGCAACTGTCGTGCGGCCGGGGCTCATTGTTGGTCCCACCGATCCCACCGATCGTTGGACGTACTGGCCGGTGCGCGTGGACGAAGGTGGTGAAGTTCTCGCACCGGGCAATCCGATGCATTCGTCGCAACTCATCGACCAGCGTGATCTCCCGGAGTGGATTGTGCGTCTGGCCGAAGCGGGCACTCTGGGCGACTTCAACGCGACCGGACCCGCAACCCGGATGACGTTTGCGGAGATGTTGGCCGGCTGCCGAGCCGTGACGTCGTCACCGGTGAGTTTTACGTGGGTGAACGAACAGTTTCTGGCCGAGCAAAAGGTAGCGATCTGGAGCGAGCTGCCGGCGTGGGCGCCGGGTGACCCGCTGATGTACGTAGATGTCGCAAAAGCAGTGGCCGCAGGATTGACGTACCGACCGTTGGCGGACACGGCGCGCGATACCGTTGAGTGGGACAAGTCGCGGCCCGCCGCTGAGCGGGAGAAGCGAGCGGCGGGGCTGACGCGGGAGCGTGAGCGGGAGTTATTGTTGTTGTGGAACCAGCGGCGCCGGTAACGGCGGATCAACCCGATTTTTCGCGAGGTGCATGTCAATGACCAGCGCAGTTCTGCAACGGGTAGCGGCAACGGCCTTCGCTCTGGCGAGCGTCTTCGTTCTTGCACGCGTCTCGATTCTGGGCAGCAATCACCAGCTCGACGTGTCAGCGAGGGCGAAGTGCACTCACGGTTCATTCTCGCGGACGCGTCGTGTTTTGGTGCAGGTATCTCGCCGGTTGGAAGCGGTTGCGTTGCTTCATGCAGGCGGGACACCTGCACACAAAGATTCACGGCCTCGTCGGTTTGGGAGAAGCGTTGTCCGCCGCAACAATTGGCATAACCGTCAAAGTCACCCGCGCGATCGGTACGACGGTT